>DASXQB010000428.1:0-1666 GCA_036493295.1 Polyangia bacterium | reverse complement strand
AGGCCGCGGCGGATCAGCAGTTGATCCCACAGCGCCCGGTTCTGCTCCAAAAGCAGGATCGGCTCGCCGGCGGCGTCCGTGCGCGCCCGCGCGCGCGAGGCTTGGATCTCCATCAGCGCCAAAAGCCCGTGCACCTCCGGTTCGTTCGGGACCAGCGCGACCAGAATACGGCCCAGGCGCAAGGCGTCCTCGCACAGCGCGGGCCGCATCCAGTCGTCGCCGGTGGTGGCGGCGTAACCCTCGTTGAAGATCAGGTACACCACCTCTAGCACCGACGACAGACGCGCCTGCAGCTCGTCCCCGCGCGGGACTTCGAACGGCACGCCGGCGTCGGTCAAGGTTCGTTTGGCGCGCACGATGCGCTGGGCGATGGTCGGTTCGGGCACCAGGAAGGCGCGGGCGATCTCCTCGGTGGAAAGCCCGCCCAGCAGCCGCAGGGTCAGCGCCACTCGCGCCTCAGACGACAGCACCGGGTGACAGGCGGTGAAGACCAGGCGCAGCAGATCGTCGCCGACGTCGTCGTCCAGCGCGGCGTCGAGATCAGGCGCCGCCGTCTGCTCCTGCTCGGCGGCGCGCCCGATCTCCTGATGCTTGCGATCCAGGCGTTTTTCCCGGCGAAGGACGTCGATGGCCCGGTTCTTCGCCGCCGCCATCAGCCAGGCCCCAGGATTTTCGGGGATGCCCATTTGCGGCCAGCGTTCGAGCGCCGTCACCAGCGCGTCCTGCGCCAATTCTTCCGCCAGGCCCACGTCCCGCACCAGCCTCGAAAGGCCGGCGATCAGGCGCGCCGATTCGATCCGAAAAACGGTTTCGATGGTCCCGTGAATGTCGCGAGCGGGTGTCACTGTGGCTGGCGGGCCCGCGCCTCGGCCGTGGCCAGCCACCCTTGCACCGCCGCGCGCGGCAGCTGTTCAAGCGAGCGCACCTTCAGATGTTTGCCGGTCTTGCCGTCGCCCTCCAGATGGCCGTCGGGATCGCGGTAGGTGCCCGGCGGGCCGGGCAGGATCAAGTTCACGTGCGCTTTGAAGCCGGCCAGCGCGCACATCGTGTTTTTTCCGATCGAATAAAACGCCAGCCCCCACTTGATCGCCGACGTGGCCTCGGGCGCCGCTGCTTCGACCATGGTCCGGAGCAAGTCCAAGATCGGACGCAGGGGGGGCGGCTGCCTGGCGAAGAAGCCGTCGACGGGCGCGCCCAGGTCGGCGCGCCGGCCAAACTTCTTGGTCGATGTCTTGCCGGCGGCCGCAGGTGCTTTCTTGGCGGCGTCGGGCTTCTTTTTCGACGGGGCGGCTTTCTTCACGGCGCCATGATGCCACAGCGGCGCCCGCGCAGCGGTGCGGGGCGTGCTCGCGCCCGGTGACCTTTTCGGTCGTTCCCGACGCTTTGCGCGGGACGATTGTCGGACGGAAATGGAACCCCGATTGGAGGGCGACTTTCGCGCGTTTGCGCTCCCGGTGGAGCGCCCTTTTTGGATCCGTTAAAGAGCGCTCCTCGTCAGAGGAGCGCAAACGGGCGAAAGCCGCCCGCCAACTAGACCGTTATCAGGTTGACGCGAGATCGAGGTGAATCGGTAACGTAACCGAGGCTGCACGCGCGGCTTGGACGTGGCGACAAATTGGACGGCCTCGGCCGCTTGGCGGCTTCCCGCCCGCGGAAGGCCTCTGTC
>DASXQB010000427.1:0-5158 GCA_036493295.1 Polyangia bacterium | reverse complement strand
GCCAATGCTCGATGAGGGGCGGCGCGCTCGGGTTCCAAAGTTCGGGCCGCCGCCACCTCGGCGGCGGCTTCGTCGAACAGATCGTGATCCATCAGCACGTCGCCCAAGCGCAGGTGAGCGTCACCCTTGCTGAGCTTGCGCGCCGCTGTCGGGCGCAACAATTCGCGCCAGGTGCGCAGCGCCGACTCTTTCTTACCGCGCTCAAAGTACATCTCGCCCAGGCCGACGATCGCCGCCTCGTCGTCGGGGACGATGTGCCGCAGCCGCAGCCAGGCGGCGATGGCTCGTTGATCGTCCGCCCAGTGCGCGCCCAGTTGCGCCAGCTCGCTGAGGGCGGCGGGATCATTTCCAAAACGGACCAGACTGCGATCAAAGGCTTGCTGGGCCTGCGCGGTTTGCCCGCGCCGGAAGCGGCGTTCGATGATCTCGACGGCAAAGCGGACGTCGCGCGGCGCCAGGCGCGCAAGCGCTTCGTACTCGACGATGGCGGCGTCGGGCTGTCCCATCCGATCCAGCAGCGAGGCAGTCCATCGTCGGACATCCAGATCGCGGGCGGACAGCGCGCTGGCCCGACGAGCGGCGGTCAGCGCACCTTCCGGATCGCCCAGCTCATCCCGAACGTGACTGAGCACGTCCCATTCGATCGCCCCAGGCGCGTGCGCCAGCGTGGCGGCCAGCTGGGGCAAGCGCCCGCGGCGGCGTTCCACGTCCACTGTGCGCGTCCACAGCGTGCGGCGCCGCTCGCTCGCTGCGGTCGGGACGCCGCGTAGCTCGGCCAACACGCCGGCGGCCGCGTCGTCGTCACCGGATGCTTCTCGCAGCTCGGCCAGACGCAATCCCAGGTCAAAGCGATCGCCACGCCCGTCGTGGATCTGTTGCGCCAGGAGCTCCGCTGCCTCCGCCGGATGGCCGGCGCGAGCCAGCGCTGCCGCCAGCGCGTCAGCGGCGGCCTGATCGCGCGGAGCCAGCTGGCAGAGCTCGCGGCGCACGGACACTTCGCGCTCGATCGCCGCCACCGGGCCAAGCAGCGGCAAGATGGCCTGCAAGATCGGGCGGCGCTCCATCGCCTGGCTGGTCAGACGCAAGGCCGCCTCGAAAGAAGCCAGCGCAGCCGGGTGGTCGCCGCTGGCCTGCAGCGCTCGGGCGCGACCGGCCAGCGGTGCCGCCTGGTCGGGGCGCAGCGTTGTCGCGCGGGTGAACCAGGCGATCGCCTGGCCGGCGTGCCCGCCGAGCAGCAACAACTGGGCGTAGGCCTCAACGTCAGCGTAGACCGCGGATTCATTTTCCGCGCGGCGGGCAAACGACGGCAGCAGCGCCGCCAAGCCCGCGGCTCCGGCGGTTCGCCGGAGTCGAGCCGCCCGCGCGGTATCGTCAGGCGCGGCAACGAAGGCGCGCGTCGCCTGCTCGACCAACGCTTGGTTGCCGTTTCGTTTGACCGCCCAATCGGCAGCCGCTGCTGTCCGTGGGATGGTCCACGGCATCAGCAGAGCCAGCAGCCCCAACGCCCGCAAAGCGATCAGGCGCACCAGCCTAGAGTAGCACCGAAAATAACGACCCCCGAGCCCCGCACCATTGCGGGGTCGAGGGCCGACCGAGGTGATTTCTTGTGCAGAGAACGCGCGCGCTAGTTCGGGACCAGGATCCGGTTCTGCCGGATCCAGCGCAGCTCGCGCAGGCGTTTTTCAGTGACGAAATCGCGCAGCAACCGTTCGTGCTTGCGAGCCATCCCGACAAAGCGCAGGCCGCTGACGTGAAAATAGTCGCCCAACCGATCGAAGCGCGACTCTGCCGACGCCCAGATGATCTCGCCCGTTCCTGGCAGTTCGAACTCCAGCCCGACGACGCGAGTTTGCCGCGCCACCGGCTCGACAAGCTTTTGTACGTAAAGGCCGGTGTGACTGACGTTGACGGCCAGGCTGCGCGCCGGTTCGTCCTCAACATACTGGTTGAGAAACATCTCCACCCGCACCCGGGGATCCCGACGCCGCTCCGTATCGAGTAAAACGTCTAGGTGAGACATGTAGGACAAGGTATCCTAAAATCCTACTCTGTCAAAAAATCCCGCGCGACAAAGTCCGTTCACCAAACGAACGAACGAAGCGAGGAGTTACTTTCGCGATCGCAAGAAGCTTCGCACCGCCTCGCGGACAGACGGTGGAATCTGCGTAGCCAGCGCCTCGCGAGACACTTCAGCGGTTCGCCGGTAAGTCTCGAAGAAGCTCACACAGTCCGGGCATTGCGCCAGATGCCGCCGGAAAAGCGCTTGCTCATCATTCGGAAGATCGCCCTCGATGTAGTCAAAACAGAAATCGATGAGCTGTTGACAGTTAATCACGGCGCGTATTCCGTCATGTCAGCCTTTCGATGGCTCGAGCCCAAGGAGGTTCCGAGAATAATACGCGAAAGGGATGGGCCGCCGGCAACTGGGAAATGCCAGCAAGGTGACGAACGGGCTGTTTGTTGGCGCACGGAACGGGCTCGACTGATCCTTGACGCTGATCCTTGACATCGGTGGTTGGATAACGGCAAGGCTTGCGCTGTGGCTGGCAAACCAGTGTCGTTGGGCGGTGAGGCAAGCACGCCGCCGTTGCCGCCAGCGCGAGCGGCGCGGGCATTTCTGGGCAGCGCCGCGCGATGGATCAACGGTCATCCGCGCGCGGTGACCGTTGCCCGGCTGGGATCGATTCGGCTGTCCTTCGATTCGATCGACAGTGCCATCGACGACGTCGCTGTGCTGGACGATGACAGCGCCCTGTTCATTCGCCATCAAGGCGAAGCGGCGCGGATCAAGATCGACCGAGCGCTGGCGGCGGCGGTGGTCAGCACGATTTTGGGAACCGGCACCGATGCGATCGTTGAACGGGAGCTGGGGCGCGTGGAGCGCGGCGTGCTGGCGGCGGTGGTGACAGAAGTCTTGCGCGCTCTCGGCAGTCCATGGCGTTTGTCTTTGCGGCAAGGCGTGCCGCTGGCCCGCGCAGAATCGATCACGCTGATCGTGAACGTCGGTATCGAATCGCTTGGTCGTGCGGCGCCAGTCCGGCTGGAGATCCCGCGGCGCTGGACCGAAGCGGCGGATGCGGACACGCAGGAACAGACAACGACGTTGGTCACCGTCGCTGTCGTCGAGCTGGGTGCCACGAAATTATCCGCTGGCGAGTGGCGGACGGTTCAGGCGGGCGACGGCGTGGTCTTCGACGGATTGCCCGCGTTGCGCGCGGACGCGCAGTGGGCGGTGCGATTGCGGGTGGGGTCGCACATGGCGGCCGCGACGCTGGATGCGGACGGCGCCATCCGTTTGCAGGACGGATTTCGTCCGTTGCCGATTGCGTCCGGGCGCTTTGTGCGAAAGAACGAAGGCCCGATGGACGAGCACAACAAAGCGCCCGGAAACGCCGTGGTTGACCCCACGCTGGTGCTGGCCGCCGCGCCGGTGGAGATCGTTGCCGAACTGGGACGGCTGGTGGTGCGCGGCGACGAGATCCTGTCGCTGGCGCGCGGGGGCGTTTTGGCTTTCGCCGGGCCGCGGGCCACGGCTGTTACCTTGCGCGTGGGCGACGAGATCTGGGCCCGCGGCGAGCTGGTCGACGTCGATGGTGAGCTGGGCGTGCGCATCACTGACGTGACGAATGATCGGGCGTCACGTCGCGGCTGACGGACGCTCGCAATCTAGATCTAATCTAGATCAGGTCTAGATCTGACCGCAGAGCTCTTCGATGGCGCTGGCGGCGGCCGCCCAGCGGGGCGCCTGTTCGAGCAGCGCCTTCACCAGCGGCGACCAGAGATCGGCATCGGCGCGCAAAGCGGCCGCGCGTCGAATGGCACTTTCGATCTGGAACGCATCCAGCGATCCGTACAGCAATGCCGAGCCCGTCGCTGAACGCGGATCGTAGTCGACCAAGTTGTCGCGGTTGGCTCCGGCGTCGACGGCGATTGGCAGCGTGCCGTACCGCTGGGCCAGAGCAGCGGCGCGACCGGTGCGGTCGTCGTCGTCGGCCAGCAGCAGCGCATCCGCGGCGGCGCGCACCTGGCGTTCGGTGGCCTCGTCGGTGGCCGACAGGACTGAGATGCGGCCGGGATTTTCGATGGCCAGGAGGTTCGCTCGCTCGGCCAACTCGGCGTCGCCGCCGGCGGGGATGATGGCCACGACGTCGTAAGGGCTAAGGCGTTCGAGCGCCGACAGAACCACGTCGCCGCCTTTGCGTTGCCGCAGCGGCGCTACCGCCAGCAGCAGCGTGCGCGGCCCCAGTGCCAGCGAACAGCGACGGGCCACAGCGCGCCGGCATTCGATCTTACCGGCCAGATTGGCGGACGAATATGCCGCCGCCAACGCTGGATCGGTGGCCGGATCATTCGGTGGCTCGTCGCTGCCGAAGCGGATGGCGACCAGCGGTTCATCGGAAGCACGAGCTGCCAGACCGGGGTTACTGCCGAGGGCGCGGGCAGCGCTGGCGCTGGGCGCGAGAATGGCGTTGGCCGACAACGAACCAAGTGCGACCAGTGATCGCGAGCCGACGTCGTCATCGCCGCCCAGCAGCGACGTGCCCAGAAGTTGCGCGTCGGCGGGGCTCAGCGGCGCGCCCACCCGACCGCTGGGCAGCACGAACAGGCGCACGGCGGCCGAGGTCGCTGAAAGCGCAGCCGCGGCGGTCTCGCCCCAGCCGATGGTCACCTCGGGCGCGATCAGACCGTCGCTGGCCAGTGACTTGACGGCACTGCCCAGCAAAGCCGCGGTCTCCGCGCGACCGGACGGCTGGGCGCCGATGATCATGAGCTGCGAGTTACTGAGGACCGCTCGGCCTTCGTACAAGCTCAGATCCAGGGACTGCTCGCCGATGGACGCCGAGATGGTGCGCAGCCGGCGGGCCAATCCCGGGACGCGCGCCACCGTCTCGGGTGCGCCGAGCGACAGTACCGTGGTGCGATGGCCGGCAGCCGCCAAGGCGCGGCTGACCCCAGCGGCAGCCAGAGGGGTTTCCCCCTCCATCAGAGGCGCCACCGCGTCGGTGATTATCAGAAAGTCCCGGGACGGCACTACTACTCGGTCGCGCCGCGCTCGTCCTCTTCGCCGGGGAATTCATTGACCGACGGGTACTTCATGATCTCTTTGCGGGAGATCTTCCATGCTTTCTGGACAATCCACGACAGCGAGCGATCCTGA
>DASXQB010000426.1:0-43311 GCA_036493295.1 Polyangia bacterium | reverse complement strand
CTGCCCGAAATACGCCGAAACCGCCAGGTACGGCAGCAGCAGCGCGGCGAAGGCAACTCCCACGAACACGAACCGCTTCGATTTCCACGACAGCTGCAAAGCTTCGATGGGGAGGAGCACCAAGCCCAGGAACAAGCGGGTGCTTTTTCCCAGCAGCTGGCGAAATCGCGCTCCTCGCGCTGCCAACAGCAAAGTCGCCGCCGCGGTGACCAGTGATCCCACGGCCAGCGAGGCCGGCCGCAGTCGACTGGTCAGCCCCAAAATGTAGATCGGCGTGATGATGATGCCGTTCCAAAGCAGGGTGACGGCGACCAACGCCTCGGCACGGCCGCGCAACCGAGCGCGAACCGCCACTGCGAGCGCGGCCAGCAAGGCCAGCGTGGATAGCCCAAAAAGTACGAAGAAACCCAAAGCGCGCGAGACTATACACTAGCTGAACCGGCATCCGCCGCGCGCAATCCGCCGGTCAGGTGTCGGGTTCGACCGCGATAGCGACCAGCTGCCAGCCGCGCGATCCGACCGGTCGATTCAAGCGGAAAAGCCACGAAAACGCCCGCATCGCGGCCCGCGCGGCCAGCGGCAACGGTCGCCCGTCAGCACCGGAAGCGTCCTGGATCAGTTGCCGCCCGCGGGCGATGACCGTCAGACGATAGAGGTTGAAGAAAGGAAATCCGGAGCCGTTCAGTTCGGCCACCACGAAGCCGGCGGCGCGCAGCGTTTCGTCCAGACGATCGATGGTGAAGTGGTTGCGGTGGCCGATGTGCTTGTCGAAGGCAGACATCGGGCCCGCCGGGACCGTGACCACCAGGCGGCAGCCCGGTGCCAGCAGCGTACGGACGTTTCGCAAGGCAGCGACGGGATCATCGAGATGCTCCAGCACCTCCGAACAGACGGCATGCGTCGCCCATCTTCGATAGCGATCGGGCAGGCCGATGGGGCGGGTGAAGTCCTGCTGGAAAAAGGCCGCGCGCTGGACCTTGCGCCCGGCGATCTCGACGCCGGTGGCGGACAGATCCAGACCGACCAGCTCGGCGGCAGGGCAGGAGCTCAAGACGTCCTGCGCGAAGTCTCCCTGGCCGCTGCCCAGCTCCAGCAAACGCACCGGACCCGAGGCGGCGACCAATCCCAACGCTTTGAAGATCAGGGCGCGGCGGTAGGACTGCGCCGGGTTCAGGCTGTTGCTGTCGGCCAAAGACGACCAATGCGCGTCCCAATTGTCAGTTGATCCGGTGGTCACGCGAAACAAGACTACCAGACTTCCGTTCCACATCGGCGAACGGCAGACCACCAGCTGGCCGCGTCCGCCCGGCGAGCACGCGACGTTTCGCGCCTCGCCCGTCACGTCCTTGAGCGAGCGAACAGATCCTGTTCTTCGATGTACAGCACGCTCGATCACGGCTGATGTACAGCACGCTCGATCACGGCTAACGATAACAACCGAGGAGATTGGCATGGCATCGCCACACAAGAATACCGATTCACCGTCACATCGGGCTGGGACCCCATGCCGAACGAGAAAGCGGATCGCATCGTGATCGACCGTCGTACTTTCCTCGTCGCTGGAACGGATCGGCCTGTGATCAGAGACAAATGGGCCGACGCCCGCCCGCTCGCTCGCTCGCGGAACGACCGTCAACCCCCTGACCGCGGAGCCGGGGAGTTATTCTGCCTCCTACATCCTCGGCTTCGAAACTCACATCAGCGCCCGCGGCGGGCCGCGCACTCGTCGTTTTTACCCACATCCGTCATATCTCGCTCAGTTTCAAAACTCACTGCTTCGCTCGCAAACGTTTGGTAGCGTCGATTAACGTTGACACAAAATCACACCCGCATTAATCCTATTTGCGCGTTTCTCATCTCGGCCCACTTCTAAAGCACACCCAACGGAGGATCTATGACGATTGAACGCTCTGCGCGTCCCACTATGTCTATGCGCGGCCTTTTCTTCGCGGCCATTCTCACCTTCGGCGTGATAACCCCCAGCGCTCCGGCGCATGCTGTGTCGTCGCCGGTACAATGCTCTCCCACTGAGGTCGGCTACAGTTCCGCTGGATATGCTGTTTTCGTCTGCGGGGGGAACAACTACCTCGTCTGGCTCAGTGGAGCCCCATCGGGTTGTGGGAATGCAACCATGGACATCATAAAGCTCTGGATGAGCGAAGCTCAGGCCGCTCTTCTCTCCGGCAAGAACCTCAATATCTATTTCTCGGTGTGCAGCGGTTCCAATGGCGCATATCAAGTTGATATTCAGCAGTAGTTCGGTTGCGATGGAGATTGCCGAATACCCGAGACCACTGCTTCCAGGTTATTTCACGCAGTCGCGCTGTTCAGCGGCGCGGCGGCGTTCCCTAGATCGACCTCGACCAATAGGCGACAGCCCGTCCTGGAGGAAGGCGAATGAACAATGTGCCCTGATACGCGGAGGCTAGGTCAATGAAAACACCCCACACTAAACCGATCTTGAGTGCTATCGCTCTTAACATGTCTAAATCCACAAACCGCGTTGCCATCGCTGTTCAACCGACGCTTGCGATCGTCGTCTTGCTCCTCCCTTTCATGGGAGGGTGCGGGTCCAACGATCCGACGTCCCCCAAAGACGAAACCCGCGCCGTTAGGGCGGCCTTGACCGCGCAGCCCGGGCCTACCGTGTCGGATGGTGGCGCTATTATTGCCGCGGGTCTAACCGAGGACGGGTGGCGCAAGCGAATGGCGGACATGCCAACGCCGGGAGAGGGATGCTATAAGGCCACGTACCCGGCTGCGAGTTGGGAGAAAACACCTTGTGGCCCGCCGGTGCTGGGTCATCCCATGCCGGCGCCCCACAAGCCGTCGGGAGATCCTGAGAACATCGGCAATAGCATCGACGACACCGGGTGGGTTGACGGGACGTTGACTGCAGCGGTGGGCTCATTCCCGACTCTGACCAACGTCACGGCGGAAAGCGACAATACCGTCCCCAACATGTATACGCTTCAGATGAATACGAATTTGTTCACGACGGCGAGATGCCAGCAAGCGCCTGGTGGGGGGCCATACTGCAAAGGCTGGGAGCAATTTTTCTACTCCAGTGAAGTTTACCAGGGCGTGGCTATCCAGTCTTGGTTGCTAAATTACGGCCCTCATTGCCCAGCCAATTGGACAGGCTCCGGTACGTCAGATTGCTACACGACCACCAACGCCACGCCCGTATCTGGTAGCCCAATATCTATTACCAATTTAGGCAGCCTTCAACTTAGTGGTAAGGCAGTGCAGAATGGGGTCGATACGGTCACGCTCTCCGTCGGCAATACTCTTTACTCCAACAGCACCACGGACGCCACATTGTATCTGGCCGGGGCTTGGAATCAGGTCGAGTTCAATATCTTCGGTGATGCGAATAGAAGCCAGGCAAGTTTCAACAGTGGCGCCACGATCGGAGCGCAAATCGCCTTCGTGGGCACTTCGTTCGCAGCACCGAGGTGCGGTAATGGAAACGATGGCACCACTGGGGAGACAAACAACCTATCCTTAGTCCAGGGGTCTTGCTGCCCTGGTCGCGTTGGCTCAGTGCCGATCCTTTCATTCCTCGAAAGCTACGCGGCGGGCGCCAAGGCGTCGTTCTGTCTTCTGAATGACATTACGTCAATTGTTGCTCCGCTCCTCTGAGCCGACGCGACTCGGCACGCTGAATCCCGTGATAGATGGAATGTCCTGCGATTGGTCAGGGACCTTGAAAATGAGCCGGAGCAGAGTTGAGCGGAGCACAGGCGAAAATATGGAGCTTGTACGAGCCTGAAACTTGCAGTACCAGAGGAGATGAGTTGCGTGTGGACGGCTGGACTTGTTCCTAGGGCTATCGCGACGATGTTGTGGGTGATCTTGGTGCTGGCTACATTGACGGGGTGTGGTACAGATTGTGGACAAACGTGCCCTCGCAGTTGCCCCGCCGCACGGGTCGGCGCCTCCGTTGGAGTAATCACCATGCCACCCGCGGTTGTGAATGGCGTGGAGGCGGTGTTAAACGGACCGGTGAACGGGACCATGAGCTGTCAGCCAAATCCCCCCGTCTCCTCGGTAGTTTGCGACTGGCCCGTGGACGCAGTCGCTGTGGTGTCGGGGACCTATTCTTTGCAGGTCTCCGCCCCTGGTTACGAGACGGTGACCATTCAGGTGGAGGTCAACACGCCTCCGCCGGGTCACTGCGGCTGCTCGCTCGATTCCATCGAGCCGTCCACTGTGTTGATCGGCCGTACTGATGGAGGGGTGGACTGAACTCGATCGGAGAACGGTCACGCGGCGGCCCAACGGGCGCCGCGGGAAGATTTAACATTGAACCGGTCATTCCTGGCAGCAAGGATTAGGAGTACCTCACCGACATCGGCGAAACGATCGAGCGCGGTGGTGTCCAGCCCGCGACTGGACGACCGTCGTCAGAGAATCTTCGTCCCCTCGTAATCAAACGTCAGCGGCACTTCCATCAGGCCGGCGCCGCGCAGGGCGTTCCGCAGCCGGGCCTTTTGTTCGGTATAGAAAAGCAGAAAGCCCCCGCCGCCGGCGCCGATCAGCTTGCCGCCGATGGCTCCGTTCTGCATGGCCAGATCGTACCAGCGGTCGATGTCGGGGTTGCTCATCTGCCTCGAGCGTTTCTTCTTGTGCTGCCAGTGCTCGTGCATCAGGTGGCCCAGGGTGGTCAGGTTGGCGGTCTCGATCGCCTCCAGGCTGCGATGGCCGAGCTCCTTGACGTAGTGGAGGTTTTCCACCATCGCGCTGTCTTTTTGCCGCGTGCGATCGTCCTGCTCGCGCAGGACCTGCGAGGCGGCGCGATAGAACCCCGTCGACACCATCACCAGGCTGTCCTCCAGCACGTCCAGCGTGTCGGCGCTGGCGCGCACCGGCGCGGCCGTGACGGTGTCGTCGGCGTTGAAGGCGAACGCCGTCACGCCGCCGAACGCGGCGATGTACTGGTCTTGCTTGCCGATGGGCTCTTTCAGCCGATCGATCTCGATGTGGCAAGCCATCTCGGCCAGCTCGCGCGGGTGGATGAAGTGTCGCTTGAACTTGTGCAGGACCTTCAGCAGGCAGGTGGTGAAGCTGCCGGATGATCCCAGGCCGGTGCCGGCGGGGATGTCCGCCATGCTGGTGATCTCGATGTTCGGGCCTTCGATCCGGGTCAGGGTCAGCGCCTCTCGGATGATCGGGTGGCGAATCTCCGCCACGCTGGCCACCCGTTCGATCTGCGAGTAGCGCAGCAGCATCTCGCGCAGGGGCGTCTCGTGCATCGACACGTAGACATAGCGGGTGATGGCGGCGGCGATCAGGAACCCGCCGTGGTCGCGGTAGTAAGACGGCAGATCGGTGCCGCCGCCGCCCAGCGAGATGCGCAGCGGGCTGCGGCCGATGATCACGGCGCGCCGCCGGGTCTGTCGGGTGGACCCTGCACCGGCGTCCCGGGATCGGGCTGGTCAAAGTTCAGCAGCTTGGTGACGATGAACTGCGGTCGGCCCTTCACCTCTTCGAAGATCTTCGCGATGTACTCGGCGATGAAGGCCAGGCTGACCAGGTTGATCGAGCCCAAAAACAAGCTGATGACGATGATGGTGACGATCCCTTGCGGGATGTCCGGGCGGAAGAACTTGGCGACGATCTGGATGATCATCGCCACCACCGCCAGGCCCGACACGGCCATCGCGCCCAGGGCGATCATCTCCAGCGGGACGTACGAAAAAGAAAAGATCCCCTTCTTCGCCCAGCGCAGGTTCGACAGCAGGTTGTTGGTCGTGCGGCCGAACATTCGTTCCGGCCGCACGTAGGGAACGCCGGTCTGGCGAAACCCCGACCAGGCCCGCAGGCCGCGCATGAAGCGATCGCGCTCGGGCAGGCCGTTGAGGATGTTCATCACCCGGCGATCGATGAGCGAAAAATCGCCGGCGTCCACCGGCACCCGGATGTACGCCATCGACTGAAACAGGCGGTAAAAGCCCTTGTAGCCCAGCTCCAGCAGGCGAGACATCTCGCGCTTGGTGCGCACGCCGTAGACGACCTCGTAGCCCTCGCGCCACTGGGCGGCGAAGGCTTCGATCAGTTCGGGCGGATCCTGCAGATCGCCGTCCAGCAGGATGCAGGCGTCGCCGCTGGCCAGCTTCATGCCGCTGGTGAAGGCGTTCTGCGAGCCAAAGTTGCGGCTGTGGGTGATGGCCTTGATCCTGGGGTTGCCGGCGGTCAGGCGTTCCAGCACCTCTTGCGTGTTGTCGGGGCTGCCGTCGTTGACGAAGATGATCTCGTAGTCGACGCCGATCTTCTTGAACGTCGCTTCCAACCGCTCGGCCATGATGGGGATGGCCTGCTCGTCGCGGTAGCAGGCGATGATGGCCGACAGCTTGCGCGGCGAGGCGAGGGCGGCGCTCATGGCGACCGAAGCTGTTCCTGCAATTGTTGTTGCACCACCAAGAGCAGCGTCGCGGGCGTGAGATCACACTGCTGCATGTGAAACGCCGGGCTGCCATAACGGCCGTCCAGGTGGTAAGCGGCGCTCATCAAGCGAAACCAGCGCACGCCGGGCAGCGCCATCTTGAACGATTCGCCCACGCCGCCGGCCGCATAGTGCTCCTCGACGAACACCACGCTCTGGGTTTCGCGGGCGCTTTCGACGACCTCGCGATCGGCCTCGAGATCGAAGGGCAACCGGGCCAGACCGAACACGTCGACGTTCGCGCCCGCCAGGCCGCCGTCGGCCAGCGCCTTCAGCGCCACCTGGACGCCGTGCCCGGCGCCGATCACCGTCACCCCCGGTTGCCGCCGATCGCCTCGCCGCGCGTATGTCCGGGTCAGCGTGGCGGTGTTTTCCGCCAGCGCCGCCCACTGGGTGTTGAACGCCGAGAACGCCAGGCGGAGGTACGCCGGCCCCGGCAGTGCCGCCATCGCGTTCACCGCGGCGGCCACGTGGTCGTTGGCGCAAGGGAAAAAAAGCTGCAGGTTGGGCAGGGCTTTCAACACCGCGATGTCTTCCAGCGCGTGGTGGGTCGAGCCCATGATGCCGTAGGTGTAGCCGCCGCCGTTGCCGGCGATGCGCACCGGCAGGTCGTGGAGGCACACGTCGTTGCGGATCTGTTCCAGGCAACGATAGGTGGCGAACGGCGCGATCGAGTAGACCCACGGTCGCATCCCACTCAGCGCCGTGCCGGCGGCGATGCCCACCATGCTTTGCTCGGCGACACCGGCGTTGATGAACCGCTTGCCGTACTTGCTGGCGATCCCTTCCAGCGCGTTGAAGCCGAGATCGCCAGTAATGAAAAGACCCTGGTCGTCCTGGGCCAGGATGTCGTCGACGGCTTTGACGAATTCCACTCTCATCCGGCCGACTCTTTCTCGGCGCGGTCGAGATCGGCCAGCGCCTCGGCGTACTGGGCGTCGTTCATCGGCCAGTAGTGCCATTCGACCTTGTCTTCCATCAGGCGCACGCCCTTGCCTTTGATGGTGCGGGCGACGATGCAGCGCGGGCGGCCGGGCGCCGCCTGCGACAAGAGGTCGTGCAGCGCTTCGAAGTCGTGGCCGTTCACCTCGGCCGCGGCGAACCCGAAGGCCTCCCACTTTTTGGCCAGCGGCTCCATGTCCAGCACGTCCCGAGTGCGGCCGAATCCCTGGATGCCGTTGGCGTCGACGATCACCAGCAGGTTGTCCAGCGCGTGGTGCGCCGCGAACATCGCCGCTTCCCAGGTCGACCCTTCGTTGCAGTCGCCGTCGGACAGCAGGCAGGCCACCCGCCCGTCGCTGCCGGTCAGCCGTTTGAACGTGTGGGCCATTCCCACGGCAATCGGCAGCCCGTGCCCCAGCGATCCGGTAGCCGCCGGTACCGCCTCCAGTGCGCGCGGCGCCGGGTGCGCCGGCAACAGCGTGCCATCCTTGTAATACGTGGCCAGCACGGCGTCCGAGATGATGCCGAAGTGGTGCAGGGTCGCGTACAGCGAGGAGGCGCCGTGGCCTTTACTGAGGATGAACCGATCCTGCGGCCGCAACCACGCCCGGTACAGATAGGTCAGCAGATCGATGTCCGACAAGCCGCTGCCCAGGTGGCCGGCGCGCGCTTCGAAGTGCATGCGCAGAAATCGCCGCCGGATGGCCAGCGCGTCGGCGCGCAGTTGGGTGAAAAAAGCTCGCTCGGGATCGTTCATGGCGTTCACCGGCGGACGGCGACGACGGTCTTCTGCCGTCCTTCGGCCACCAAGGCTGGATTCTGCTCGATCCAGCGCACGGTGGCGGCCAGTCCGTCGCGCAACGAGGTGGTCCCTTGCCAGTCCAGCTCGGCGCGCGCCTTGGCCGGGTTGGCATACCAGGCGGTGTGGTCCCAGCTGCGGTCGGGCATGGTGCCCCATTGCGGATCGACGTCCAGCTTGAACAGGTCCTTGATCAACACCGTCAGATCGGCCAGCGTGGTGCGCACGCCGGTGCCGATGTTGAACGCGTCGCCCGGCCGCAGGCTGTTCGCGCGCTCGACCACCGACCCGAAGGCGCGCGCGACATCGTCGACGAAGACAAAGTCGCGCGAGATCTGCGGGTTGACCAGCGGCGGAAACCGCCCCTCGCGCGCGTTCAGCAGCAGCGTCGGGATCAGCCGACTGAAGTCTTCGTACGGTCCATAGAGCGAGTAAAGCCGCAGCACCCAGCCGGGAACGCCGTGTTTTTGCGCGTACAAGCGGATCAGCGCGCCGGCGGCGATCTTCGAAACGGCATAGTCGCTGTCCGGCTGGGTGGCGGCGTCCTCGGCCGGGGCCGAGCAGTTAAACCCATATTCGGACGAGCTGCCGGCCTGCACGAAAGCGCGGAAGCCGCGCACCTGGCGGACCGCCTCCAGCAGGTGACGGACGCCCAGCAGGTTGACGTCGTAGATGCGCCGGGCGTCGCTTTGCACAGAGTAAGCACCGTAGGCGGCGCAATTGAATATCGCCGCCGGCTGCAGATCGCGGATGACGGTGAGGACGTCCTGCTCGCGGCACAGATCCAGCGTCACCACTTCCAGTCCCGGCAGCGAACGCGTTCGCCAGTCGATGCCCGACGGGCTCTCGATGCCGACGACGCGCGCGCCTTGGGCCAAAAGTCCCGCCGCCAGGTTGGCGCCCACGAACCCGGAGCAGCCGGTGATCACCGTCGGGCGCGAGCGGTCGTCAGACATGCAGACGTCCGGCGGGGATCAGGCTCATAAGAGCGCGAAAACTACCCCGGCCGATCGCGAGCGTCAACGGAATGCGAGGCGCGAAGCGGCGCCGGCGGATCGGGTAGTATCGGCGGATGTCGCGCGACAGCCGTTGCTGGTGGTTCGCGGCGGCGGCGTTGTTTATCGCCGCCTGCAGCGCTGACTCGGACGGTGGCCAGGCGCCGAATGACGCCGGCGCGGGCGTCGACGGTGCGCCGCCGGCCGACGACGCCGGCCTGGCGAATGCTGACGCTGACGCCGACGCGCCGGGGATGACGGACGCGAACAACGCGACTGACACGACCAGCGCTGATGCGGTCTTTCAACCGCTGTTCAACGGCGTCGATTTCACGGGCTGGGATCGCTACCTCGGCATCCCCAACGGCGGCACAGCCGCCCTGGGCACCGACAACGATCCTCGCGGCGTCTATTCGCTGGTCACCGTCGACGGCGAGCCGGCGGTGCGCATCAGTGGCGAGGTCTGGGGCGCGTTGATTTCGCAAAAGGAATACTGCTCATTTCACCTGCGGGGGCAGTTCAAGTGGGGCACGCTGAGCTGGCCGCCCCTGAACAGCCAGGACAGCGGCATCATGTATTTGTCGACCGGATTGCTGGGCGCGGTCAACGCCGGTGGCGACGCGCTGTCCAATCCCATCGGCAGCGGCGCGTTCATGGTGTCGATGGAATACCAGCTGACGCCGTCCGACACCGGCGGGATGTACAACCTGGGACCGATCAGTTTTCAGAATGCCGGCAGCACGGTGACGCCGGCGCAGGTCGGGGTCTGGAATCAGATCGAGATCATCGTGCAAGGCGGCGCCGCCCAGCACTTGCTGAACGGCCAGCCCGTTTCGAGCGGTCTTGGGTTTCGTCTGAACTGGCCCGGGCAAGCGACCCAGGATCTATCGTGCGGCAAGCTGCAGGTGCAGTCCGAGGGCGGCGAGATTTTTTTCCGGCGCCTGCAGATCGCGGCGCTGCCGTGATGGCTGTGATAAGGGAGGCAGCGTGAAGCCGCAGGAACGTCCCAATCTGGCGCAGTCGGCGCAGGGTCGCTGGCCGCCGCCGCCGCTGACGCAAGATGAACAGGGGCTTCGTCGCTGGCTGGGCAAGCTTCGTCGTTTCTTCGATCTGCAAGCGGGATCGATCTGGAACGACGTGGCCGCCGAGTTGCCCGCGTCGGCGGGCAAGGTGGTCGACGTCGGCTGCGGAGCCCAACCTTACCGAACCCTGCTGCCGGCGGGTACGACCTACGTAGGCCTGGACATCGCCACCGCCGAGCAGCAGTTCGGTTACGCCATGCCCGGCACCATCCTTTTCGACGGCGGGCGCTGGCCGGCCGAGACCCACGACGCGGACGTCGTTCTGTGCACGGAGGTCATGGAGCACGTGCTGGATCCGCGCGCGTTGCTGGCCGAAGCGTTCGCCGCCTTGCGCCTGGGTGGCCGGCTGTTGCTGACGGTTCCGTTCGCCGCTCGCTGGCACTTTGTCCCCAACGACTACTGGCGCTTCACCCCGTCGGCGCTGACCTATCTGCTTGAGCAAGCGGGTTTTGCCGACGTCATGGTGGTGGCGCGCGGAAATGAGACCACGGTTGCTTGTTACAAGGTGATGGCGCTGTTCCTGCCGCATCTGCTGCCGCAAGGCTTGCCGCCGGCGAAGGCGTGGCTCCATCGCCTGGCCGCGTTGCCGACCGTTCCATTTTTCGTCGCCCTGGCCGTCGCCGCCAACCTGTCTCTGCGCGGGCCGGGAGGCGACGACTGCCTGGGGTACACCGTCACGGCCCGAAAGCCGGCATGACCTCCGGCGCGAAACGGCTCGCCGGCACCGGCGAACCGCGATAGGTTTTGCCGCCATGTCCTCACCGGTCAGTGAAGCTGCCTCCGGGGCGTCCGCCGCGGGCCTTCGGTTCGCGTTGGCCGCGCGGTCGTGTCCCGTCTGTCAATCGACCGATGCGGTTCCGTTCGCGCCCGCCAACTTTGATCCGGCGGCCCTGGACGCCTTCGCCTTCGCCTCGCGCAAGCTGCCGGAGTACATGCACTACGCCCTGGTGGTCTGCCGAGACTGCGATCTTCTGTATTCGAACCCGGCTCCCAGCCGGGCGGCGATCGAGCACGCCTACGTCGACGCCGCCTTTGACGCCTCCGACGAATCACACTACGCGGCCGTCACCTACGGCGCGTTGCTGCGCCGATTTTCGTCCGACCTTCCCGACCGCCAAGGAGCGCTGGACATCGGCACCGGCGACGGCGCATTTTTGGAGCAGCTGCTGGCCGACGGGTTCACCGGCGTGGTGGGCGTCGAGCCGTCGGCCGCCCCCATCGCCGCCGCCAAGCCGGAGGTGCGCGGCTTCATCCAGCACGGTCCGTTTCAAGCGGCGAACTTTCAGCCCGGCAGCCTGCGCCTGGTCACCTGCTTTCAGACCATCGAGCACGTCTACGATCCGATGCAGCTTTGCCAGGAGGTGAGGGGCCTTTTGCGTCCGGGCGGGGCGTTCTTCGTCGTCTGTCACAACCGCCGCGCGCTGCTGGCCCGGGCGATGGGTCTGCGCTCGCCGATCTTCGACATCGAACACCTGCAGCTCTTCTCGCCGCGCAGCGTGCGGGTTCTGCTGAAACGAGCTGGCTTTTCGCGGGTCGAGGTGCGCCCGGTGGTCAATCGCTATCCTTTGAACTATTGGGCGCGGCTTTTTCCCTTGCCGGCGGCCTTGAAAACACCGGCGCTCGCGCGCCTGCGGGCCAGCAGCCTGGGCGCCATTCCGATCGCCGCGCCGGTCGGCAATCTCGCCGCCGTTGCCTATACCTGATCATTGGGTCGGGACGATGCTGACCGTCGCCCGGCGCGCGAACGTGTTATGAGGGCGGCGTGATCGACGAGCCGTCGACCGCCCCCACCGCGGACCACCCGACGCGCGCCGCTCTTTTGCGCTGGGGCCCGTTCGTAGGGGTGTTGCTTCTGCTGGCGGTTCACGTGGCGCCGCTATGGCGCGATCTGCGCGCATGGCCCGGAACCTTCGACACCGGCTATGTCTGGTTCATCATCGAAGTCGATCGCGTGTCGATCGCCGAGTACGGCCAGCTGCCACTGTGGAATCCGTACTACTGCGGCGGCGCCCCGCAGCTGGCCAGCCCGCAGACCGGATCGCTCAGCCCGCTTACGTTGTTGCCGGTGTTGTTCGGAACGCCGGTGGGCTATCGGCTTGGCTATACCCTCGGCCTGGTGGCGGCGCTGTTCTGCCTGCGGGCCTATGCGCGAACGCTGGGACTGGCGGATCTCTCGGCCACCGTCGCTGGCGCGGGGTACGCCATGTGCGGCGCCTTCGCCCAGCACCTGGGCGGTGGGCATTGGGGGTGGATCTCGTTCGCGTTTTATCCGCTCATCCTGCGCTCTTTGCACCTGGTGATGGAAGGCCGGCGCGATCACATCGTGTGGGGTGCGCTGCCGCTGACGTTGATGGTGTTTCACTGGCCGGTGTACCCGATGGCCTACGCCTTGGTAACGATTGGCCTCTATGCCTTGTTTCTTGGGCTGCAGAACGGACCGCGTGATTGGCGGCGGCTGCGCCGGGCGTTGTTGGCCGCGGTGGCGATGATCGCGCTGGGCCTGGCGATGGGGGCGGTTCGCTTGCTGCCGGTCGCCGAACACATCTTCGCTCACCCGCGCAAGGTCAAGGATCGCGATTACACCTGGCCATGGGAGCTGTTCGAGACCTACGGCTGGCGCCACACCGAGCGCGCCTTCGGCCACCACCAGTACGTCTTTCCCGAGTTCGGCAATTACATCGGCATCATCGGGTTGGCCCTGGTGTTTTGCGGCGCGTACCTGGTGGTGCGGCGCCGCCGGGTCTTGTGGCCGGTGGTGGCGGGAACGGTGGCGTTCCTGCTGTTCCAGATGGGCAACCTGGTGCCGCTGCCATGGTGGCTGCTGAAGAAGTTGCCCATCTACGAAAACCTTCGCGTGCCGTCGCGCTTCACGATCATCGCCGGCCTGTTCATGTGCGTGCTGATCGGCGTGGTGATTGACCAGTGGGCGGCACCCGCGCTGCAAAAGTGGCGGACGGTCGGTCGGCGGTCGCGCGTCGTCGCCGTGACCGTGCTGGTGTTGGCGACGGCGTTCCTGATCGACGCCGTGTCGTTCAACCGCCTGCAGTTTCTACAGACCTTCGGTACGCCGCCACCTACGGAGGCTCGGGCCGCGCAGTTCCACCAGGCGCCCGGCAACCGTGGTCGCATGTACGCCTATCCGCGGGCCAACCTGGGCAGCCTGAACTGCTTCGAGGAGACGCCGCTGGCCATCTCGCCCGCCTTGGCGGCGAACCTGCCCGCCGACGAATACCTGCGCGAGCGCGACGCCGGGACCGTCCGGCGCGTGCACTGGTCACCGAATCAGATTGAGCTCGACGTTGACGTGCACCGGCCGGCCACCGTGCTGGTGAATCAAAACTGGGGTCCGGGCTGGCGCGCCAGCGGCGGCCAGATCGCCAATGTCGACGGCTTGCTGGCCGCGACTGTTCCCGTCGGGAAGACGCGGGTGGTGTTTCGCTATCTGCCGCGCAGCGCGCTGATTGGCGGCGTGATCAGTTTGACTCTGGCGCTGGCGGCGGCGGCCTTCGTATTTGTGTTCTGGCGCGGCCGCCGCCGGCCGCGCGTTTAGCCGCGGTCGCCGATCCGTTCAATCCAGCAGGCCGCGTACCTTGGCTTCGATCTCGTCGATGGAGACCTCGTGCTGTTTGCCGGTGCCGAAGTCCTTCAGTTGCACCTTGCGCGCCGCCACTTCGGTTTCGCCGACAATGATGGCCAGGCGCGCCTTCAGGCGATCGGCGCGCTTGAGCTGCGACTTCAAGCTGCCCAGACGGTGTTCGATCTCCACGCGCACGCCGCCGACCCGCAGTTTGTGGGCGACGGGCAGGGCGAAGGCCAGAGCGGCGGCATCCATCGGCGCGACGAACACGCTCAAGGCCGGTTCAAAGTTTTCCGCCGGTTCGCGCAGGGCCAGCAACGTGCGTTCGATGCCCAGGCCGAAGCCCAGCGCCGGCGTCTTCGGCCCGCCCAGTGATTCCACCAGGCCGTCGTAGCGGCCGCCGCCACCGACGGTGTTCTGCGCGCCCAGATCGCCGGCGTTGGTCTTGAATTCGAAGACCGTGCCCGTGTAGTAATCGAGGCCGCGCACCAGCCGCGGATCGATCTCGAAGCTCACGCCCAGCGAGGTGAGGATTTCTTGCACGCGGGCGAACCGGCGCTTGGAATCATCCCCCAGCGTGTCTAGTAAAACGGGCGCCTCGCCCACCAGCGCTTGCACGTCGGGGTTCTTCGAGTCGAGGACGCGCAGCGGGTTGGTGGTCAAACGCCGCTTGGATTCTTCGTCCAGCTTGCTCTCGTTCGCCGACAGGTACGCCACCAGGGCGTCGCGATAGGCGGCGCGCTCGCCCGGTTCGCCCAGGCTGTTCAGACACAGTTGAAGGTCGCCGGCGCGCAGGCCCAGTTCGGTCAGGAAGGCGTGCAGCATGGCGATAAGCTCGGCGTCGGCGGACGGCTCGCTGACGCCGAACAGCTCGGCGCCCACTTGATGAAACTGGCGCAGGCGGCCGCGCTGGGCGCGTTCGTGGCGAAACATCGGGCCGATGTAGTACCAGCGCGTGACCGGTTCCTTGTTCCACTGCGCGCGTTCGATGTACGCCCGCACCGCCGGCGCCGTGCCCTCCGGCCGCAGCGTCACCGAGCGACCATCGCGATCGTCGAAGGTGTACATCTGCTTTTCCACCACGTCGGTGACCTCGCCGACGGACCGCACGAACAGCGGCGTGTACTCCAGGACCGGCGTGCGCAGCTCGCGGTAGGCGAACGACTCCAGGATGCCGCGCGCTTTTTCCTCGAGGAAATGCCACTTCGACACCTCGGGGGCGAGGAGATCGTTCATGCCTTTTACAGACGGCGGGACGTCGGCCATGGCCGGGGTTCTACCACTTCCGCTATTCGGTTCTCACCACCGCCTGGCCGAGACGCGCCTGAAAATCGGCCGCCGCCGCGTCGACGGTGGCGCGGTCGCGGCCGTCGAAGGTGATCTTGACGCGATAGTCGGCGGCGTCGAGGTGCGGATACGATCCCACCTCGACGGTCGGAAACGCCGCCACCACCGCGTCCAGATCGTCGGCGATGGCGCCCTCGCCGACGCGAGAGTAAACCGCCCGGGCGTAGATCGGTGCTTGCCGAAACAGATCGCGCACCAGCTCGAACTTGCGGCGGAAGATGGACGGCACGCCGGGCAGCACCCAGACGTTGTTCACCACCACCACCGGCCACGACGTCCCGGTCCCAGCCGGTCCGTATTCCAGGCGCGCGCCGGTGGGAATGTCCGCCATGCGCAGATCGCGGTCGTGCAGGTGGCCGCCGAAGCTGCCACGCAACAACGACTCGAGCTCAGCGCTGCGGGTCATCCCCATGTCGAAGGCGTCGGCGACGGCGGGCAGGGTGACGTCGTCGTGGGTGGGACCGACGCCGCCCGACGAGAAAACCAGGTCGAACCGCCGCGACAGCTTGCGCACCGTCTCGGTGATGTCGGCGGCCACGTCGGGCACCACCTCGATGCGCCCGACCGTGACACCGAGCTCGCGCAGCTGGCGCACCAGGTAGCGGGCGTTTTCGTCCTCGACCTTGCCGGAGAGCAGCTCGTTGCCGATCAGCAGGATGGCGGCGACGCGCTGATGATGGCCGCCCGCTTCGGCAGACCGGCCGGTCGACGACGACATCCTCGCATCATAAACGACCGCCGGGGCTGTGCCGCGCGGTTTTGACGTTTGCAAGGTGATGCGTGATAAATCAAGGTCTCATGGGAAGACTCGGACCGGCCGATCAGCGCGCCTGCGCAGCAGCGGTGACGGTGAGATCACGCAGGACCGGAACGATGTCGTGGGGGCTGTCGCTGCTGCTGACAATGGCGACGGTGGCGGTTTCGTCGACGGGAAAGGCCGCCCCGGTGACCCAGATGGCCACGTCGAACGCCGCCGAGCCGGCCGCGCCCAGCCCAGCGCCGCCCGCGCCCAGCAGCGCGTCGCCGGCGCCCGCGCCCGTGCCGCCGCCCGTGCCGCCCGTGGCCGCCCCGGTCAGCCCTCCGCCGCCGCCCGCCACCACGGTGACTGCGGTCGGCCCGGGTCCCATTCCCACCGCCGACGCCGCGCCCGCGCTGTCGGATCACGACGCCGTGGTCGGCCACTGGGGCATCGAAGCCGCGCGCGTGTCGCCCGGTCCGTATCCGTTGACGCTGCGGCCGACGCGCGGTTGCCCCAGCACCGCCACCGCGCCGTGCACCGTCGACCTAGGATTGCTGGGCGTGCGCTACTGGATGAACCGCGGCCTGGCCGTCAACCTTGGCGTGGCGCTGGCCTTGGGCGGCGGCAAGGAAGGCGACCGCACACTGGATTCATACGCCGGCGGCGGCCCGCGCCTGGGGCTGACGCTGCTGCTGGGCAACTGGCGCCACCTGGCCGTCGGCGCCAGCCCCGAGCTGGGCGTGTTCGTGTTCAAGCCCGGCGGCGGCACCACCACCAGCACCGTCGTCGTCGATCTGCGCGCGGTTTTGGAAGGCGAGCTGCACTTCGGCTTTGTCGGCGTGCCGGCGCTGTCGGTGGGGATGGCCAGCGGCCTTGGTTTTCGCTATGAAAGCACCCCCGACGCCAGCGTGTGGTCGATTGGCGTCGTCGGCCCCGAAAGCGCGTGGGGCGTGCTCACCGACCTGTTTGTCCGCTATTATCTTTGACGGAAAATTCGTTCATGACGCCTCGCAACCCGCCGCCTGACAATGATCTGATCGAACGGCGCGAGATTTTGGACGAAGCCGGGCTGATCCGCACCTTGCGCCGCATCGCCTACGAGCTGGTCGAACGTTTGCCGGCTTCCGAGCGTCCGTTCTACTTCGTCGGCATCCGCACCGGCGGCGCGTTTTTGGCGCAGCGGCTGGTGGCGATGGTGGCCGCGCAAGGCGAGGGCCACCCGGTGCTGGGCGCCGTCGACATCAGCCTCTACCGCGACGACGTCTTTCGCGGCCTGCCCAAGCCCGAGATCGGTCCCACCGAACTGCCCGAGAGCATCGACGGGCGCACCATCATCCTGGTCGACGACGTCCTTTTCACCGGCCGCACCGTGCGCGCGGCGATGGACGTGCTGGCCGATTACGGCCGGCCGCGCGCCGTCAAGCTGGTGGCGCTGGTCGATCGCGGCATGCGCGAGCTGCCCATCCAGCCGGATTTTGTCGGCGTGGCGCTGCAGACCACCGCGCGCGAATCGGTGCGCGTGACGTTGAAAGAACGCGGCGAGATCGATCGCGTGGTGCTGCGGGAGCGCAGGGCGTGAGCGTATTTCCCCACCGACATCTGCTGGGCATCGAGACGCTGACCGCCACCGACCTGACCACCATTTTGGATCTGGGCGAAAGATTCCTGGAGATCGCCACCCGCCCGATCAAGAAGGTGCCGACGCTGCGGGGCAAGACGGTGATCAACCTGTTTCTTGAACCGTCCACCCGCACGCGCACGTCATTCGAGATCGCCGCCAAACGCCTGTCCGCCGACGCCATCAACATCTCGGGCGCGGCGTCGTCGACGGTGAAGGGCGAGACGCTGCTGGACACCGCGCGCAACCTGGACGCCATGGCGCCCGACGTGGTGGTGATTCGCCATTCGCAGGCGGGCGCCGCGCAGATGCTGGCCGGCCGCGTGTCGGCGGGCGTGGTCAACGCCGGCGACGGCGCGCACGAACACCCGACCCAGGCGCTGCTGGACTGTTCCACCATCCGCGCGCACAAGGGCAAGCTGTCCGGCCTGGAGGTGGCGATCTGCGGCGACATCACGCACAGCCGGGTGGCGCGCTCGAATATTTTTGCGCTGTCCAAGCTGGGCGCGCGCGTTCGCGTGGCCGGCCCGCGCACCCTGCTGCCGCGCGGCCTGGAAGCAATGGGCGCGACCGTCTACGACCGCCTGGAGCCGGCGCTGGAAGGCGTCGACGTGGTGATGATGCTGCGGATCCAGAAGGAACGCATGGGCACCAGCCTGTTCCCGAACACCCGCGAGTACTCCCGTTACTTCGGCCTCAACGACCGCCGCCTGGCCCTGGCCAAACCCGACGCCATCGTCATGCACCCGGGCCCCATCAACCGCGGCGTCGAACTGGAACCGTCGGTGGCCGACGGCCCGCGCGCCGTGATTCTGGATCAGGTCGCGCGCGGCGTGGCCATCCGCATGGCGGTGCTGTATTTGCTGGCCGGCGGCGAAGCGGGCGAAGCGTAGCGATTCGCTGGGGGATCTTGCGGCGTCCGCCGGCCTCGCGGGGACGGGTCCTGTCACTGCGGGCCGCCTCCCCGACAAGATGGTTCGCCGCGGCCGCGTTCGAGAGCCTAAACCACGCGACCGCTGAAATCGGAACGCTGATGGACGACGGCCACGACGAACCATCTCGCCGGGGGCCCCTCCCTCCGCGCCACCCGTCCCCGCTGCGCCGGCTCGACAGCGTGAGTACCTCACCAAACTCTCGTTCGGATTCCGATCGATACCCTGGCCACGCGACTCTTGTTGCAAGCCGGCCCAGCGGGGACGGGTGGCGCGGAAGGGGGGGCCCCCAGCGGTTTGGTTGACAGGGGCCGTCGTCCATCGGCCCCGCGATTTCATGGATCACTTGGTCTAGGCTCTCGAACGCGGCCCCTGGCAAACAAACCGATGGGGAGGAACCTGCAGTGACAGGACCCGTCCCCGCGAAGCCGGCGGACGCCGCAAGATCTCGGCATCCGCGCCCGGTGATCCACTGCGCCGAAACAATAAGACGTTGACGCCGGCCCCTTGAACTTCTATTGAACGATCCCGGCGCAATGGATTTTTGTCTGCGAGGCGGCCGGGTCATCGATCCCGTTCGAAAATTGGATCTCACGGCCGACGTGCTGGTGAAGGACGGCGTGGTGGCGCGCATCGGCGCCGGGATCGCCGGCGGCGTTGGTGCCGGCGTGCGAGTGCTGGACGTCAGCGGCTGCTGGGTCATGCCGGGGCTCATCGACCTGCACACGCACCTGCGCGAGCCTGGGCAGGAATACAAGGAAGACATCGCCACCGGCACGCGCGCCGCGGCGGCCGGCGGCTTCACCGCGGTTTGCGCCATGCCCAACACCACGCCGCCCAACGACACGCGCGCGGTCACCGAACTGATGGTTCGCCGCGCCGCCGAGGTGGGCGTGGTGCGGGTCTACCCGATCGGGGCCATCTCGAAGGGCCTCAAGGGCGAATCGCTGGCCGAGATGGGCGAGCTGCGCGAAGCCGGTTGCGTGGCGGTCTCCGACGACGGGCACCCGGTGATGAACAGCGAGCTTTTGCGCCGGGCGCTGGAGTACGCGCGCACCTTCCGCCTGCCGCTGGTGCAGCACTGCGAAGACCTGACGCTGTCGGCGGGCGGGGCGATGAACGAAGGCGTGGTGTCCACCCGGGCCGGCATCCGGGCCCAGCCGGCGGCGGCCGAATCGTCGATGGTGGCGCGCGACATCGAGCTTTGCGCCCTGACCGGCGCCCGCTATCACGTCGCGCACGTCAGCAGCGCCGAATCCGTGCGTCTGGTGCGCGAGGCTAAGCGGCGCGGCTTGCCGGTGAGCTGCGAGGTGACGCCGCACCACCTGATGCTGACCGACGACGCCTGCGCGCACTACGACACGGCGACCAAGTGCAACCCGCCCCTGCGCACGGCCGGCGACATCGAAGCCCTGCGCGAAGGTCTGCGCGACGGCACCATCGACGCCATCGCCACCGACCATGCCCCGCACTCGGTGCTGGAGAAGGACGTCGAGTTCGAACAGGCGGCGTTCGGGATCACCGGCCTCGAGACCGCGGTGCCGCTGATGCTGGAGCTGGTGCGCGAAGGGACGCTGACGCCGGCCACGTTCGTCGCCCGGCTGTCGTCATCGCCGGCGGCGCTGTTCGCCTTGCCCGGTGGCACGCTGTCCGACGGGACGCCGGCCGACATCACCGTCATCGATCCGGAAGCGGCCTGGACCTGCGAGCGCAGCGCCTTCGTCTCGCGCTCGCACAACAGCCCGTTCATCGGGCGGGCCATGCGCGGGCGGCCGGCATTGACCCTGGTGGCGGGTAGGATAGCTTTCAGCGAGGAGAGATTTCGTGGCTAAAGAATCTGCGACCGCGTCCGGACCGTCGCCGGCGTTGCTGGCGATGGAAGACGGCACGGTGTACCGGGGCCTGGGTTTCGGCGCCGTCACCGACGGAGCGGGCGAGATCGTCTTCAACACGGCGATCACCGGCTATCAAGAAGTTCTGACCGATCCTTCGTACCGCGGGCAGATCGTCACCATGACCGCGCCGGAGATCGGCAACGTCGGTGTCAACCCGGTGGACTTTGAATCGGCGCGTCCGTGGTGTGCCGGTTTTGTCGTGCGCGAGCTGTCGCCGGTGGTCTCCAACTGGCGCGCGGCCGGCGGCCTGGATGCGCTCTTGCGCCAGCACGGCGTGGCCGGCATCAGCGGTATCGACACGCGCGCCATCACCCGTCGCCTGCGCACCACCGGCGCCCAGCGCGCGGTCATCACCCGTGACGTCAACAACGCCGCCGCCGCCGTCGAACGCGCGCGCAAGCACCCGTCCTTGGAAGGCCGCGATCTGGTGCGCGAGGTGACGACGCGGCAGACGTACACCTGGGACGAGCCGATCTGGCAAGGCACCAACCCGGGTGGTTCGGCCGGCGCCGCTCCACCGGTGCGCCACCACGTCGTCGCCTACGACTTCGGGATCAAGCGTGGCATCCTGCGCCGGCTGCGCTCGCAGGGCTGCAAGGTGACGGTGGTGCCGGCGACGACCAGCGCCAAAGAAGTTCTTTCGCTGAAGCCGGACGGAATTTTTCTGTCGAATGGTCCCGGCGATCCGGCGGCGGTCGACTATGCCGTCGAATCGGCGCGGGCGCTTTGCAAGTCCGAGCTGCCGGTGTTCGGTATTTGCCTGGGCCATCAGATCCTGGGCCTGGCTTTGGGTGGCAAGACATACAAGCTGAAGTTCGGTCACCACGGCGCCAACCACCCGGTGATGGATCTCGGCACGCAGAAGGTGGAGATCACCTCGCAGAACCACGGCTTTGCGGTCGACGTCGATTCGCTGCAAGGCAAGGCGGTCCTGTCGCACGTCAGCCTCAACGACAAGACCGTCGAAGGCATGCGCCACGGCGAGCTGCCGGTGTTCAGCGTGCAGTACCACCCGGAGGCGTCGCCCGGTCCCAACGACGCCACCTATCTTTTCGATCGCTTCACCGCCTTGATGGACCAGCACCGGCGCAAGTGACCGCGCAGCACCGATGATTTACCGCGTGCTGGACCGGCTGGCCGAACGGTACAGCGACGGCAAACACAAGCTGGAGGCGATGCGCGCCCGCGCCGAATATTTCGATCGTGCCGGCCGCGTCTTCGACGACGACGCCGAGCTCTTCGAAGGGCGGATGGCGGCGTTTCTCGAGTGGTACGTGATCGAACGGCCGTTCGATGGCGGGCCGCCGCCGGCGGTGCGCGCGCTGGACGAAGACGCCTCGCTGTCCGACGACGAGCGCCGCGAGGCCGCCTTGCTGGCCACCAGCCACCGCAGCTTGTTTGAACTGCACCACACCGAAGACGGCGTGGTTGACGTCGAGGACATCCTGGGCGGCGCCCGCTTCACAGTGGGCGAGCGGCGAGGCACGGTCGGCTTTCACGCCGGCGATCTGTTCGAGGCGCGGGTGATCTGGGACGGCCAGGCGGTGATCTTCGGCCGCACGTTTCTGTTTCATCCGCCCGACGCCCGCGAGGTCGTGCTGGATTGGGTGGAGGGCGCGCTGGCCCGCGGCGTCGTTCGCGACGAGATCTTGTTTCACCTCTCGCGCCAGCACATTCGCTGGCACCGTTATGGCCACGTCGGGGCGGCCAAGATTTATAAAGGCGATGGCGGATCGGTGGGCTAGCCTGAGGCGTTTCCTTCGCAACGGGGTGTTGCTGGGACTGGCCGCTTTGTTGGCTGCCAACGTCTACGTGCAGTGGGCGACAGCGGCGGTGACATTCGAGCGCGTGCAGGACGTTCCGCCCCGCCCGACGGCCATCGTTCTGGGCGCCACCACCTTGCACGGGATGCCGTCGCAGGAGCTGGCCGAGCGCCTGCAAGCGGCGGCCGAGCTCTATGCCGCGCACAAGATCCAGGCAATCATTGTTTCCGGCGCAGTGTCCGCGCGCGAAGACGAGCCGGGCGTGATGGCGCACTGGTTGATCGGCCGGGGGCTGCCAGCGTCGATCATCACCGAGGATCGGCTGGGCGTCCGCACGCGCGCCACCATGGAACGCGCCGCCCACGTCTACGGCGTGCGGGCCGCCGTGGTGTGCACGCAGGCCTATCATCTGCCGCGGGCGTTGATCTTGGCGCGCAAGGCCGGCATCGACGCTGTCGGTCTGGTCGGTGATCCGGGCGCGGCCATGCGGCATTCGCTGCGCGAGATCGTCGCCCGTGGCGCTATGCTGCTGGAGACGCTGATCTGGCCGGTGCATTGAACGGTCTGCCGCCGCTGCACAGACCTTGACTTCCAGCGACGGCAAAACGAGCATCACGGCCATCATGTCGCCGAGATGGGCGGGGATCGTCTTCGGGGTGGTCGCCGGGTCGCTGCTGGCCGCCGCGCCGGCGCGCGCCGCCAAGCCACGCATCGCCATCATCGGCCTGACGATGGGCGACGTCACCGCCGAGGTGCGCATCAAGATGAACGCCGCCATCGTCGGGGGCCTCATCGCCTCGGGCGCCGAGGTCGCCGACAGCACCGCCACCGGCCGCGCCATGGCCGAGCGCGGGATGGTCGCCTGCGACACCGCCACCTGCTTGATCGAGATCGGCAAGGCCAGCGCCGCTGCCTTCGTGCTGCGCGGCTCGATGGAGATGACCGGGCGCAGTTATGTCATCCGCCTGGAGATGATCGACGCCGCCACCGCCACGGTGATCGACACCCGGGAAGATCGCTGCGAGATCTGCACCGAAAACGAAGCCTACGAGACCGCCAGCGTCAGCGCGTCGGCCTTGAAGGCGCAGGTCTTCCGCCGTCGACAGCTGCCGTCGCGTGCGCCGGTGGTGGCGGCGCCGTCGCCCGAATCGTCATCGTCGTCGCGCGGCTTCGTCGAGCCGCTGCTGGTCGACAGCCCGTCGCCGCCACCGGCCGCCGAGATCGCCAAACCGGTCGAGCGCTCGTCGCCGTCACACGCTCTGGCCTGGACGGCGGGTGGCGTGGCGCTGGCCGCCATCGCCGCCGGCCTGACGTTGATCACCGTCGATAACAGCGGCAGCCACAAGACGATGACCAGCGGCCTGGTGGTTAGCGGCCTGGGCCTGGCCGCCGCCGCTGCCAGCGTGCTGGCGTACACCGGACATTTCTAGCCGCCGATCAGAAAAGTGGGCCGTTGATCAAGGCGTGGCGTCGGCGCCCGCTGACGCCGAACGTGCCAGCTCGCGGCCGCGCCGGGCTTGGGCGTTGCCCGGATCAAGGGTCAGCGTGTTCTGATATTCGCGCGCCGCCTCCGTGTAACGCTCGAGGTGGTAGTAAGCGTCGCCCAGCAGCAGATGCCCGGCGGCGGCGGCACCGGCGCCGATCGCTTCTTTGCCGCGACGGATGGCCTCGGGATAGTCGCCCTTGTTGAAGGCGGTCTGCGCGCGGCCGAGGATCTCGTTTCCCGTCGGCATCGCTCGCGCCGCCGCGATCGCCGACGCCGACGGTCGGTTGGCGGAACCGAAAGGCGGACCCGATCGCGGCCGGCCCGGGCCCAAGGCGCGCGCTTGCGAAGGTGGATTGTGCGCCGCCGCCGGCGCGCTGGGCGGCTGAGGCTGAGGTTGAGCGCCGCCGCCGGTGCTTGGTTCAGGCCAGTCGGCGCCAAGGCCCGCCGCCGGCGCGACGGCGGTGGTTGTCGGTTGCGTCGGTGACAAAGCGGCCGCGGGCGTCGCTGGTAGCGCGGCCGCGGCCGGCAGCGCGGCCGTCGTTGGCAGCGCTGCCGTTGCCGTGGTCGTCGCCACCGGCTCAGTCTGCCCCGACGGTGGTGGCGCCGCCGCGTGCGAGCGCCCGCCCGGGTCCTGCAAGAAGCTGAAATATCCCAGGCCGCCTCCCAGCAGCACGGCCGCCGCCACCAGCATCCAGGCGCGTGGGCGCAGCACGCGGGTCTTGGTGGTGTGGCCGGCGGCCATCGACTGGCGCACGGCTTCGGGCGGCGGCGTGGCTTGCATCGCCGACAGGCACGCCACCAGCTCGTCCTTCAGTACGGCCGTCGACGGCTGGCGATCTTCCGGCGCCCGGCTGAGCGCGCGCATCACCACGCCCTCCAGACGCGGCGACAGCTCGGGCCGTCGCTGGCGCAGCGGCAGCGGATCCTCGGTGGCCTTGCGGCTGAGCACGGCGATCACGTCGTCGCCGTCGCACGGCGCCTCGCCGGTCAGCATCTCGTACAGCAAGCCGCCGATGGCATAGATGTCCGTGCGCGCGTCGGCGGTGTTGCCGGCCGCCTGTTCGGGCGACATGTAAATGGGCGTGCCGACCGCGACGTCGGGCCGGGTCAGGCCGGCGCGCCGCGGTCCCGCCGGTTGCAGGTCCAGATCCTTCGAGATGCCGAAGTCCAGCACCTTGACGAAGTCCGCCTCCTCGCGATGGTTCACCAGCATGACGTTGGCCGGTTTCAGATCGCGGTGGATGATGTCGGCGGCGTGCGCGGCCTGCAGGGCCCGGCAGATCTGGGCGGCGATGGTGATCGCTCGCTCGGGTGGCAGCTTGCCGCTGCGGGCGACCAGCGTCTCCAAGCTGACGCCGTCCAGATACTCCATGACGAAGTAGAACGCGCCGTCGCCGGTGGTGCCCGAATCGGTGACGTCGACGATGTTGGGATGGCCGATGCGCGACGCGGCCCGGGCCTCGCGCCGAAATCGTTCGACGACCTCGTCGCTGTGCCGGAAGCTCGAGTGCAGGATCTTGATCGCCACCCGGCGCCCGATGTCCACGTGGTGGCCCTCGTAGACCCGGCCCATCGCCCCCTCGCCGCACAGTCGGCGCAGCAAGTAACGCCCGCCGATGGTGGTGCCGATGCGCGGGTCGTCGCGGACGTCGCCGCTGTCGACCGGCGGGACCGCCACCGCCACCGCGTCGCTGACGTTCATCTCGCTGGCCACCGCGGTAATCGCCGCCCGGCTGCGCGTGGCGGTCGACAGCAAGTTATTGGCGTGTTGAACCAGGTCGGTGCGTTCGGTCTCTTCCGACACAATGTCGTCGCTGAACAGCGGCTTCAAAAATTTGGCCAGTCGATCGGCGTCGGTCTCGGGCGCGGTCTTGGCCAGGAACGCCGCCAGATCGGCGCGAAGCTCCTCGCCGTTTTGATAGCGAAAGGTCTTCTCGGCGGCCAGGGCGCGCAGCACGATGCGGTCGAGGTCGGGCGGCACGCGCGAGGTCACGCGCGACGGTGGCAGCACGTTGGGGTTGCGCAGGCGGGAGAGGGCGTCGGCGGTGGCGTCGCGCCGATCGGGCGAGGCCGGGCCGGGCTGCGCCGCTTTGACGGGGAACAGCTGCTGTCCCGTCAAAAGCTCCCACAACAAGATGCCGGCGGCGTAGATGTCCGTGCGGCCGTCCAGCGGTTCGCTGCGCGCCTGCTCGGGGGACAGGTAGCTCAGCTTGCCGAAGATGATCCCGGGCGCCGTGTGCTGCAGCTTCAGGGTCGAGGTGGCCAAACCAAAATCGGTCAGCTTCACCTCGCCGGTGTACGAAAGCAGCACGTTCGCCGGCGAGACGTCGCGATGAACCAGGTTCAGTCCGCCGAAGGCGTGCGCATAGCCAAGGCCACGCGCCAGCTCCTTGACGATGTAGACGACCACATCAATGGGAAACGGGACGCGTTTTTCGGCGCAGCGATTCCACACCGCCAGCAGGTCCTTGCCGTCGACATAATCCATCGCCAGGTAGATCTCGTCGTCCTGGCGGCCGGCGTCGAAGACGGTGACCAGGTTGCCGTGCGACAGCTTGACCACCACCATCGCCTCGTCGCGAAAGCGTTTGACGTTGTCGGGCGCGACCAGATGCGGCAGCACCTTCTTGATCACGCACAGCTTCTCCATGCCGCGCGCCCCGCCGATGGCCAGGTACAGATCGCCCATCCCGCCGCGAGCCAGCGGTTTCAACAGGACGTATGAGCCAAAGCGTCGAGGGAAGGCTCCGGGTTCCGCCACGGGTCCCGTTTATACCAGGGCCGGACATCGCCGGCGCGCGCTGTTGGGTTTTGAGGTAAGGTTTCCCGCGGTGTCCACCGTTTCAGGAACGAACATGTCGGGCTTCGTCCCCAATCTGACGGCCAGCCTGGCCGGGCGAACGGTGGTCCTGGGCGTGACGGGCGGGATCGCCGCCTACAAGACCCCCGAGATCGTCCGCCTGCTGGTCAAGGCGGGCGCCACCGTGCAGGTGGTGATGACGTCGGCGGCCGCGCAATTCGTCACCCCGCTGACGTTGCAAACGGTTTCAGGTCGCAAGGTGGGTCGCGCGCTGTTCGACCTCACCGACGAATCGGAGATTGGACACATCCGCACCGCTGACCAGGCCGATCTGCTGTTGATCGCGCCCGCCACCGCCGATTTCATCGCCCGCATGGCCGCCGGGATGGCGGACGATCTGCTGTCGACGGTGGCGCTGGCCACCCGCGCGCCCGTGTTACTGGTGCCGGCGATGAACGTCAACATGTGGGAAAACCCGCTGGTCCAGGCCAACCTGGCGACGCTGCTGTCGCGGACGGCGCCGGCGCCCGTCACCACCGTCGGTCCCGATCGCGGGCCGCTGGCCTGTGGCTGGGTGGGGACAGGCCGCATGATCGATCCGGAGCTCATCGTGGCCGAAGCGGCGCGCGTGCTGGCGCCGGGCGATCTGCAGGGGCTGAGCGTGGTGGTCACCGCCGGGCCGACCTTCGAGGCCATCGACGACGTGCGGTTCATCGGCAATCGGTCGTCCGGGAAGATGGGGTTCGCCGTGGCGGCCGTGGCGGCGGCGCGAGGCGCGGCGGTCACGCTGATCGCCGGGCCGGTCAATCTGCCCACGCCGGCGGGGGTGGCGGCCCGTCACGACGTCGAATCGGCCGAGCAGATGGCGCGCGCGTTGCGAACCACCGTCGGCGAGGCGGACGTGGTGGTGATGGCGGCGGCGGTGGCGGACTTTCGCCCCACCACCCGCGCCGCCGGCAAGCTGTCGCGCCGGTTGCAGCCGGCGGATCTGTCAGTTTCGCTGATCGCCAACCCCGATCTGCTGGCCGAGATTGGCCAGGCCCGGCGAGGCGGTCGCCCGATGCTGGTGGGATTCGCCGCCGAGACCGCCGCCGACGCGGCTGGCCTGGTGGCGCGGGCGCAGAGCAAGCTGCGCGAAAAACGTTGCGACGTCATGGTGGCCAACGACGTCAGCGCCCCCGGGATCGGTTTTGGTGCCGACGACAACGCCGTCACCGTGCTGTTCGCCGACGGCCGGCAAGAAAGCATTGCCCGCGCGCCGAAGGCGGCGATCGCCGATCGGTTGTGGTCGCTGTTGCAGCCGCTGGCGAACGCCGTGCGCGCTGGCGGCCACGAAACCAGCGGACCGTCGGGGTCGGTCAAGCGTCAAACTCATGCCTGATCCGCGCCTCAAGACGTATGCGCCGCAGGCCATCCGCCACCTGGGTGCGGCCGGCGCCACCTTCGCCGATCGGCAGAGCAGCAAGCCGGGCACGCGTGGCAACGTGCCGCCCTGGCCGGGCGACGACGACCCTGATTTTCACGGCACGCTGGGGGCGATCTGGGTCTGGGCCCGCTATCAGTTGTTGTCGGGCGATCCGCGCTTTGCCGCTAGACGGAACGCCGCCTGGTCCTTCATCGAATCGTCGTGGAAGCGATTCATCCCCGACGCCATCGGCAGCGGCGCCAGCGACGAAGCCGCCTACGATTGCGCGTTGACCTTGATCGGCCACGTCGCCGAGCGGGTGGTGGCACCGGTCGACGGCCGCCGCCAAGGATTGGTCGACGGCGCCGCTCGCCTGCTGTCGACGTATCTGGCCGATCTGGAACAGCCGGTGGGGCGCGAGTTCCGCGACCCGGGTTTTTTGGCCTGGGCTCTGCTGCACTATGGGCGCGAGGTGGAAGACCGTGGCTTACTGGCCAACGGGCGCCGCTTCGTCGAGCGCGCCTTCGGCATGAAAGCGCCGCCGCCGTGGTCGACGGAGCCGACGTCGCCGGGCGGTCTGTTCGATTTCTCGTCGACCACCGCCACGCGCGTGCTGGCCACCATCGCCAGCGAGGGGAACACGCCTTTCGTGGGCGCCTGGCTGCGCGAACGGGTGGCGCCGGTCGCCCCGCGCGCGTTCGTGCCCCGGCGCCTGGACGAAAACACCTGGAACGCCTGCGCGGCCTGGGCGATGGGGCGCGCCTATGTGGTGTCGACCGATCCGGTTTTCCTGCAGGCGTATTCGCTGGTGATGGACGAACTGGAACGACGCGACGACGATCGCGACGGCGCCCTGGGCCGCGATCGCACGTTCCGCGGATCGGACACCATGACCACGTTCTATTACGCGCTGGCCGTGGATGCGCTGGTCACCGGCGAAAACGTGGCCGCCGGCGCGCAGCGCCGACCACCGCCGGCGCCCACCGTGACCGCGCGAGGATCAACCAGTGGCCGGCGATAGCGGCGAGACGTCAGACGATCCGCGCCAGGCCGCTCTGACGCTGGCGGCGCGCTTTCGCACCCGCCTGGAACGCGACGCGCGCCTGGGCGTGCAAGGCTTGCCCAAACGTCCGACGAAGCGAAAAGTCGCGCTGTCCGTCGCTGCGGCGGCCGCCGTGAACAGCGCGCTTGTCGACGAGCCGCCTGTTGATCCCGGCGCAGCGTCGGCCGGCAGCGCCGGCTTGCAGCTGATTCGCGACGAGATCGGCGATTGCCAGCGCTGCCGCCTGGCCAGCGGGCGCAACAACATCGTCTTCGGCGTCGGCAACCCGCAGGCCCAGTTGGTGTTCGTCGGCGAGGCGCCAGGCGCCGACGAAGATCAGCAAGGCGAGCCCTTCGTCGGCAAGGCCGGCCAGCTCCTGACCAAGATGATCGAAGCGATGGGTTACAGCCGCCAGGACGTGTACATCTGCAACGTCATCAAGTGCCGCCCGCCCGGCAACCGCAACCCCGAGCCCGACGAAGTGGCCAAGTGCGAACCGTTCTTGAAGCAGCAACTCCACGCCATCCGGCCGCGCATGATCGTCACCCTGGGCAAGTTCGCCGCCCAGTGCCTGTTGCGCGACGACACGCCCATCTCGCGCCTGCGCGGAAACTTCCGCACCTACGAAGGCATCCCGCTGATGCCGACGTTTCACCCGGCGTATCTGCTGCGCGATCCCAGCAAGAAAAAAGAAGCCTGGGCCGATCTGAAAGAGGTCAACGCGTCGTTGCGCCGCCTGGGCATCGAACCGCCGCGCCCGCCGGCCGGCTGATCACCCGCCCGAGAGCGCGTCGGCGCACAGCGCCGCCAGGGCGACGATGGCCGGTCCGCCTTGCACGAACAGGATCGATCGCTTGGCCGTGGCTGCGCCGAAGATCGCCGCCACGATGATGCAGCCGAGAAAGAACCCCTGCAGCGCCGCACTGAAGCCCGCCGCCGCCGGCAGCAAGCTCCAGAAAAGTCCCGCCGCCAGGAACCCGTTGTAAAGCCCTTGATTCGCCGCCAGCGGACGTGAGGCAGCCGCGAACTCCGCGGTCAACCCAAACACCTTCCGCCCCCGCGGCGTGTTCCACAGGAACATCTCCAGCACCAAGATGTACACGTGCTCGACCGCGACCGCTGCCACCAGGATCGTTTTCAGAAAATGCATCCGCCAGCTTGCCCACGATCGTCCGATCGCCACAACTGATCCTGCGCTGGCGCGATGAACCGCTTTGACAGCTATCCGCTGGGTTTCCACGATCACAACGGTGACAGCGCGCCGGTCGGGATGATCTGGCGCGGTTGCGACGGACTGGACCAGGACAGCTTGACCGAAGCGTTGCCATACCGTTCGTAGTACTCGAGCTTCAGTTTGTACGGGTGGCCGGCCTGCAGGTCGCGCGTGCCGGTGTCTTCGATGGTGGCTACGTGATCGACGAAGTCGTTGATCACCGCCGCGTCGTCCAGGAACAGCCGATTGCCGTCGCTGGACGCCAGATAGAACGTATAGGTCTCGCTGAAGGCCGGGGTCAGCGTGCCGGTCCAGCGCACGGAAAATAGATCGCTTTTGACGGACGGATCCGGGCTGCCGGCCATCCAGTCGAAGTTGATGTTCGGATCGATACGGGTCAGGACCAGCGTGCCAAAGTCGACGGTGTTGAAGTACTGGCCGGTGATCCCGCCGCACTGGCCAGACAAGCAAGCGTTGGGCGCCACGCAGTCGGCGTTGCTGGCGCAGGTGGTCTGGCAGGCGGCGGCTGACGCGCAGGAAAACTTTCCGCAACTGACGGTCGGCGCCGGCTGGCAGGTGCCTTGACCGTCACAGGCGGCGGCGTCGGTGAACATCGACTGAGCGCAGACGGCGGTGGAGCACGGTGTCCCGGCGGGATACGGCGCGCAGTGTCCGGTGCCGTCGCAGAACCCGTTTTGTCCGCAGGTGGCGGCGCCTTGCTCGTCGCATTCATTGTCGGGGTCGCTGCCCGCCGTCACGGCGGCACAGGTCCCTTCGTTGCCAGGCACGGCGCACGTCTGGCACAGACCGTCGCAGACCGACAGACAGCAGACGCTATCAGTGCAAAACCCGCTGCCGCATTGCTGGGCGCTACTGCAGGCGGCGCCCAGCGCGGCCAGCGGCGGCGCGGTGTCATCCGCGACGTCGTCGCTCTGATCGACGGCGGCGCCGGCATCAATGCCCTCGTTGATGATCGGCGGCGCGGGATCCAGCGAGCCAGAGAAGTGCTCGCCTCCGCAGGAGACGGCGATGACAACCAGGAAAATTGCGAAGGCGGTCTTTGGCATCTGTCGATGCGCGACCACCGTCTGGTGGCAGCGTATCGACATGAAACGTTGGTTGTCTCAGAACAAATCCAAGACGACTTCCTGGAAGGACATAGCGTAACGGCTGCCCGGCGGATCCTCGGTGGTGAAATCGCCGGACGAGTATTCGATCCAGGCGGTGCGTCCGTCATCGCTGATAAACCGTGACGGCATGGTCACGTAGTAGGCGCCGACGCCGAAATTCTGCAGATACTGCACCATCCGAAACGGACCGGTGACGCTGTCCGCTTCAAGAAAGAACGTGTCGAAGCCGCCGTAGTTGTTGAACCCGTCGTGGGGACGGCTGACCGCCAGCAAATATTTTTGCAGCGGGGCGATGTACGTCATCCACAGTGATCCCATCTGATTCTTCCATTCCAAAAGCGGCTGGATATTGGCGAAGGACGACGACCAGATCGCGTTGCCGCCGCCGTCGCGCCCGGCGAAGAACTCCCACGCCGAGACGTCGTTCGCCGTCGACGGCGTCAGCGTCACGCGCGCCATGTAGATCTGATCGCCGGTCACCCAGTTGTCGGTCGCGGTGGGATCGGTGGCGCCGGTCCCGATGAAATACGTCTTTCCGTCGGGCGAGTGCTGCATCTCCTTGCCGAAGTCGACGGCGCGCGGCCCTCCCATCTTCACCTTGGCACCGTTCGCGTCGGACTCGCCAAACAGCGAGCCGGCGTAACCGTTCGGCGGCGCGGTCCAGTGGGCGCCATAGTCGGTCGAGGTCCAGAAGCCCAAGAACTGGCCGCCCACGCACCAGAACCCGCAGGTGCCGTTGAAGCCGTCTTCGCCCGAGCCACCGTAGTACCAGACGCCGTTCAGAATCGCGCTGGCCGACGGGAAGGCGCCATAGTTCGGGCCGGGCGCGCCGACGCTGATTGTTCCCGCGCCGGCGACCGTGAGGTTCAGCGGATCGCTGCCGGTGAATTTGGCCCAGGCGAAACCCGAGCCGGAGTTCACGTTGTCGACGGTGCCGTATGTAAATGGCGTGTAAATATTGTCGTCCGCGCCCCAGGTGGGAATGAAGGTGTCACCCTGGCCATACAGCGCGTGTCGGCCGGTGAAGATGACTTCGCGAATCGACGTCGACGCGGGGTACGGGTTACTGGCGGGCGGCATGTTCGGCCAGTGAAAGGCGGTCTCGGGCAGCTCGGGCGCGCCGTGATCGACGACGGCGTCGGGCGTGTTGTCGATGGGCGCGTCGGGCGCGACGTCGTCGGCGCCATCAGGCGCGACATCGGCGCCACCGTCGGGCGCGGTGTCGTCGGCGCCACCGTCAGGCGCGGTGTCGTCGGCGCCACCGTCAGGCGCGGCGTCGTCTGTGGGGGCGCTGTCGCTGGTCGCGTCGTCGGCGACGTCCACGGCGGCCATGTCGTCAGCGTCGGCGTCCGCTGCCAGTGCCGTGTCGCCGCCGCCTTGATCGACCGCGTTGTCACGCGGGACGTCCTGGGCGTCGGTTCCGACCTTGCTGGTGCCACAGCCGGCGAGGGCCAACCCAGCGACGACAATGAAGGTGCCTTTTCTCAACAAAGGTTGGTCAGCCTGTCGCCTCGTCACGATGACCTCCAAGATGCCTGACTCGGTCGTATTCGCCATTTCTGTAGCTGCGAGGTGCGCCGCATGTGCGGCGAGGTGCGCCGGCTGTGGGTCAGACGCGGACGTGGCCCAGCGTGCGGACCTCTGCTTCGGGTGACAGTTCCAGAAATGAGAGGACCGCCAGCGTCGGCTCCTGTTGTTCGATCAGCCTTCGCACGAAGGGACGGATGGCTGGATTGGTCAGCAGCACGGGGGCGACCGCGCCATGGCCATCGTCCTGGCGGGCGGCGCTGGCCGCGCGCCCGATGGCCGCTTGAATGTCGTGCGCCAGCTGCGGCTCGAGGGCCAGGTGACTGCCTGTCGGCGTCCGATGGATGGCGTCGTGAATGGTGTCCTCGATCAGCGGATCCAGCAGCAGCGCGCTGATGCGGCCGTCGCTGTCGGCATGCTGGAAGGTGATGGTGCGGCGAAGCGCGGCCCGCACCTTTTCGGTCAGCGCGGCGGCATCGTCGTTACCGGCGCCGGGTTGTCGATCCGCCAGCGCGCCCAGCATCTGGCGCAGTCCGCGCAGCGAGACACCTTCCTGGGCCAATCGCCGCAGCACCTCGGCCAGCAGCGCGGGCGTCACGACCTTCGGCACCACCTCGCGCACCAGCGCCGGGTGCGAGCGTTGCACATCGTCCAGCAGCGCCTGGGTCTCTTGAATGCCCACCAGCTCGTGGCCGTGGCGTCGCAACAGCGCCGAAAGATGCTCGCCGATCGTGCGCGCGGCGTTTTCGCCGTCGCCGTCAGCCGACACCTGGCCGCGCAGCAGCGGCGTCTCGTTCAGTCTGATGACGAATGATCGCTCGGCCAGCGGGCGCGGTCGGATGGTCACTGCCGGCATGACCAGGCCGGCGTCGTCGAAAAGCCGCCGGCGCAAAGTGGGAACCTCTCGCGCCAAGAACGCCTGGTCGGCGGCGCCCAGCGTTCGCGCCAACGCCGGCGCGGCGTCGACGGCCAGCGGCGCCGCCAGCGCGCCCGGCAAGCCGGCGCCCGGCGTGCCCGCATCGGCTGATTCTCCGTCGGTGCCGGCGTTGTCGCGCACCGCGCGCCGCTGCAGGCGCAGCGCGCCCGCGCCCAGTAACACAGCCAATCCCAAGAACGGCAACGCCGGCAATCCGGGAACGATGGCCAGCAGCACCAGCAGCGCCGCCGCGATGGCGATGGCCTTGGGATTCGCCGACAGCTCACGCGCGATGTCCTGGCCCAGGTGCGACGGGCCGTCCTCTGACGCCACCCGCGTCACCACGATCCCCGCGGCGGTCGAGATCAGCAGCGCCGGGATCTGCGCCACCAGGCCAGCGCCGATGGTCAGCAGGGTGTACGTGCGGGCCGCCGCGCCGGCGTCCAGCCCGCGCTGGAAAATCCCGACGATCAATCCGCCCACGATGTTCACCGCCAAGATGGCCAAGCCGGCGACGGCGTCGCCTTTGACGAACTTCATGGCGCCGTCCATCGATCCGAAAAGCTGCGATTCGCGGCCCAGGGCTGCCCGGCGGCGCTGCGCCAGGGCAGCGTCGATGTGGCCGGCGCGTAGCTCGGCGTCGATGCCGAGCTGTTTGCCAGGCATGGCGTCCAGGGTGAAGCGCGCGGCCACCTCGGCGATGCGCTCGGCGCCTTTGGTGATGACGATGAACTGGATCAGCGTGAGGATCAGAAAGATCACCGCGCCCACCACCAGGTTGCCGCCCACCACGAAGTGTCCGAAGGCGGCGATGACCTGTCCGGCGTTGCCGCGAGTCAAGATGAGGCGCGTGGCCGACACCTCCAGCGCCAGCCGAAACAGCGTGGTCAGCAACAACAGGGTCGGGAAGGTGGCGATCTTGAGAGCGTCAGTGACGTACAGCGACGTCAGCAGCAGCGTCACCGCCACCGCGACGTTGGTGGACAGCAGAAGATCGATCGCCGCCGTCGGTAGCGGCAGGATCATCATGCCGACGATGCCGATCACCAGCGCGGCCAGCGCGAGATCTCCGTACCGTCCCGCCAGCGATCGCACGAGGCGGGTTTAACACAGGAACGCTTAGACCATCCAGCGGGGCAAACGCGCGCGCAGCGCCTGATCGATCCCCAGCACGCGGCCGGGCGGGGCGAAGATGAACGTGAAGAGAATGGCGCCCATCAACAGCGCGTTGCCCGGCGGCGACAGGTTTTGCCCGGCGCCCAGCGCGAACGAGAACAACATGGTCATGCCCAGAAATGCGAACAGCCGGGTCAAAAGGCCCAGCACCATCGACGCGCCGATGGTCAGCTCGCCGGCGGTGACCAGGGTGCCGAAGATCTTCGGGTGGGCGCGGGCGGTCTCGATCACCGGCACGAAGAAGTGATAGGTCTTCTGTCCTTCGGACCAGGTGTTCAGCGTTTTTAGCAGCGCGTCGCCGTGCAGCCAGCCGCCGGTGAACTTGGAATAACCCGACAACACCAGCATCACGCCGACGAGCAGGCGCAGCGGCAACAGCACTGCGGTGGGGAAGCGCTCGTTCATGGTCGGAACGATAGCGGGGCGCCCGGCCGGTGCAAGTTTTCATGATAACGTTCGGGCCGTGTCATTCGAGACCAAGCGACCCACCAGCCCGGCCGCCGAGGAGATTTTAGGCCTTTATTTCCCGGTTCTTGACCACGGGTTCGTCTCGCTGGTCGATTACATGGGCACGGATGATTGCATCGAACGGGCGGCGCGCGTCAGCTATGGCCACGGCACACGCAAGAAAAGTATGACCCGCGGCCTGCTTCGTTATCTGCGCCGGCACAAGCACACCACGCCCAGCGAGATGGTCGAGCTGAAATTCCACTGCTGCATGCCGATGTTCATCGCCCGGCAGTGGATCCGCCACCGGACGGCGTCGGTGAATGAATATTCGGGACGCTACAGCCTGATGCCGATGCTGTTCTACACGCCGGGCGAGGCGCAGCTGCAGACGCAGAGCCGCACCAACAACCAGGGTCGCAGCGGGCAAGCGCTGGAGGCGTCGCTGCAGGCCGAGGCGGTGCGGCGTTGGAACAGCGTGCGCGACGAAAGCCGCGAGGCCTACGAATGGATGACCGCCAACCAGATCGCGCGCGAGCTGGCGCGCATCGATCTGCCGCTGTCGACGTACACGCAGTGGTACTGGAAGATCGATCTGCACAACCTGCTGCACTTTCTCAGCCTGCGCGTCGATGCGCACGCGCAATGGGAAATCCAGGAGTACGGGCGGGTGATGGCGGGCATGCTCAAGCGGGTGGCGCCGCTGTCGTACGAGGCGTGGATTGACTATGACGTGTGCGGTGGCCACCTTTCTCGCATGGAGCTGGACGTGATACGCGCGTTGGTGGCCGGCAGCGCCGAGGAGATCGGCCCGCGCCCGGGCGCCGCGCCGCTGTCACGCGCGGCGCTGCTGGAACGCGGTCTGGCCGGCCGCGAGATCGACGAGTTTCTGGCCAAGCTGCAACCGGGCGCTGGCGCGCGTCCCGACTTCGAGCTGGATCTGGCGCAAGCCAAGCCGCCTTCGGAGTTCGAAGCGCGTTTTGCCGCGGCCGTGGCCCAGGTCGACGCCAAGCCGGCCGAGGGTTGAGACGCGGCGATGCGGGCCGCCACCTGCATCGCCCTGGTCGCGATCGCCTTGGCGTGGATCGCCTCGGCGGCGTTCGGGCTGCGCGCCCTGCATCCGATCTCTGCGGAGTCGCCGCCCGTGCCGCCGCCCGTGCCGTCACCGGCGCCGCCGCCGTCGCCATTGCCACCCGCCGACTCCGATCGCGCCTGCCTGGAAGGGCTGCGCGCCGATCACGTCGACTTTTCCGAAGGGCCGCCGACGAAGGGCATTCGCACGCCGGTGCGGGTGCGCGGGCCGCTGGGTGCGATCGTTTTACAACCGCGCGGCCGCGACCGGCGCCAGGTCGCCAGCGACGGCACGCTGATGGACTGCGCCCTCGGCCGGGCCCTGGTCGAGGTGGCTCCGCTTTTCGACGACGCCGGCATTCGCACGCTGGTTTACTCGGGCACGTATCAGTATCGCGCCCGTCGCGGCGGCACGCGGCTGTCTGAACACGCGCACGGCCTGGCCATAGACGTGCACGTGTTCGTCGGTCGCGACGGCACCGCCTACGATGTCCGCCGCGACTTCGAACGCGGCGTCGGGGTGTGGAACACGGTCACCGAGGTCGATGCCTGCGTCGGCACGCCCATCACGCCCGCCGGCCGTTTGTTGCGGCAACTGGCCTGTCGCCTGCGCGCCAGCAGCATCCTGCGCGAGGTGATCACCGCCGACGACAACAGCGACCACGACGACCACTTTCATCTGGAGGCGTTCCCCGACACCGCGACACGCGCGCGCGCCGTGCTATCGCCGCGCATTCCGGTCAGCGACGACTAAGACCTCATCGCCGTGAATGTGAAGGGTTGGTTTCCGCTCACTCTCGTCCGGAACAAGAGCGGACCGCAGGGTGATGCCGCGCTCGATGCATTTGCTTTCAAACGCAGCGCTTGCCGCGGCATCACCCGAGGACCGCATGGCACGGCGGATGGGTTCGATCACCACGGGCCGCCGAGCTGCACCGCGCACCCGCGACCACGCGTTCCGGAGCTTCTCGCGCCGGTGATCCCCGGTCGGCGCGGATCGTAGGTCCGCTCGGCGAGCGCCCTGAGCCGCGCCTGCGGTCCTCGGGTGATGCCGCGGGAGAGGTCGGCCGTTGACGATGCGACCAGCGCGGCATCACCCTGCGGTCCGCTCTTGTTTCGGAGCTAACAAAAGCGCACGAAGAAACCAACCCTTCATGATTCCTGCGATGAGGTTTGGGGCGGGGCGAACAGGCGGATTCAGCGGCGCGACTTGTGGGGCTTGTCCAGCTTGTCCAGGATCGCGTCAAGCTGCTGCAGCGCCGTCGCCTTCGTCTTCGCCGGCAGATCGTTCAGGCGCAGGAAGCGGCGCCAGACCACGCCGTCGACGTCGACGGGGATGACCGACGTGGTGGCGGTGTCGCTCAGTTCGTCGACGCTGACACCAAGGGCGCGGGCCAGCTGCGGCAGCACGTGCTTGGGCAGGTAATCGGTCTGGCCTTCGTAGTACGCGATCATGCGGAACGAGATGCCGACTTTGTTGCCGAGCTCGGTCTGGGTCAGCCCACGCGCCTTGCGAAGCTGTTGCAGACGTTTACCGAACGCATTCTTGACGCCGCGATGTTTGGTGCCGGCCACGGGCTAGAGTGTAACGAATTCTCTCACGACCGGGTTGCCGTCTTTATCGACGGCGATCCGGCCACCCTGGTGGTCGCGGTCGTGTCCCCACAGCAGCAACCAATCCTCCTTGATGGCGCGTTCGAACAGGCGGCGCTTGGTCTCGACTGTTCCGGCCGGATCCAGGTCATAGCTCATCACCCACGGCAGCCGCGTGTGCACGGCCGTCGGGACGACGTCGCCTAAAAATAATGCCTGCGGCCCGCCCGGGGCGCCGATCAACACCGACTGGTGCCCGGCGGTGTGTCCGGGCGTGGGCACCACGCGAACGCCGGGGGCGATCTCCGCCTCGCCGTCAACTTGCTGCAAAAGGCCGGCTTCTTCCAGCGGGCCGAGGTTCTCGGCCAGATAACTGGCGCGGTTGCGCTCGTGCGGGTGGGTGGCGTCGTGCCATTCGCGCGCTTGCACGACGTGGCGGGCGCGCGGGAACACCGGCGCCAACCCGCCGCTGGGCTGGCGGCGGGTGGTCCCGCCGCTGTGGTCAAAATGCAAATGGGTCATCACCACGAAGTCGATCGACGCCGGTTCGACGCCCACTTCGTGGAGGGCATCGCCGATCGAACGATCGTGGTCGATGCCGTAGATCTCTTTCAGCTTGGCCGGGAACTTGTCGCCGTTGCCGGTTTCGACCAGCACGCGCTGGCCGGAGGTTTCGATCAGCAGGCAGCGGGTGGTGTACTCGCAACGATTGGAGGCGTCACACGACACCAGGCGAGACCACAGCGTCTTCGGCACCACGCCATGCATGGCCCCGCCGTCCAGGCGGAAGTTCCCGCCGTTGAGCATGGTCAGCTTGGCGTCGCCGATGGTCAGCACGAAAACCCTCGGTGTCTAGTGTACGCCGCTGCTGGCCGGCGGGCTGGCGGTCGCGGTCTGCGTGCCGACCGCGGCGGTGGCCGGCGGAGCGGCGACGGGCGTCGACGCGGGCGCGGCGGGATCGTCGACGGGCGCGGCCACGCCGACCGGCAGCTTCTCCGTCGCCACCGCGTCGCCGGCGGCAGGTTCAGGCGGCGGCGACGGCGTGCCCTTGGGTTTGTGCGACGTCACCCAGTCGGCCACCCGGGCCACATCGCCAAACCGGGTCAGCTTTCCTTCGTTCCCCAAGAAAGACATGAAGTACGGATGACCGTCGATCTTGGTGGCGATGACCAGGCAGTACCGAGCGTCGTCGTTGTAGCCGGTCTTGCCGCCCAGCACTTGAATGTTGCTGCGCACGGCGGGCTTGTACGTGTTGACGTATTTGATCGGCGGGCGCCCCACCGGATGCGCGTCGTATTCCAGGCGGTGGGTGATCGGCCCCAGCACCGGGTGGGTCATCACCGCGCGCAGCATGATGATGGTTTCGCGCGGCGTTGAGACGTTGTCGGTGGACAGCCCGGTGGGATCGCGAAAACGCGTGTGCTTGAGTCCCAGCTCGGCGGCCTTGGCGTTCATGCCGGCGGTCAATTCGGACGGCGTCAGCTTCACCGCCCGCCCCAGCGCCGGCACCGCGCGGTTGTCGGAACCCATCAGCGCCGCGTGCAGCAGGTCGCGGTTAGACACCGTCATCCCGTCCAGCAAGCGCGACTTGGCCCCGCCGCGGGCCACGTCGATGTCGGTCTTGGAGATGGTCGTCAGGCCTTCCAGATCGAGGCCCTTGTCCATCACCACCAGCGTCGCCGCCAGCTTCGAGATCGAAGCGATGGGCCGTTCATGATCGGGCGAGCGGCTGAAAAGCTCGCGGCCGCTGTCGCCGTCGATCACCATCGCGCAGCGGGCCTGCACGTTGGGCATGCCGCCCTTGATGGGCGCGACGTAGCGCTCGCGCACGACGGCTTTTTTCCCACGCACGCGCGCCGGTTTTCTCGCGGCGGCGTGCTTGGTGGGTTTCTTGGCGGCGGCTTGCGCGCACCCTCCATCGGGCGGATTCACCAGCAACGCCGCGGCGGCGAACCCAAGCACCAGCGACCAACGAAAAAACCGGGTCAACACCGTCCAAAACTTATAGGCGACAGGGGCCCAAGAGCAAGTTTACCGCTGCCGGACAGCCAAAAAATGCAGGTCCAGCAGGTTCGACGTCCCGGGGCCGCGCACCGTGGCGGAAAGCGCCGCCAGCAGCGATGCGCTGTCGCAGCGGTCGATCGCCCCCTGCGGATCGCGGTTTTCCGCGACGGCGCGCCCCCACGTGGTTCCGTCGACCACGGCGCCCGAGACGTCGCTGTTGCCGTCGCGGTCGTCGGTGCCGGCGGCCAAGAACGCCACCTGGGCGCCGGGCGTTTCAGGCAACTGCGCCAGGCCGCGCGCCACCAGCAAGGCTAGGTGGGTGGCGCGTCCGCCGCGCCCGTTCCCGGTGACCTTGATCGTCGGCTCGCCGTTGCCAATCAGAAGCTGAGGCGCCGTCGCCGCCTTGGCCAGCGCGGCGCGGGCACGGTCGACGATGATGGTGGCCAGGTGCTCGACGGAGAACTCGGTGTTGGCCGGCAAATCGCCGATCGACCAGCCGGCGGCGGCCGCCTGGCGACGGGCTTCGGCCCGGGCGTCGCCGGGGCCGGCGATGACCCGATAGCGAACGTGGTCGAGGCGCCGATCGCCGGGCGGCGGCGATTCCTCGGCCAGGCCGCGCGCGCCCGCTTCCAGATGCGCGGCCACCGTCGGTGGAACCGCGGCGCCCAGGCGGGCGATGATTCGCTGCGCGTCGGCGAACGTGGTCGGATCGGGCGAGAACGGCCCTGATCCGATCGTCGCCGGATCGTCGCCGATGACGTCGGACATCGCCAGCACCAGCGCGGGCACGTCGGTGGCCAGGGCCAGCCGTCCGCCTTTGATCTGCGACAGGTGTTTGCGAACGGTGTTCAGCTGGCCGATGGTGGCGCCGGCGGCGGCCACCGCGGCGATGGCCGCGCGCTTGTCGGCCACGGACAGCCCGCCGGCCGGCGCGCACAACAGTGACGACGTTCCGCCCGACAGCAGCACCAGCAAGCGCGCATCGTTGCCGGCGTCGGCGCGCGCCGCGCGGACGAACGCCAGAACGTCTTGCGCCGCCGCCACCGCGCGTTCGGTCGGGTGGGGGTGATCGGAGGGCAGCACCCGCAGACCGGGGATCGCTTGCGGTGGCGCCAGCGGCGCGGGCAGCACCGCCAACGCTTTCAACTTGTCGCCGCCGGCCCGCGCGTCGCGGTCGATCCCGCGCCACATCGGCAGCGCCACTTTGCCAAGCGCCAGCACGTGCGTGACGCCGTCGATGCCGGCGCCGGTGCCGACGACGACGCCGGCCAGCGCCGCGCGCACCAGCGGCTCGCCATCCAGGCGGGCGGCGACGCGGGCGTAGAGCTCAACCAGCGATGGCCGGATGTCGTGACCGTTCATGCCGGCGCCATCCCTTCCAGTACTTGGTCTTCAGCACCGAGATCGCCAGCATCAACGCCACCATTCCCACGAACCCCACCGTCGCCCAAACCATGCCCAGCCGATGGTGTAGCGGTTTCGACACCGACCCATAACAAAGGTCGACGTGAATCCAGTACACCAGCAGCGACGTGCGCCCGAACTGCCGCATCACCGAGAACCGCGGTCCCAGCGCCCGGGTCACGCCGTACGCCAGCAGCGCCAGCGGTCCCAGCAAACCCAACCGATAGAAAAAACTTCCCGGTCCCATCTGCTGCACCAGCTCGGACGGATAGCGAATGATGTACGGGTTGATGCGCCTGACGATGATCACCGCCAAGGTCAGCGCGGCGCCGCCCAGGCCGGTGAGCAGAAACGCCAGCGCTTGCCGGCGCGGGTCGCGGTTTTGCCGGACCCACCAGTGACCGACGGCCACACCCACCAGCGGCCACGCCGCCCAGGGAAAAATCGGGAACCAGGCCATCGGTCGCTCGCCGCCCAGATAGGACGTCAGCGGGCGCGGCAGCCAGTCGGGGAAATGCGCCGGCCCGATGATCGGCCCCAGCGCGACGAAGACCACCGCGAAGGCCAGCGACGCCGCGTACTGCGGGCGCCCGTTGCGCGGCGCCGCCAGGAACGGCACCACGATCATGCAGGCACCGATGCAGTTCAGGATGTCGATGCGAAACAGATCGGAGACGGGAGCCCCGAAGCCGCCCAGGGTGAACTCCTGCAGACGAAAGAGATAAGCCAGGCCGACGATCTCAAGGCCCCGTTTGGCCATGCCCCGGCACATGGTGGCGCGATCGACGGACTTGCCAAGCTGGCTTTCAAAGCGAATGGCCATCGACACGCCGACCAGCAGCAGAAACAGCCGGGCCGGGATGCCGCCCAGAAAACGCGTCCACCAGAAGGCCTCGCTGGTGCGCGCCGCCGGGGCGACCCACGAATCGTAAAGGTGGGTCTGGATCATCAGCACCACCGCCAGGCCGCGCAGCCAATCGATGGCGTCGAGGCGGCTGGATGGCGGTCGCGGGACGGACGATGGTGGAGCGGCGGCGGCGGTCATTGCTGGCGGGCCAGGTTCTGCACCAGATCTTCGCTGGCGCCGCGGACCGCGCTTTCCAGCGCTTCGATCTCCATGCGCGAGCGCTGCTGCGGGTTGAAGCTGTGCCGCGGCCGCTGCACCACGGCCTCGCCCGACGTCAGCAAGAAGACGCCGCCACCGGGGCTGCGGCTGACCACCAGCTGTACGGCGCAGCTGACCTCGACCAGATCCAATCGCGTCACCAGCGACAGATCTTTGATCGACCCGTCGATGACGAAGCCGGCCTCCTGTCCGTCGCCAGCGACGTCGCCCACCGCGCGCAGCTGCTTACTCAAGACGTCGCGCATGTGACCGCGCAGGGCGGGGGTGGCCTTGCGGCTTTGGTCGCCCATGGTTTTCACCGCGAAGGCCGGGCGCTGGGCACGGCGCCGCGCCTCTTCGCCCTCACGCTGCACGCGCACGTCGATGCCGCGCAGGGCATCGCGGGCCATCCGACGCACCATCGGGCTGCTGTCTTGTTGTTGCAGGCGGGCCAGCGAACCGCGCGCCGCCGGATCGCCGATGCGGCCCAGCGCCCGTGCCGCCGTCGCCCGCACCGCCGGGTGGCCGTCACGCAAGGCCGCCGTCAGCGCCGGCACCGAGCGATCCTGGCGCAGTTGACCCAGCACCAGCGCCGCGTCCACCCGCACCTTGTACGAGGGATCGCGGCCGAGGGCCTGCTCCACCTCTTCGATGCGGGCGCCATCAAGGTGTCCGCGCGACGCCAAGACCACCGGGTCATCGCTGAGCGCGAAGAGCAGGGCCAAGCAGCGGAGGGCCAGCAATGTGAAAGAGGATCGCTCTTTCGGGCCGAGCCGGTCAAGGGTGGATCGGCCCGCGCGGTTAAAGCCGCGTGCCGATGCCCAGGCCAAACTGGAAGAACTCGTCCTTCGCATC
>DASXQB010000425.1:0-3475 GCA_036493295.1 Polyangia bacterium | reverse complement strand
GCCACCACCACCGCGCGGCTGCCCGGCGCGAGGTCGACCTTCGTTCCCTCCGAGAACGTCAGCGCCGCCGGCATTGTCGCCACGCCCGAGATGTACCCGTCGCCACCCAGCGCCGCGCCCGCCAGCGCGTATGTCACCGGTGGTCCCTGCCATCGCAGCCACACCAGCAGCGCCGCCGCCAGCGCCAGCACGCCGCCGCCCACACCCACGCCAAAGAAGAGACCAGCGCGCCGGCGCGACGGCCGCGCGGTCGGATTTTCCAGAGCGGCGCGCAAGCGATCCCAGCGCGCGCCGACCTCTCGTTCGGCGGGGCCGCCGGTGTGCCCGTCGGTGAAACGCGCCGCCAGGGCCGACAGCGGCTGCGGGGACGGGAGCGGGCGGCGATTCGAATCGCCCATCACCGACCCTCGCTTTCTCGCTCGCGCAGGTACGCCGCCAGAACCGGATCGCCGTCCACCAGCGCGGCGATCCGTTGCGTGGTTCTGGCCAGCCGCCGCTGCGCGGTCGAGACCGACAGACCGTGCGCCGCCGCCACGTCTTCCAGCGACTGTCCGTCGATGGTGCGCGCGATGTAAAGCGACCGCGCCTCTACCCCCAGGCGATCCAGCACCCGGTAGTATCGATGCACGACTTCACGCACCTCGGCGTCAGGACCAGCGACCGCCGGTTCCGGCAACTGGCCGTCGTCGGTTAGCCTGAAAAGACGACGCAACCAGCGCGCTCGCCGTTCATGCCGGCTGACCCGCACGCAGATGCCGAAGAGAAAACCGCGCAACGCCTCGGGGTCGCGCAGGTTCGGCACCGCCGAGAAAAAGCGCAGGAACACCTCTTGCGACAGATCCTCGATGTCGCGATCGGGCCCCATCAGGCGGCGCAGGTGGCGGTCGACATCCGGCCGCAGTCGCGCCCAGGCGGCGAAGGCGGCGCCCGGTTCGCGGTGCTGCAACGCCCGCGCGAGGCCGGCGTCTCGCTCGGCCCCTGACGGCCCGTGCCCAACCAGCGACAAATGGGGAACAGCCATACGCCTTGATCGGTTAGTCCCACCCCGCTCAAAAATTGGTCATCTTTTTTTGGCCCCCCGCAATTTGCACGGTTGGCGGCGGGGCGGCGGTGGCGACGGTCGTGCCGCGATCAGCGCGGCGCGCCCTGGCCGCCGCCCGATTCAAGCGCCGCACCCACCGGTTCGGGCGCGCCGACCGTCGATGGAGCGCCAGGCGCGCCGGCGTCGCCCCACAAAAGCGGGCCTTCACCGGCGGCGCGTTTGCGGTCGATGGCGGCGCGGGCGGCGATGGCACGGTCACGCGCCGGTTCGCTGGCGCCGGCGGCCCACGCCGCCAGGATGGATTCGGCGGCGGCCCGCACCTCGGTGTTGACATCGTAGATGGCCACGTGGCGCAGCACCGGCACCGCTTCGCCGTCGCCGATTTTTTGCAGCGCGGCCAGCAGATGCAAGCGGCCGGTTGGCGCCGCCGTGTGCAAGGCGGTTTCGATCTGGGCAACGGCCTTGCGGCCAAACCCCGCCAGACGTTCGGTGGCCGGCGGCACCAGCGCGTCGTTGCGGCGGGTGAGGATGTTGATCTCGTCGCCGATGTCGCGGTACGATCCGTCTTCGCACGCGACCACGACAGTGGCGACGATGGCGATCAAAGGCAGACCGAAGACGGCGCGGGCGAGCAACACAGCGATGGTCTTCCGGCCTTACGCCGCGCTGGCCGCTGGCCCGCCGCGACGGGTGTTGCGATCGATGGCCTTGGCCACGGGATCGACTGGGCCGGTCAGCAGGTCGGTCTCCGCGCCGCGCGAGGCAACAGCGCGCAAGCCGTCGAAGAACGCTTCGCCCATCGCCAGCAGCGCGGCGGGCTCCGGGCTGTCGAAGCTGCGCTGGCGCAGCTGCGCGCCGCCGTGCAATCCGCGCGAGTACCAGGCCATGGTCTTGCGCAGCTCATGAACACGCATGCGTTCGTGGCTGTATGAAAGCACCAACTCGGCGTGGCGGCGCCACACCATGCGCCGTTCCTCCAGCGTCGGCGGCCCGGGATCGGGCGCGCCGGTCTCCAGCGCCACCAGTGAACGGAACAGCCACGGGTTGCCCATGGCGCCGCGGCCAATCATCACGCCGTCGCAGGCGGTGACGGACTTCATCCGTTGATAGCCGGCGATGTCTTTCACGTCGCCGTTGCCGATCACCGGAATGTGGGCCGGCAACGCCGCCCGCACGTCGGCGATCGGATCCAGCCGAGCGGCGCCCGAGAAACCTTGCGCGCGTGTGCGGCCGTGCACGGTGATCATCGCCGCACCGGCGTCGACCAGCATGCGGGCGAACGCCGCCGCGTTCAGCGACGATTCATCCCAGCCGGCGCGGTGCTTGACCGTCACCGGGATCGCCGCCGGGACCGCGCGCCGCACCGCTTGCACCAGCGCCGCGGCCAGCGCCGGCTCGCGCATCAAAGCCGAGCCGCACGCGCCAGCGGTGACCTTCTTGGCCGGGCAGCCCATGTTGATGTCGACGATCGATGCGCCGACGTCGACGGCCATCTGCGCCGCGCGCGCCAGGGCGTCCGGTTCGCGCCCGAAGATCTGCACGGCAAAGCGGCGACCACCGAGACTGGGCCACATGCGACCGATGGCCTTGGCCGCGCCGCGGGTCAGGGCCTCGGCGGACAGAAATTCCGTGAAGGTCAGCGCCGCGCCTAGCTCTTCGCAGATGGTGCGGAACGGCAGATCGGTTACCGCCTCCATGGGGGCCAGCAGTACCGCGGGGGAAATTTCCAGCGCGCCGATGAGCATCGCCGGGCAGGATACCAGACGGTGCTCCTGCCCGGCGGGCCGTGGTTCCGCCCCCCTTCGGTTGCCACGCCTCCCACCTCCCGCCCGGCGGTGGGGTTCACCGCCGGGGGCGCGTTCGCGCCTAGTGCTGGAAGCTGATCCCGTGGGACATTCCCACGGAGATTCTTCCCTTCGGAGCAATCCGCGGCATTTCGACCTCGGACGGCTCCGAGCGGCTAGTCCTCACTTCGCCGCCTCCCGAATCGCGCGCTGGCGCCGCCTTCACAGCAAGACGCCCCGATCCGGCCCCGCCATCCCCGACGCTGAGCAACGAACACACGTAAATAAGATAGGTCAGCATTTATTGAACGATTCGCCTCCCCGGATGACCGCCTCGATTTCGCCCGCCCCCCCGTGCCGCCACTGTCCCCGCCTCACCGCCGCCGCCTCGCCCCGAAACCACACGCCCCGATTCCCACCACCGTTCCCGCCCTTTTCCCACCGTGCCTTTTCCTCGCCCGTCCCGCTCACCGTCGCCGCCTTACCTCGTCCCATCCCTGTCCCCGTCTCCGCCGCCGCCTCACTCGATCCCACTCCCCGGCACTCTTCCCCACCGCGTAGATCCTCTGGATCTTGCTATTTACTCGACTCCCCGGCGGTTTTCTAACATGTTTTTGAAATTCGAGTCAATAAAAATGAATGTCGTCGT
>DASXQB010000424.1:0-6712 GCA_036493295.1 Polyangia bacterium | reverse complement strand
GTCGCGCGCGCCGAAAACGCCGCGCCGTCCAGCCCAGCGCCAACGAAGGTGGGCGGAAGTTTGATCGGCAAGCTGGAAGGCCCGGAGCTGATTCTCGATCCCGCCCGGTGGCCGACCAAGTTTTCCGAGGCGCCGGCGCTGGCCGAGCTGGTGAAGGCCGGCAAGCTGCCGCCCGTCGAGCAGCGTCTGCCCGCCCAGCCGCTGGTGATAAAGCCATTGCAAGCCATCGGCCGTTACGGCGGCACCTGGCGGCGCGGTTTCACCGGCCCCGGTGACAGCGAGAATGGCGCGCGTCTGGTGTCGACCGACAAACCGCTGTTCTGGGATTACACCGGCACCAAGATCATGCCGTGCCTGGCGCGCGAGTGGAAACAGAGCCCCAACGGCAAGATCGTGACGCTGTTCTTGCGCAAGGGACAGCGCTGGTCGGACGGCTCGCCATTTGGCTCCGACGATTTTCTGTTCTGGTACGAAGAGATCTATCTGAACAAAGATCTGCAGCCGACCCCCCACCCTGACCTGATGGTCAACGGCAAGGTGGGGACCATGCACAAGGAGGACGACCTGACCGTCGTCTTTGAGTTTCCCGAGCCGAATTTTTTGTTCGTCGAGCTTTTGGCCGGCAGCACGGCCATTGGCGGCGGGCAGGCCAGCCGTCAGACCCAGGGCAACAGCATGGGCGCGTTCATGCCCGGGCACTATCTGAAGCAGTTTTTGCCGAAGAATTCGTCCAAAGACGAGCTGGAGAAAAAAGCCAAGGCCGCCGGTTTTGACAGCTGGGTCAGCTTCATCAAAAGCCGCTGGGACTGGCGCCTCAATCTCGAACTGCCGGTGCTGACGCCCTGGCGGACGGTTTCGCCGATCAACAAACCGACCTGGGTTCTGGAACGCAATCCGTACTACTTCGGCGTGGACAACCAAGGCAACCAGCTGCCGTACATCGATCGCGTCAGCTTCGCTCTGGCGGAGAACCTGGAGGTGCTGAACCTGCGGGCGGTGGCTGGGCAATACGATCTGCAGGAACGGCACACCTCGCTGGGAAAGCTGCCGGTGTTTCTGGAGAACCGCGACAAAGGTCATTACGACGTGCGGTTGGATCCGGCGTTGAACGGATCGGATGCCACCTTGCAAACCAACCTGACGTACGACGGGGACGCCGAGATCGCCAAGTGGTTGGGGACGCGCGACTTCCGGCGGGCGCTGTCGCTGGGCATCGATCGCCGTCAGTTGAACGAGACCTTCTGGCTGGGCGTCGGCACGCCCGGCTCGCCGGCGCCGGCCGACAGCATGCCGTTCAGCCCGGGCCCGGAGTGGCGCAACAGATGGTCGACCCACGATCCGAAACAGGCCGCGGCACTGCTGGACAAGGTCGGCCTTTCCAAGAAAGACAGCGACGGCTATCGCCTGCGCAGCGACGGCAAAGGCCGCTTGCGCATCGAGCTGCAGACGGCGGCGGCATACCTTCCCCTGACCGGCATCGCCGAGATGATCCGCGAGCAGTGGAAAAAGATCGGCGTGCAGGCCGACGTCAAGGAGCTGGAGCGCAGTTTGTTTTTCGCCCGCACCAAGGGCAATCAACATCAGATCGCCATCTGGCCCAACGACGGATCGGAAATGATCTTCCAGGTCCCCGACCACGCGCTGCCGGTGAACCCGGGCGCGTCGATCCTCAGCCCGTCGATCGCCGTCTGGTACGCCAGCCGCGGCGAAAAAGGCACCGCCCCCCAAGATCCGCAGCTGCGCAAGGCGATGGAGCTGTTTCGTTCGGCCGCCGGCAAGAAGACCCACGAACGCTACAAGCTGGCGCAGGAGATCTGGAAGATCTTGATCGACGAGCAATACAGCATCGGCACGGTCGGTCTGTCGCCGGCCACGATGGGCGTGCGCGTGGTGAGCACGAAGATGGGCAATATCCCGGCCCGCCAGGTGAACGCGCCTCATACGCGTACGCCGGGGTCGTCGCACCCGGCGACGTTTTTCTTCAAGGCGTAGCGCGCCGGCTTCGCTATCGCAGGGGTGGGGTTCGGCCTGGCGGGGGACGGGGTTCTTACGCGGCCGCGGTGAGGTGAGCGGGAAAAGTTTCGAGCGGGTCTCCGAGCGTGAACATCGCCTTCAATAGATCCAGCGGCCGCACGGGAACCCCTCGATCCTCGCCTGGCAGCCGGCCGCTGCGCGGCCGGAGCGGCTCCTCACGCCCCCGCCAGTCCAACCCCCACCCCCGCTGCGCTTCGCCTATACCCACGATTGATGATCAGATCCAGATCCAGATCCGTTTCGAGACGCTTGACCAGCGCTCTTGTTGCCAGCGGCGCAGCGTGGGCGGGTGGCAGCCCGACGAACGCAACCCGCTGGGAAAGCGTCCACGCAGTGACAGGACCCGCCCACGCGTAGCCGGCGCACGCCACAAGATCCCTGCCCCACCCGCCTAAGGTGTAATTGGAATCGTGGAGCTGCGTGTCTGTTCGCCGCGCAGCACGGCGCCCGCCGCGCCGGTCAGGCGCAGGTACCAGTCGCTGGGCAGCGATTGGCCGTCGATGTTCAAAGGAACGAACGTGCCTTGCGCCGGCTGGGCGGCGGGCGTGGCGGCGACTTTGAACAGCGCGGTGCCCTCGTCGACCTCGTCGAACATCGCGCCATACAGCATGGCCGCGCCGGCGCCGAGGACGTTGTCGAGCTGATGCCAGTAAAACGCCCCGCCCTGCCGCGGAATTTGATTCAGTGGCGACGGCGCGCCTTTCAGGTTTTTCCAGCTGAACCCGGGAAAGACCACCGGCATGTAGGCGATCCCGGCCGCCTGCGCCGCCGCCAGATCGGGTGCCACCTGGCGGCTAAGAAAATTGTCGGCGCCAGCGTTGTTGGCGAACGCCCCGACGGTCCATGGACTGAGCACGTCGAACGATCGATAGACCGCCGACCAGTCAGCCTCGGGGCGGGCATCATTGGTCAATGTCCGCCAGCCCCACGGCACGCCGCCCAGCAGCGTCACCTGCTCGGCCGCCGGGGCGCCGGTTTTGAAGTAGGTGATGATCGCCTGCGCCTGCGCGGCCGTCGGGCCGGCGGCAAATCCGAGGCCCCAGATAGCGAGCAGCGGTTTCCCCTGGTGGCGCAGGTAGCGATCGCTCTCGGTGACCTTCAGCGTGTTGACCAGATACGACCAATCGGTCTTCAACGTGTCCAGCAACGTGGCGGCGTTCGCGCCGCTCACGTCGTACATCACGGCGAACACCCGGCCGTATTGTTCGGCGCCGCTGCGCACGTTCTTGGTCACCTGATTGCGAAAGGCGAACAACGATTGATCGCCCAGCTCCGACGAAAACCGCTGCAGCATCACGCCGTCCAGATCGGCGTCGCGCATCCAACGAAAATGCCGCTGTACAGTAGCCGGCGTCCACGCCGAATAAAGTCGGGCCGGCTGGCCGCCGGGCAAGGTCATGGTGGTGGCGAATAGCTCGTCATCGGCAAGTTCGGTCAGGTCTGGCCACAAATCGACGGTGACATTGGCGGCGGCCGGCGTCTGGCTGCGAAACCAGTGCACCCAGCGGTTGGTCGGCGCGCCGTCGGCGGGACAGGCGAACCAACCTTGGTAGCCCATCAAGAATTTGTGCAGCAGCGTGCTTGCGTCGACGACGGCGCGAGCGGCGGCATCGGCGCCCGCACCACCTGAACCGCCCGCTCCACCCACGCCGATCGACCCGCCTGACCCCGACACGCCGCCCGAACCGCTCGTGCCACCGGCAGCGCCGGCGTCGGCCGCGCCACCCCCGCCGCCGTTACCGCCGCCGATCGCACCCGAGCCAGCGCACGCCGCCACCGACAGCGCCCCGATCGCCAGACTGTTGAGACGACCAAGCCTACCCATTGGTCACCCGCTAACTGTCAACTGAATTTCAGTCTACGGCTGTCCGAACCCGATCGGTCCATAAATCCACAAACCGTCGTCGACGCCGCCGGTATTCACGTCGAAAACCACGTACTGGCGATCCGGCTCCAGCAGACCATAGACGCGGTCGGCGCCGGCGCGGATGATCGTGCTGCCAGCGGCTGGCCAGGCGGCGCCAGCGCCCATCTTGGCGAAGCGAACGGTCGAGGTGGTTGCCCCGACGCCGTCGCTGAAGATCAGGCCGGCGTCGCCGGCGGCGAACCAGAAGTCGACGTCGGTGGCGAATTTCTGTTTGGCGTTGCATCCGTCGGGGTTGGCCAGCCAGCCTTCGGCGGCGCCCGTGTTGGGATCGACGTTGTCTGCCCAGAAGACCAGGCCGCCGCCGGGAAGAAATTGATCGCCGTAGACGTCGGAGGTGGCTGCCGGCGCCAGCGCGCAGTTGCCGGTGCCGTCGTTTCTCACCACCCGCGCGTCGCTGAGCAGCGTCGTGTTGTTGAACTGCGTCTGCAAGAAGCTGAACCGTCCGTCCGGCGAACTCACCGCCGTGTACACGCCCGACGCCACCGTCACCGCTGTGGCCGACTGGGCCGGATTGCCGATGATCTTGTACGTGCCGCGGCCGCCCACCAGGTTGGAAAGAAAGGCCACCCCGCGATCGGTTTGGTCGTCGCCCAGCGGGATGTACGCGCCCACCTGGGTGGCGATGGTCCGCTCGCCACCGCCGGCGGGAAAGTCGGCCATCACCAGCGTGCCCGACGGATCGACCACGCTGCCGCGCGGGGGATAGTTAAAGCCGCGCATGAAGTACCAGTGCTTGCTGTCGGTGGCGATGTCCCACTGCGAAACATCGGTGGCCACGGTCAGTCGTTTGGCCTGCATCCCGACGTCGTCGATGGCATAGGCGAACAGGTTCTCCGGCTCGCTGACCGTCACGCCACCGGTGGAATAGGCGAAGTAGTCGCCCGCAGGCGAAAAGGCCAGCGACCACTGGCTGGCGTTGGACGCGGTGCTGGGATAGATGGTCGCCGCCAGCGGCAGGGCCGTCGGCGCCACGCGCCCGGCGTGCAGATCGAAGTGGGCCGGGTTGGCGGCGGTCTGCAGATCCTCCACGCACAGGGCGGCGTCGCTGCGCGGATGGCCGTCGCAGCTGGCGGCGTGCGCGCCGCTGATCTGGCGCGGCGCCGTCAAACCCGGTCGCCAGGCGAACACCGGCCCGTCGTAGGGCGCGGTCCCCACCACCGGCGCCGCGTAGAAGATCAGCGTCTGCCCATAAAACTGGTGCGAGTAAGGGTGCGCCGGCCCGCTGTCCGGCTGCCCGGTCCACAACGTGGTGGTCAGGCGCAGGCACGATGGGCTGGTGCCGTCGCAGGGGACGGGTTGGTTCAGCGCCTGGCTGACGTTCATCACCCACAGCTCGGTGGCGCCCAGCGACTGGCCGGGCAGCGTGAACGCGCACCAGTGATCGGCGGCGGCAGCGCCGGCGGGCACCGCGCTGCAAGCCGTGGTCGGCGTGCCCACCAGCCGCGCGCGGCCGGACAATAGGTGCTTGGACAAGGCGGTGGACGGACCGTCGGTGGCTCCAGCGTCGGTGGCCCCGCCGGTGTCGGCGCTGTCTACGCCCGCATCGACGGTGCTGTCCGCGCCAGTGTCGGTCGCGGTGTCACTGTCGGTGTCCGAAGCTGCTTCGACCCCGCTATCGAGCGGCAGGTCGCCCACCGAAAGATCGCCTAGCTGGTCGACGGACACCTCGGCCGGCGCGTCCGCCGGAAGCTCCACCGCGCTGTCGATCGCCAACCCGCCGGTGCCGGCACCGCCGGTGCCCGCGCCCGCCGCGCCGCCGGTGGCACCGTCGCGAGCCTGATCCTTCGCCGCGTCCGTCGTCGCACCGCCACCGCTGCCGCAACCAGCACCGGCCAGCACCAACACCAGCCCCCAGACAAATCCCATGCTCACGCTGCCCTGCCGTCTCATGGATTCGCTCCTTCGCCGCGCGCAGCATAACCGATCTGGCCACAATTCCGCGGGTGGCGCTTTGTCCCTTTGCGGCGTTTGCCGCCGGCGTCGGCGACGTGTTACACGGCGCGAGGATCGCCATGAAGCCGTCGCTGCCCGCCTTGACCGCGCCCGCCGGCGCCGATTGTGGAACGGCCCCCCTGCTGACGGCCGTCAGTCAGCGCCAAGGCCTCCGGCTGTCGGGCGCCTGGCACATCATCGTCGATCCCTTTGAGACTGGCTCCATCGACTATCGCTATCAGCCGCGGGCCAAACCGTTCGGGAAGAATCTGGAGGCCCAAAATCGCTGGGATTTGATCGAATACAACTTTGCCCGTTCGCCGACGCTGACCGTCCCGGGCGACTGGAATTCGCAGCGTCCGGATTTGCGCTGGTACGAAGGCACGATCTGGTACCAAAAGACGTTCGCCTTCCGAAAATCGGCGCGGGCCCGTCAGTTCCTGTACTTCGGCGCCGCCGCCGCCCGGGCCCAGGTCTGGCTGAACGGCGACAAGCTGGGCGAGCACAAAGGCGGCTTCACCCCCTTCTGCTTCGAGGTCACCGGGCGGCTGAAGGCGCGCGGCAATTTCGTGGTGGTGAAGGTCGACAACACGCGCCGCCGCGAAGCCATCCCGACCTCGAACACCGACTGGTGGAACTATGGCGGGCTCACCCGCGAGGTGCGCGTGGTGGAAACCCCGGCCACCTTCGTGCGCGAATCGTTCGTGCAGCTGGTGCCGGGATCGACGCGCGCGGTGGCCGGCTGGGTGCAGCTGGACGGGCCGACGGCGGCCAAAACGCGGGTCACGCTGGAGATCCCGCAGGCGCGAATCAAAATTG
>DASXQB010000423.1:0-5669 GCA_036493295.1 Polyangia bacterium | reverse complement strand
GAACGTCGCGAAAATCGTAGAGCCCGGGCGTCTGACGCTCGACCCACAAGGCCGCGCGAACCGCGCCGTGAGCGAAGGTGTCGCGCGAGGTGGCCCGGTGGGTGATCTCGATGCGCTCGCCGTTGCCCAGGAAAAACACGGTGTGGTCGCCGATCACGTCGCCGCCGCGGATGGTCTGGATCCCGATCTCCGCGTCGGTGCGCGCGCCGATCTCGCCGTGCCGTTCGTAACGGGCGGTGGCCGCGAGCTCGCGCTTGGTCGCTTCGGCCAGCGCCTCGGCCAGGCGCAGCGCCGTTCCGGAAGGCGCGTCGCGCTTGTTGCGGTGGTGGGCCTCGACGATCTCCAGGTCGTATCCCGGGCCCAGGGCCCGTGCCACGTCGCCGACGGTCTTCAACAGCACGTTGACGCCGACGGAGGTATTCGCAGCGAAGACGATCGGCACCTCGCGCGCCGCCACCGCCAGATCGGCTTTTTGCGCCGGCGAAAAACCGGTCGTTCCGATCACCATGGCCACGCCACCGGCCGCCGCCGCTTGCGCCGCCGTCAGGCTGGCCGCTGGCACCGAGAAGTCGACCCACACCTGGGCGACGCCCTTGTGGGGCAGGCCTTCTTGAATCAGCACGCCGCGCGCGCCGACGCCGGCGACGATGCCGGCGTCCTGGCCCAGCGCCGGCGACCCGGCGCGTTCCACCGCCGCTGCTAGCATCGCACCCGGGTTGGCGGCGATGGCGCGCACGATGGCCCGGCCCATTCGGCCGTCGGCGCCCAGCACTCCGATGCGCGCTTGTACCACGCCGCTCCTAAAGCAGCCCGCAGCGCTGCAGCGCTGCGCGGATGCGCTCGCGATTGGCCGGCGCCAGCGGATACAGCGGCGCGCGCAGCTCGTCGGCGATCCGACCCATCATCGACAGCGCCGCTTTCACCGGCACCGGGTTCGGTTCGATGAACAGCTCTTCGCCCAGCGGCAGCAGCTTGTAGTGCAGCTCGCGCGCTTTCTTCCAATCGCCGGCCACCACGGCGTCCCACATCGCGCTCATGTCGCGCGGAGCGACGTTGCTGACCACCGAGATGCAGCCTTTCGCGCCCAGCGCGTACAGCGCGAACGCCGTGGCGTCGTCGCCCGACAGCACGGCCAGTCGATCGCCGACCTTGGCGATGATCTGCGCCGCCCGCAACGCCGAGGCGGTCGCTTCCTTCACGCCGACGATCGCCGGCAGATCGCACAGGCGGGCGATGGTGTCGGGCAGCAGATCGCAGCCGGTGCGGCCGGGGACGTTGTACACCACCGTCGGCAGCGGAACCGCGTCGACCACCGCTTTGAAGTGGCGGTACATATGATCCTGGCCGGGCTTGTTGTAGTACGGCGTCACCAGCAGCAAACCGTCGGCGCCCACTTTCTGCGCCGCCTGCGATAGCTCGATGGCCTCGCGCGTGGAGTTCGAGCCGGTCCCGGCGATTACCGGCACGCGCTTTTTCACCGCGTCCACCACCACCTTGATGACTCGGATGTGCTCGTCGAAGGTCAGGGTGGGGGATTCGCCGGTGGTTCCCACCGGAACGATCCCGTCGATGCCGTTCGCGATCTGATCGTCGCACAGCTTGCGCAGCGATTCTTCGTCGACGGCGTCGCCGCGAAACGGCGTGACGATGGCGGTGATGACTCCCGTGAACATGATGGCGCGAACCCTAGCACGCAGGCGCGTCAGGGGTCGATGGCCACGCGAAGATCGCGTGGGTCGCAGACGGCTACGCCGTCGGAGACCCGTCGCGGGGGGCGGGGGACCCTTCGAGGGTCCCGCTTCTAACGATCGGCACGAATCGCTCGCCTTCCAAGCGACCGGCGGCGACGCGCACGGCGTAAAGATCGGGGACCGGCAGCACGGTTCGTCCTTCGGCGGTGGCTAGCGGCAGCGTGCGTCGCTCGGTGATGATGCCGGCCGGCGTGCGCATGAGCAGCAGCAGATCCAGGGTCGGCGCCACCGTGTCGGCCGGCAAGCGCCAGGTGATGGTGGTATGGCGCCGGTCCCATTCGGCGCGCACACCGGGCAGCGGCAACGCTTTTGGTTCGGGGCGGGGCAGCGTCTCGGGCGGCGGCGCCGTGAAGACAGGCGCGCGATCGCCCGACTGGCTGCGTTCGGACGCGGGCGACGCCGACGCCGACGCCCTGGCGGCGGTGGCGGCGGCGACCATTTGTTCCAGCTCGCCGATGCGCTGGCGCCGGCGGGCACGGGTGATTTCGTCGTCCGCCTGCAGGACCAGGCGCTGATACGTGTCCAGCGCCTTCTTGACCAACCCTTGCTTGACGTACAGCTCGGCCATGGTCTCGGTGTCAAACATGTCAGCTCACGATCTTTCGGGTTTGGGCGACGTCGTCGCCGATCTGGGTCAAAAGCGCGTCCACCGAAGCGAAGCGCTGCTCGCCGCGTAGGCGCTGCAGAACATCGACGCGCAACCGCTGGCCGTAAAGATCGCCGTTGAAGTCCAGCAGGTGCGCCTCGACGCCGACCGCGCCGGCCGCGCCGAACTGGGGATTGGTGCCGACGCTGATCGCGCACGGCCGCGACAGCCCTGCCGCCGCGCCGCCCGCCAGCACGGTGGCGCGTCCGGCGTAGATCCCGATGCGCGGCAAAAGCTCGCCTTCCGGTTCGACGTTCGCTGTCGGCACGCCCAGCGTCTTGCCACGGCCGGCGCCGTGCACCACCGCCCCACTTATTTCGAACGGCCGGCCCAGCAGCAGCGCCGCGCCGTCGACGCGGCCCTCCAGCACGAACTCGCGCACCTTGGTCGAAGAACAAGTCAGTCCGCCGAAGCTGACCCGCGGGACGACGGTGACGCCCATGTTCAAAGATGCGCCGACCTCCGCCAGCAAGCGCGCATCGCCCGCTCGTTCGCGGCCAAAGCTGAAGTCGTAGCCCACCACCACCTCGCGTGCGTCGAGATCGCGGCAGAGCACCTGGGACACAAAATCGGCGGCTTCGATGGCGGCGAAGGCAGCGTCGAAGGGCTCGACCACGATCAGCCGGGCACCGGCCGCCGCCAGCAACTCGAGGCGCCGCGCAAGCGAGACGATCAGCGGCGGCGCCAGCGTCGGGGCGAAAAGCTGCGCCGGATGCGGATCGAACGTCAACACGGCGGTGGTGGCCCCGCGCGCGGCGGCCCGGTCCTGCGCCGCCTGCACCAGCGCCTGATGGCCGCGGTGAACGCCGTCGAAGTTGCCGATGGCCAAGGACAGGCCACCAGGAAATTTCGCTTGCAGCGGCGCCAATTCTTTGCGGCCGCGAACCACCCGCACCAGCGCGTCGCTCACGATGGCGGCCTTCCGTCGACCATGCGGGCGATCGCCGCCAGCAGGGCTTCCAGCTCGAACGGCTTTTCGATGATGTGGTCGTGTGTGACGCCCATGGCGGCCCGGCGCTTGGGTGGCACGCCGGTCATCAATGTCACCGGCACCGACGGAAACATTGTCTCCAGCTCTTTCAGTAGGTGATGCGGGCCGGCTGACCCAGCGACCATCAAGTCGCTGACCAGCGCCGCGGGGCGCAACCCGCGCGTCGCTTCGGCGCGGGCGGCGTTCACGTCGCGCACCAGCTGCACACAATAGCCGGCCTCGCCCAGGACCGCGGCGACCAAGCCACCGATCTGCAGATCGTCTTCGATGATGAGGATGACTTCTCCGGGCATTGACTTCCGAGGAGGAGAACGAAAGAATATGCGCCCGAGTTGAAGACAACCTCTTCTCGGCGTCAACAGCAGACGCGACCAGGAGTCCCGAACCTATGACCGCGCCTGCTCGGACGAACGCGAAACAGACCAAGTTTATTTTTGTCACCGGTGGCGTCGTCTCGTCGCTGGGCAAGGGGCTGGCTTCCGCATCGATCGGAAGCCTTCTGGAAGGACGTGGTCTCAAGATCAGCATCCAGAAGCTGGACCCGTATCTGAACGTCGATCCGGGGACCATGAACCCCATGCAGCACGGCGAGGTGTTCGTCACCGACGACGGCGCCGAGACCGACCTGGATCTGGGCCACTACGAACGGTTCATCTCGCAGCGGATGACCAAGTTGAACAACACCACCTCGGGCCAGATTTACCAGACCGTCATCCAGAAAGAACGGCGGGGCGAATATCTGGGCGGCACGGTGCAGGTCATCCCGCACGTCACCGACGAGATTCGCGCGCGCATCCTGGCCTGTTCGAAAGGCTTCGACGTCTTGATCGTCGAGGTGGGCGGCACCGTTGGCGACATCGAGTCGCTTCCGTTTCTGGAAGCCATCCGGCAGCTGCGCCTGGAAGTGGGGCAGGGCAACGCCGTTTCGGTGCACGTCACGCTGGTTCCCTTCATCGCTGCCGCCGGTGAGCTGAAGACCAAGCCCACCCAGCACTCGGTGATGAAGCTGCGCGAGATCGGCATCCAGCCGGAGATCTTGCTCTGTCGGTCGGAGCGGGCGATTGATCCGGCGCTGAAGAAGAAGATCGCCTTGTTCACCAACGTGGCCCCCGACGCCGTCTTCAGCGCCGAGGACGTGGCGTCGATCTACGAGGTGCCCATTCGCTTTCACGCCGAGGGCGTCGACGAGAAGATCGCCGAGCTTTTGAACATCTGGTCGCGCGCGCCCGAGCTGACCGGCTGGGAGAGGGTGGTTCATCGCCTCAAGAGCCCGCAGACCGAGGTGGAGATCGGCCTGGTCGGCAAGTACGTCGACCTGGTCGAGTCGTACAAGAGCCTGAACGAAGCGCTGATCCACGGCGGCATCGGCAACGAGTGTCGCGTCAACATCCACCACATCGACTCGGAGGAGATCGAAAAGCGTGGGCCGGCGGCGTTGCTGTCGGAGATGGACGGCATCCTGGTGGCGCCCGGCTTCGGCAGCCGCGGGATCGAAGGCAAGGTGCAGGCGGTCCGCTATGCGCGCGAGCAAGGCGTGCCTTTCTTCGGCATCTGCCTGGGCATGCAGGTGGCGGTGATCGAATTCGCGCGCAACGTGGCCGGCCTGAAAGGCGCCAACTCGACCGAGTTCGACGCCGCGGGGCCGTACCCGGTGGTCGATTTCCTCCCCGAGCAGCGCACGATCACCGAGAAGGGCGCCACCATGCGCCTCGGCGCTTATCCGTGCGTACTGGCCGCGGGCTCCCGTTCGGCGGCGGCGTACGGCGCGGGCGAGATCGTCGAGCGCCACCGCCACCGCTATGAAGTGAACAATGACTTCCGCGAGGCGTTAACCAGCCACGGCATGCTGATTTCGGGAGCCTCGCCCGATCGCCGCCTGATCGAGATGATCGAGCTGCCGACCCATCCTTACTTCGTGGGTTGCCAGTTCCATCCCGAGTTCAAGTCGCGGCCGCAGGCGCCGCATCCGCTGTTTCAATCGTTCATCGGGGCCGCGCTGCGCGCTCGGTTAACTGATTCGCGCCGTCCTTTGCCGGTCGCGCCGCAGCCCGCCGTCGGCACCACCTGATATTTCGCTGTACCTGCATGCAGTTACCTCTCTCAGGGAGGTGTCTGCAATACATGTACCACCAGCGCCTTGTCCCTTTACCGCGCTGACGAAGAGGTGCTAAGAATAGGTTCCGCTCAATACCGAGGGAACCGCATGTCGATTGAGATAAAGCAGCACCTGAAGCTTTCGCAGCAGCTGGTCATGACGCCCCAGCTGCAGCAGGCGATCAAG
>DASXQB010000422.1:0-8253 GCA_036493295.1 Polyangia bacterium | reverse complement strand
ACCCTAATGTTTGCGATCCCAGGCCTTGCCGGACTGCTGCTGTTCGTTTACCTGCGGCCTCAGGAGATCTTCGAGCCGCTGGCCGGTCTCACCTTCGCGATGGCCACGTCGCTGGTGGTGCTGGGCATCATCCTGGATTGGAGGTTGTCCATCAGCAGACCGCGCTGGTCGCTGGTGATGGGTCTTTCGGCGGCATTTTTCAGCTGGTCGATGTTGACGGCGGTGATCCTGGCGCCGTCGCACCTGACGTTCATCGTCGCCATCTCGTCGGTGGCCGTCGTGATGTACGTGGTGATCGCGCAGGGGGTGCAAAGCTTTCGCTCGCTAGAGGTGACGCTGGCCTTGGTCCTGGGCATCGTCTTGGTGCTGGCCCTGGTCGGCATTCACCAGGGCTTTTCACCGACCATGTGCATCCTGCGCAGCGGCGCCGGCGACGTGGGCAGCGGCGACGTCGTCACTGACGGGCGGTCGTGCGCCACGGTGGAAGACTGCGATCGCGATCGACCGGATCCGCAGGCCGAATACTGGTGCGATCACGTCGGCCTGTTCGGGACGTCGGCGGTGGGCGGCCGGGTCCGCTACCGCGGCATCTTGCAGGACCCGAACGAGATGGCCTGGGTCCTGAGCCTGGGCATTCCGATGGCCTTCACCTTCTTCGAGCGCAAGCGGTCGCTGGTGCGTTTCCTTTTGGCGGCGGGAACGACCGTCGCCGTGATGATCTGCGTGGTGATGACCCAGTCGCGCAGCGGCCAGATGTCGTTGCTGGTGGTGCTGGGCGCGTACTTCATTCGCCGCTTTCGCTGGAAGGGCGCCCTGGTGGGCGCGCTGCTGGCGCTGCCGCTGCTGGCCTACGGCGGTCGTTCAGGCGCCGAGGCCGAATCGTCGTCGACCGAACGTCTGGAATGCTGGCAGGCCGGCATCGAGATGTGGAAGGAGATGCCCTTCACCGGCGTCGGCTACGGCAACTTCGGCGAGCATCATTCGTTGACGGCGCACAACTCGTTCATCTTGACGCTGGCCGAGACCGGTCCGCTGGGGCTTTTTCTTTTCACCGCGCTTTTGTACGCGGCGATCAAGATGCTGGCGCAAGCGGTGCGCGATTTCTCCCACAAACCCGGCGCGGAGGTGGCCGGCCAATGGGCGATGGCCCTGCTGGCCGGCATGCTGGGCACGCTGGTGTCGGTGTTCTTCCTGTCGATCGCCTACAACGCGATCCTCTGGGTGTTTCTGGGCTTCGTGGCGGCGTTCTACGCGGCGGTGATTCGCCATCAACCGCGCTGGAAGATCCGGTTCGGCTGGAAAGATCTCTCGGTCATCGGCGTGTTCGACTTCGCGCTGATCTCGGCGATCGCCGTCTACATTCGCTGGAAGGGAATCTGAGCGGCCGTCACCAGGTGATGCGCTGGCCGCCGGTGAGGTGGCGCCACAGACCGACCATCGCGGCGGCGTTCAGCACGACGAAGGTGCGCGCCACGCCGGTCAGCCGTCCCCCGCGCTGGCCGACCAGCGCCGCGCCGTAAAATCCGGCCTGGGCCAAACACAGCAGCGCCAGGGCCGCCGCGCAAAGCCCCGACGCGCGCAGGGCGCCGACCAGCGACGCGCCTGCCAGCACCACCATCAACCACGGCGCCACCAAGCGCATGATCTTGTGCGACACGGTCTCGAACCAGGCCGGGTTGCGCAGCGGCACCAGGAGCGCCGGCATCATCGCGAACAGCTGATAGTTGCCGGCCAGCGTGCGCACCTTGCGGCGGAATTCCTTGTCGTCTTCAAACGCCGAATCGTAGGCCTCGGCTTCGGTGACGAACAGAACGCGGCGGCCACGCAGGCGCAATTGCATCGGGATCCATACGTCGTCGAGGACGATGTCGGCCGGCAAGGGGGAAAGATCGTCGCGGCGAACCATGGCGATCGCTCCGCTCATGCCCACCACGCTGCGGAAGCGCGACTCTTGCCGGCGAATCCAGTTTTCATAGCGCCAGTAGACGCCGCTGCCGGCGCCGCCCGTCAGCACCAGGTTGCCCGTGGTGCAACCCATCTCCGGGTGGCGAAATGGCGCCGCCAGCGCGCGAGCGGCATTGGGCGACAGCGGCTGGCGCGCGTCGTTCAGCAACAGCAGCTCGCCTTTGGCCAGCGCCCGCACCTTGTTGATCGCCGTCGGCTTGCCCAGGCGTTCGGGCGAGGCATGGACCGTGATGCGTCCGCCGGCGCGCGGCTCGGCGGCAATTCGGCGCGCCACCGCCTCGGTATCGTCAGAGCAGCCGTCGCAATAGACGATGACGTCCAGCTTCTCGGCCGGATAATCCTGGGCTAACAGGCTGTCCAGTTTTGCCGGCAGCAGCGCGGCGCCGTTCCACACCGGCAAGCACACGGTGATCGTGGGCAAGGCGGCGTCGGGCGGGATCGGCCGCGCCGGCAGCCGCAACGGCGAGAGCCGGGCCAGCGCGCCGATGACGATCGGATAGCCGACGTAGGTGTACACCAGCATCACGATCGTCGCGATCACCAGCGCCGCGATCATTTCGCGCGCTCGAAGCGACGGTAAAGCGCCAGATAGTCGTTGACCATGCGCTCGCCAGAATAACGGTCGAGGGCGATCTGCCGCCCGCGCTGGCCCAGGCGACGGGCGCGCGGGCGATCGTCGGCCAGCGCGAGCAGACGTTCGCGCAGAGCAGGGGCGTCGCCGGGCGGCGACAACAATCCGGTCTCGCCGTCGGCGACCGCGCCGGGGATTCCACCGACAGCGGTCGATACGATCGGCAGCTCGGTGGCCATCGCTTCCAAGATCACCAGCGGCAGGCCTTCCATCTTCGACGACAGCGCGAACACGTCGAAGGCACACAGAAGGTGGGCCACGTCGTCACGCTTGCCGGTGAGGTGCACGAACGGTTCGACCCGCGCCTCGACGATGGCCGCGCGCAAACGGGCCGCCTCGGCGCCGTCGCCGACGATCACCAGCCGCGCTTCGTCGCCCAGCAATGGCGCCGCCGCGGCGATCAGCCGGTCGTAGGCTTTCTCCGGCGCCAGCCGCCCAACGGTGCCGATCACCCACGCCGTCTGCGGGATTCCCAGCGCCGCCCGAGCGCGCGACCGCGCGTCGGCGTCGGGATGAAAGCGACGCAGGTCGACGCCATTGTTGATGGCCGATAGTTTTTTCTCGTCGCAGTCACCTTGCTGCCGCGACAGCGCCAGCATCTCGGGCGACACCGCCACGTACGCGTCGAGAAAACGAGCCGCCACCCGCCGGAACCAGCGCTGCGCGCCCGAGCCCACGCCCGGTCCGTGCCGCGTGTACACCGTCGTCGCCCCCGCCAGCTTTCCCGGCGCCGCCGCATAAAGCAGGGCCATCCGATTGTGCGCGTGCACGACGTCGCAACGCTGCCGTCGAAAAAGCGCCGCCAGGCGCACGCCCAGCCCGACGTCGACGCCCGACTTCTTCGCCGCGTGCCGAACAGCGACGCCTTTTTCTTCGAACGCCGGCCCCAGCGGACCCGGATCGTCGCCCGGCGCCAGCGACACCACCATCACCTGATGGCCCAGCGCCGATTGCCCGGCCGCCAGATCCAGAATCATCTTCTCTTGCCCGCCGATGGCCAGCGACGAGACGACGTGAGCGATGATCATCGCGGCGGTTACGTTCCCGAACGCTTGATCATCACGATGGGCGTCTTCAGCAAGATCGACAGCTCGAGCGGCACGAACGAGCGCAGGTGTTCGGTGGCCACGCTGTACGCCAGGTCGTAAAGCAACTTCACGCGCAGGTCGTCCGCCAGGGCGTCGTCCGCGCCTTCCACGTCGAAGGGATTGGACAGCACGTCGCGAAAGGCGGCCAGCTCGCTGTCGGCCGGGATGGCGCCGGTGTATCCCAGCGACACCTGCGCCAGGCCCGTGATGCCGGGCTTGAGATTGCGCATGCGCTCTTCGAAGTAGGGGATGGCCATGGCGATCTGTTGCAGCAGCTCGGGACGCTCGGGGCGCGGGCCGACCAGGCTCATGTCGCCGCGCACGACGTTCCAGAATTGCGGGATCTCGTCGATGCGGGTCTTGCGCAGGAATTTCCCGATGCGGGTGATCCGGGGGTCGTTCTTGCTGGCCATCACCGGGCCGGTCATGGCCTCGGCGTTCACCACCATCGTGCGAAACTTGTACATGTTGAACTCGGCGAAGCGATGCTTCGGCCGGCGGGCGTCACCGTCGGTGATCTCCGAATCCAGCAGCATTCCGGCGCGCCGCTGCTTGATGAAGATCGGCCCCGGCGAATCCATCCGGATGGCGCAGGCGACGAACGGATAGATCGGCAGGGTCAGAACGAACGCGATCGAGCCCCCCAGGATGTCCAGGGCTCTCTTGGCGCGGGCGACGGCGGGACTCACGGCGCCACGGTACTATAACGGTTCGGGAATTTCCGCAGGTCGTCGGCGTTATCGTGGTAAAATGCCAACGTGGAGAGGCCGTGATACGTCTCGAGATCCCTGGCACGCTGTCGCATCGAGATGTGGCCTTGCGGACCATCTCGGCCGCTTGCAAGCTGCTGGCGTCGGGAGGCGCCAAAGCTGACGAAAAAAGTTGGAGCGAGTTCCGCATGCACTTCGTCTCCGCCGTCAGCGAGGCGTTCAACAACATCGTCATCCATGGCTACCGCGATCGAGATCTGGGCACGGTCCGGATCGAAATCGAGCTGGGACAATCGATGATGACGGTGCGGATGGTAGATTTCGGCGCCAGTTTTGATCTCACCCAAGTGCCCATTCCCGACCTGGCGAAGTTGCCGGAGTCGGGGTTAGGAATTTTCATCATTAGGTCTTTCATGGACTCCGTACTTTACGAACCGGGACAGCCGAACGTGCTCATCCTAAACAAATCTCTCTACGCACCGCGCCAGTCTGACGCTAGAGTAGCGGCAGCCGGAGAGACTCGATGACGTTCTCGATCACCACCGACGCTGATCCGGTCGTCCTCAAGATCGAGGGCGAGCTGGATGCCGTGACGGTCCCCGAACTGCGCGCCCCGATCGAACGGCTGGTCGAATCCAAGCCGGCACGCGTGGTCGTCGATCTGTCGACTTTGCGGGTCATCGACAGCTCCGGCGTGGGGGCGCTGGTGTCTCTTTACAAGCGGGTGCGGGCCACGGGGGGGCACGTCTCGGTGACCGGGTTGCGTGACCAGCCGTTGGCGATCTTTCGGTTGCTTCGGCTGGACGGGGTTCTGGCGGGCGCGCGCTGAGGGGGGGCGGCGATGGTTTCTAAGAAGTCCAAAAATCACGGCAACTTTGTCTTGCAGATTGTGTTCTATCGAACACAACTGTCGCAGAAAGGTGACCGATCACCTGTTGCCTGGAACACACACAGAGGTGTACCTTTGCGTGCGTTGGACGGCGGGGCCAGTAGCGGGAGCCACTAACGATGTCACAAGCCGGGGTCATGCTGGGAGATGCGTCAGGGGGAGTCGTCGAACTCCCGCGCGACTGGCGTGATGACGTCTTTTTGCTTGGCTTTTCCAAGGGGTTGACGGACCTCAAGAGTGACCACGAGCTGCTGGCCTATCTCGGCGCTGAGCTGCGCGGATTGTTCCAGCATGTCGCCACCGTCGAGCTTTTTGTTCTTCAGCCTTTGTCGGGCGAGCTGACGCCGGTCGGGAACTCCCGCAGCGGAACCGCTTCGCTGAAGCTGCTGGCGGGCCTCGCCCGTAGTGGCCTGGGCGGCTCGCCCGGGCGCTTGATCGACGGGCCGCGGTTGTTTCGCAGCGAGACGACGCCGACCCGAGCCTCGACCCTGTCGGTGCCAGTGGTGCTGGACGGATCGGCGATGGCGTTGATCGTGGTGCAGCGAGCGGTGACCGCTCCTGATTTCACGCGCTCGGACCTGCAGTTGCTGGGCGCGGTGGGCGAGCGCGTGGTGTCCGTGCTCCCGCGCATCAACATGAACGCCTTGACCGCCGCCGCCGGCTGGTTGCAGAACGACATGGCGTCGGCGCGCGAGATTCAGCGCACGCTGCTGCCGACCTTGGCGTCGAACTTCGGCACCGTGCGCGTGGTCTCCGAGTACAGCCCGGCGTATGCCGTTGGCGGGGATTTTTACGATCTTCTGGACCTGCAGGACGGACGCTTGCTGGGCATGATCGGCGACGTCTCGGGCAAGGGCGTGGCCGCCGCATTGATGATGTCGCGGGTCAGCTCCGAGCTACGCCAGCTGGCCTCGCAGAAGGTCTCGCCCGCCGACATGCTGACCCGGGTGAACGCCTCGCTGCAGGAACGGACGCGGGATGATCGGTTCGTCACCGTGGTGTGCGTTTCTTTGGACGCCAAGGCGCGCCGCTGCGTGGTGGCCAACGCCGGCCACGTGGTGCCGATGCTCCGCCGGGCCAATGGTTCGGTGATTCGGCTGTCGTATCCGTCGGGACCACCGCTGGGGATGGTGCCGCGGCACGTTTATTCGCAGCAAGAGTTCGCCTTGCAGCCGCGTGACATCCTGATTCTGGTCACCGACGGCGTGTTCGAAACCATCGACGGCCAGCGCGAGCCTTGCTCGACCATGGGCACCTGCCGCTTGACCGATCTCATCGCCAACGCGCCGCACGACATCGGCGAAATCCGCCGTAACATTCTGGACGCGGTCGGTTCCGCGGTGGGCGGTCCGCCCGACGACGTCGCCCTCCTGGGAATGGAACTGACCGAATAGGGGGAGCGCGTCCGTGGCGGTGACAGCGTCGTGGCTTCAGACTGAGCCGCCGCTGGCGTCGGAAGGCTTCCGGGAGCTCGGCCGCCTGGCGAGGCGGGCGTCAAAAAGATGGCTGGTGGTCGCCCTTGCCACCCTGGTCCTGTCTGGGTTGGCCGGCCTGCGCGCCGCCACCAAGGCGCCGGAGTTCTCCGCCGAGGTGGTGGTGCGAATCGTCGACGAGGCCGCTGATCGGGACAACGAGATGTCGACCGAGCAGCTGCACGATTTGATCGCGGAGGTGGTGTTCTCGGGTCCGCGCCTTTTGGGCGTGATCAAAAGATTCAACCTCAATCCTGGATGGGCCGATAGAGATCCTTCGTTCGCCGTGGAAGACTTTCGCGACGCCATCAGCCTGACCATCTGGCAAAACGATCTGATCTCCGGCGCGGGGATGCGGCACGCCGCTCGGGTCAGCATCGCTTATCGATCGGGTGTTCGGCAACGGGTGCTGCCGGTGGCGCGCGGGTTGGCCGAGTTGCTCATCGACACCGAAGGCAAGCAGCGCCAGGCGGCGCTGAAAGCACAGGCGGCCCGCGACAGCCAGGCGCTGAAGGCCGCTGTCGCCCAGGCCAACGAGGCGCGCAAGATCGCCGCTGATGCCGTCGCCGCCGCCGGGCAAGGTGCGCCGCCCATCACCGAACTGAACGCCTTACGCTCGGCCGAAGACCGCTTGCGCGCCGCCCAGACCGAATCCGTGGCGGCGGATTATCAGCTTCGTCAGGGCACCGAGGGCCAGACCCTGCGCTTCGAAGAGGTCGATCCCGGGCAGGACCCGCCAGAGCCGGCCCCGAAATCGGTCACCGTGCTGATGACCGTCCTGGTGGCGGCCGCCGTTTCTTTTCCGCTGTGCCTGTTGTTTGTGGGGGCCTTCGATCCATATGTTCAGAACGGCGATGATGTGGCGCGGGCCGGAATAAGGGTGTTGGGGATCGTTCCGGGAGGGGCCGTCCGAAGGGGCCTTGCAGGCGACGCCGAACAACCCAGTGTATAGTTTTATCGTATGAAAGCAGACCAGGAACGCAGTCCCAGAGAACACCTGCAGCTGGTTGCAGTGTTCATCCGGCGCGCGTTTCGGGCGGCTCGTTGGGGCGCCTTGGCGCTGGTCCTGGGGCTGGGAGCGACCGCGGTGGCGATTCTGGCCGCCAAGCGGGCCTACCGATCGGAGACGGTCATCATGTATGACCGCGGCGTGCGGGCAGGCGCGGTGGTCAGCGGCGCCGAGGCGGATTCGCCGCGCCAGGTGGCAACGCGCATTCAGGACATGATGATGTCCCGCCAGCGGCTGCAGAAGACCATCGAACAGTTCGGCCTTTACCCCGGCATCGTCAGCCAGCACAGCTATGTCGACGCGGTGGACGAGATGCGCAAGCACCTCAAGTTCACGGCGCGCGAGGGCTACACGTATCACATGTCCTTCGAAAGCGATTCGCGCGAGCAAGCCCAGAAGGTGCTGGCCGCGTTCGTCGATGGGCTGATCGATGAAGACGCGGTCTCGCGCAAGCGTGAGGCCGAATCGACCAAGACGTTTCTCGACGTC
>DASXQB010000421.1:0-16103 GCA_036493295.1 Polyangia bacterium | reverse complement strand
CCAACTTGATGACCTTCAGGATGCGGGCGGCGCAGCCCACCGAATAAAGGTCGGTGGCGCCCGGATCTTCCGTGCGCGCGTCGCGCTGGGTGACGATGCCGATCACCGGCCGTTCCTTCGAGATCGCCTCCTCGACCAACTTGACCGACTTTTTGCGGCCAACATCGATCGGAATGATCGACCCAGGAAACAAGACCGAGTTCCGCAGCGGCAGAACAGAGATGATCTCGGGAACTTCAACCGGACCTTCGGGGGTAGGCTTCTTAGCGGCCATGCTCTGATCGTATACGGGAGTTGGCTCGACGACAAATGGATCGCGCGCTTTCGCGCGCCGAAACCAAAATCCCTGGAAGCGAACACCGCCGGTTCGAGATAGCCCAACCCGAACCGGCCGGAGCGCGCCTCTACCGCGACTTCTTTTCGGACACTGGCTTTGGCTGCGGGCTGAAGGCGTGCACGGTGGCGCCGTTGTTGTTGCCGTGACCGTTGGCGCTTGCCCCGGCGCCGTGATGGCCGCCCGCCGCCAGCGTGGGCGCGCCGACGTCGCGTTTGATCGCGTGGTGGGCCAGCACCTTCACCTCGATCTTGTTCGCCACCTCTGGATGGTCGCGCAGGTACTGTTTGGCGTTCTCGCGGCCCTGACCGATGCGATCGCCCTCGAAGCCGAACCAGGCACCCGACTTTTCCACCACGCCACACTCAGCGCCGAGATCGACCAGGTCGCCTTCGTGGCTGATGCCCTCGCCATAGAGGATGTCGAATTCGACCTCGCGGAAAGGCGGCGCCATCTTGTTCTTCACCACCTTGACGCGCGTGCGGTTGCCGACCACCTTCTCGCCATCCTTCAGCGCGCCCACCCGGCGAATGTCCAGGCGGACGCTGGCGTAGAACTTCAGCGCGTTGCCGCCGGTGGTGGTCTCCGGGTTGCCGAACATCACGCCGATCTTCATGCGGATCTGGTTGATGAAGATGACCAGGGTGTTCGACTTGGCGATGGTGCCGGTCAGCTTGCGCAAGGCCTGGCTCATCAGGCGCGCCTGCAGGCCGACGTGGGCGTCGCCCATTTCGCCTTCCAGCTCGGCTCGCGGGGTCAGCGCCGCCACCGAGTCGACAACAATGACGTCGACCGCGCCCGACCGCACCAGCATCTCGGTGATCTCCAGCGCCTGCTCGCCACAGTCCGGCTGCGACACCAGCAAATCGTCGGTGCGAACGCCCAGCTTGCGCGCGTACCCGACATCCAGCGCGTGCTCGGCGTCGACGAAGGCGCAGATGCCGCCGCTTTTTTGGGCCTGCGCCACCGCGTGCAAGGCCAGCGTGGTCTTGCCCGACGATTCAGGACCGTAGATCTCCATGATGCGCCCGCGCGGCAGGCCGCCCACGCCCAGCGCGATGTCCAGGCCCAGCGATCCGGTCGGCACCACCATCACCTCCGGTGGGGCGATCCCTTCGCCGAGACGCATGATGCTGCCCTTGCCGAACTGCTTTTCGATTGTCGACACCGCCAGGTCGATGGCCTTGTCTCGCCCCACGTCGCGTTCGCGGGGCACCGAGGCGACGACGGGCTTGATGTCCTTGCTGTCCTTGGCGTCTTTGCTGTCTTTATTGTCCCGGCTGTCCCGGTGGTCCTTGCCGTCGGCCTTCGTTTCGGTGGTCGCCATTTTGTTCTCCTTCATTGTGGTCGCGCCGGGTGCTCGCCCGGCGCGGGCGCGGGCGAGCCCAGCGGGGCCCGGCAACGCAAGACATACGTCGAACCTTCGCGGCCAAGACGGCTCTCGAAGATCGAGGCCTCGGCCACCATCACCTCGCCGAAGACGTGGTCGGCCCACGGGGACAGCGCCGGCCGCGCGTCGACGGTCTCGCGCTCGCGGGTGCGCCCGACGGTGATGTGGCCGTGAAAGATCCGCTCCTCCGGAACGAAACCGAACGCCGCCGTCACTTCCTCGACCACCGCGGCCACGCCAGCCAATCCTTGCTGGCGATCATCGATGCCCGCCCAAATAATGCTGGCCACGCCCGCCGACGGAAACGCCCCGAAGCCGCGCAGACCGACGGCGAACGGCGGCACCGCCCGCAAGCGCTGCACCAGCGCCTGGCCAACCTGATCCAGGCGATCGGCCGCCACGTCGCCCAGAAATTTCAGCGTGACGTGCAGGTTCTCAACCTTGCGCGACCAGCGCACCGCCGGCAACGCCGCGGCCAGCGACGTTGCCACATCGAGAATCCGCGCCTGCACAACGGACGGCAGCGAGACGGCGACGAAGCTTCTGATCTCGGCCGTGCTCGTGGTCATCGTTTGCGGGTATCGAAGTAGCGCCGCGCCAGATCCAGCGCGTAGTACGCCGCCGCCATCCGCACCCGATCGCGATCGCCGGCGAACAGCTTGGTCGAGGTGCGCGTCGATCCCGGCCCGCACACCGCGAAGCACACCGTGCCCACCGGCTTTTCGGGCGAGCCGCCCTCCGGCCCGGCCACGCCGGTCAGCGCCGCCGCCACCGTCGACCCGCACAGCTTCTTTACCCCTTCGGCCATCTCGCGCGCGCACGGCTCGCTGACCGCGCCGAAGTCGGCGATGGTCTCGGGCTTGACGCCGAGGACGTTCAACTTGATGTCGTCGGCGTACGAAACGACGCCGCCACGGAAGAACGTGCTGGCCCCCGCCTCGGCGGTGATGAGCTGCCCGGCCAGACCGCCGGTGCAGGACTCCGCCAGGGCCAGCGTCGCACTCTGCGATTTCATGGCTTTGGCCACTGCGCCGGCGAAGGTCTCGTCGTCGGCGCCGTAGATGCCGGTGCCAATGCGCTTGCGCAGCTCGGTCTCCAGACGTTCCAGCGTTTGCTTGGCGCGATCCGGATCGTTGTCGCGCACCACGATCTTCACGTGGTTCTCCGGGTTGGCGGTGCGAAAGTGCAGCGTCACGCCTTCGGCCCCCAACAGAAGGCCCGCCAGCCGGTGATCGATGTGCGATTCGCCCATGCCGTACAGGTGCCAGGTGCGCACCAGCGGCGGCATCACGCCCCGTTCGGCCAGGCCGCGGGCCACGCGCGGAGCCACGTGGTCCAGGTACATGCGTTCCATCTCGCGCGGAACGCCGGGCAGGAAGTACGCCTCCGCCCCGCCGAGGGCGATCAAAAACCCGGGCGCGATCCCCGCCGAGTTCAGCAACGCCTTGCCGCCCACCGGAATGCGCACCTGGCGCAGGTTGTTCGGCGTCAGCTCGAACCCGTGGGTGGAAAACCGCTTCTTCATCGCGTCCAGCGACGGCTCGTCGGCGTTGGTCTCGACGCCCAGCAGCCCAGCCACCACGTCAACTGTACGATCGTCGTCGGTTGGGCCAAGGCCGCCGCAAGCGACGATGACGTCCACCTCGGCGCGCAGGCGAACCAGCGCCGCCCGGATGTCCCGCGGGTCGTCCGAGACCACCAGATGCTCGACCACCTCCAGCCCCGCCTCGAACATGCGCTGCGAAAGGAAGCCGGCGTTGCGGTTGATCACCTCGCCCCGCAACACCTCGTCGCCGATGGCCAGAATCGCCGCGCGCTGTGCCTTCAACCCCGAAGCGGAACTAGACATTTGAGCAGTACCCTACCCCGGGCGCGCATGATGTGTCAAAGAGATTAAGCGCCGCCGCCGCGATCGATTTTCCAGCAATCACACCCGCCGGACGCTGATGAATTGACGCCTGGAATCGTCGCCGGTACGCTCAGCTGTCCGCGACGCCACCATGCGCATTCGTTATGCCGCCAAGACCGACGTCGGGATGAAACGCACGCACAACGAGGACTATTTCTCGTTGATCGAAGACGAGCAGCTTTTCCTGGTCGCCGACGGCATGGGCGGCCACGCTTCGGGCGAAGTGGCTTCGAAGATGGCTGCCGAGGTCATCCACGAATTCTTCTCGCGCTCCAAGGACGACGACGCCACCTGGCCGTACAAGCTGGACCGTCATCTCAGCTACGTGGAGAACCGGCTGGTGGTGGGCATCAAGATGGCCAACCAGCGCATCTTCGAATCCGCTGCCAAGGACATGAAGTTCAAAGGTATGGGCACCACGATCGTCAGCGGCCAGATCGTCGGCGATCGCTTCTACATCGCCCACGTCGGCGATTCGCGCTGCTATCGCGTGCGCGAGGACGGCATCCAGCAGATGACCCGCGACCATTCCTTGCTGGAAGACTACAAAGACGCCAAGCCCAACATGTCAGAAGAAGAGCAGCGGAAATTCCCGCACAAGAACGTCATCACCCGCGCCCTGGGCATGCGCGACACCGTGCAGGTGGACGTGCTGGCGCACGAGATCCGCGACCGCGATATCTTCCTGCTCTGCTCCGACGGTCTTTCCGGAATGATCGAAGACGAGCGCGTGCTGGAGATCGTCCGCGACGCGTCGACGCTGGAGACCGCGGTGGCGAACTTGATCGACGCCGCCAACATGGCCGGCGGCACCGACAACATCACCGTGCTGGCGCTGCAGTGTCTGTCCAGCCCCACTCCCGGCAGCCCCGCCAGCACTAGCTGAAACTCATCCTTCGCGCCACTTGATCGAGCAGCCCATCGACGGGCGCTGCTCGGCGGACGGACGCGCGCCACTCAGCAGCGCGTCCAGCGCGGCCGCCAGCTCGCGCCTGGTGACCTTGCTTTCGTCCTTCCACGAATCGTCGATGCGTCCGCGGTAAGCCAGGCGCCGGTCGCGGTCGTAGACAAAAATGTCCGGCGTGCACACCGCCCCGAACGCCCGCGCCACGTCCTGCGTCTCATCGTGCAGATACGGAAAGCCGTACTCCTTGTCGCGCCAGCGGGCCGCCAGCTTGTCGAACGAATCGTCCGGATAGGTGGCGGCGTCGTTCGAGCACACCCCGACCAGCTGCACGCCGCGCGGCCCGTACGTGCGCCCGAGCTGGATCAACCGATCCTCGACCGCCTTCACGTACGGACAGTGATTGCAGATGAACATCACCACCAGCACCGGCGAAGCGGTGAAGTCCGAGAGCGCATAGGCTCCCCCGTCGACGGCGGGAAGCGAGAACGACGGACAGGCAGTGCCCAGCGCGGGAGGAGGCGTTTCAACGGCCATGGCCGCAATCCTAGCCGAGCACGAGGCGCGCGCCACCCAACAGCAACTGCGATCACCGGCAGAATCTGGCGCTGGCTACATCGCGGTCCACGAACAGAGCTTGCCGTTGCCTCCGGCAACGATGCGCGCGCCCTTCGCGGCGATCAGCGAGGTCCAGCGCTGTACCTGGCAATTGCCGCCGCTGAAAACCGAGGCGCCCGTGTCGCCGTCGACGCCTTTCAAGACGCCATTGCTGACGTACCAGACCACGGCGTCCGTCTTGCCATCGGTGGTGGTGGCGATCGGCGACGTCGCGTCCGAACCGCCGGCCGTGGCCGCGCACCAGACCACCGTCGGCTTGATCGCGCCCGCTGTAACAGCGACTGAAACGCCGACCACCACGTTACCGGTGGCCGCGCTGCCGCCCGGACAATGTCCGCCCTGCGTGCTGAGCACGACGTAGGCGCCCTTGCTTGTCTGGTAGGCGGCGGGCGTGGTCTTCGCGCTGCTCATCCCTTCGTTGGCGAACAGGAGATCAGCCGCCTGGCCACCCATGCCGCCCAGATTCGACGGATCGAGAAAATACAGGTGTCCATCTTTCGAGGGTGCGGCGACGAACTTCGCCGGCGTGGCGCCGGGAACGTCCATCACCAGCGGGCTGTCGGCGCCGAAGTCCAGATCGCCGCCGTCCATCGCCGCCCAGCGGCTGGGATAGAAAATGTTGGCGTTGCTGCGCGTGAGCTGCGACAGGCCGGTCAAGCGCACCACCTCTTCACTATCCTGGTGCGTGCCGGGCGCGGTGTTGTTCGGAAAGTGGTTGCCGGTGATGGCGAACGCCGCCGTGCCGTCGGACGCCAGACCGCCTGGGGCCCAGATCGCCGCCCCGTCGTCTTGCGTGGACCAGCTTCCGGTCTTGGTGGGATCGGCGATGTTGATCGCCACCACCCGGCCGCGCGCGCCCGGGCAGTCGCCGACCTGGCCGCCGAACGGGACGTACAAGGTGCCGTTGACCAGCAACAGCGCGCCTCGCTGGTTGGTGTTTGAAAAATCCGCGCCGCCGACCGCCTTGGCCATGTCCACCGGCCAGCCTGCCTTTTCGGTGCCGTCATCGACGCTGAAGGCGTGGACCTTGAAAGACTGGACGTTGCCGGGACCATTGGCCGCCGCCACGAAGATCGTGCGCGAGGTGGCGTCGATCGCCGGCGTGCCCATGACGCCCTTGCCTTGGTTGTCGCAACCACCAGAAGCGGTTTGCCCAAGCTGCGTCGGGCCCTTCATCCACAGCTGCGCGCCGGACGTCTCGTCGAAGGCGTAGAGGTTGTTGCTTTGGGTTGCCACGAAGAAGGCGCCCTTGCCGGCGGGGCCATTCTCCAAATACAAAGGCACGCCCGTCAGCGTGCCGCCGTAGCTGGCGTTGAACGCGGCATCAGCGGTCATCGTGGCCGCCTTGACCTTGGTCAGCGCCGGACGAATGAAATTGCCGGTCCGGGCGGCATCGCCGCTGCGTTGAAGGACGGATTCGCCCGCCGCGGGCGTCGTCCCACCAGTGCCTGGATTTCCGCCGTCCGCGCCGCCCGTCCCGCCGCCGTCCGTTTTGCTGCCGCCCGCACCCATCACCGAGCCGCCGGATCCGCTGGACGCCCCGCCTGTGCCCGACGCGGAGCCGCCGCTGCCAGGCGCCGCACCGCCGCTACCGTTTTGCGTCCCGCCCGATCCGGGCGCGCCTCCGCCCCCTCTCGCCGCTCCACCCGAACCGCCGCCTGACGAAGAGCCGCCACTGGAGCAAGCGGCGGCGATCAACGACAGGGCGATCAACCAGGAAAGGCGTTTCATGGGGGAGACCTTTCTCGGCACCGAACGGCCGACTATTTCGCGGACCAGGAGCAGAGCTTACCGTCGGCGGCCACCACAATGCGAGCCGCGCCGCCTACGATCGGGCCGCTCCAGCGGCGGACCGAGCAGCCGGATCCGCTGACGATGGCCGTGCCGGTCTCACCGTCGACGCCTTTGATCCCGCCGCTGGTGCTGGCGAACCAGACGATCGCGTCGCTGCCGGCAGCGTCCGAGGTGGTGGAGATGGGCGCCGTCAGATCCCCGCTGCGCGCCGCGCACCAGACAATCTTCGGAGCGACCGCGCCTGCGGTAACCGCGACCTGGACACCCATGATCACGTTGCCGGTGGCACCCGCCCCCGCCGGACAGTGCGAGGCATCGGTGCTGATGGCGACGAACATTCCCTTTGTCGTCGTGTAGGCCGTCGGGCTGGTGCGAGTGGACATGCCTTCGGTCGCCACCACGAGATCGAACTTCTCGCCCGCCATGCCGCCCAGGTTGGCGGCGTCGAGGAAGTACAGGTGCCCGTCCTTGGCCGGGGCGACCAACTGCTTGGTTGTCAAACCCGGCACGTCGAAGACGGCGGCCGCGTTGCAGCCCATGTCCAGGTCGCCGCCATCCATGGCCTGCCAGCGGCTGGGATAATAGACGTTGGCGTTGGTCTTGTTGGCCGTGCCGAGGCCGGTGATGCGAATGACCTCTTCGCTGTCCCCGTGACCGCCGTTGGCGCCGCTGCCATTGCCGGTCAGCGCGAAGACGCCGTCACCATCGGAGGCCAGGCCGCCGGCGCCCCAGATGCCGGACTGCGACCCCGCGGCCGTCCAGGTGCCGCGCATCGCCGGCGTGGCGATGTTGATGCCGGTGACGCTGCCGTGATAGTCGCCGCAGTCGCCCTGGTGCCCGCCAAACGCGACGTAGAGGATCCCTTTCACCAGCGCCAGCGCCGTCCGCTGGTTGGTCTGGGCGTTTCCGGGAATCGTGACCGGCCACCCTGTGCGGGGCATACCGGTGTCGATGTTCAGGCCGACCGCCGCGAAACCGTTGCCCAGAGCACCAACCGCGAACAACGTGCGAGACGCCTCATCGATGACCGGGGTGCCGTACATGCCCTGCGGGATCCCATAGTCGCAGCATCCACAAGCGGGCGTGTTTCTGGCCGCGCCCAGGGAGTTGTAAGTCCAGATCACCGCGCCGGTCGTCTCGTCGAGCGCGTAGACCGAGTTGGACGCCGTGGCGACAAAGAATGCCCCTTTGTTGTTTGGACCCTTCTCCATGTAAAGAGGCGAGCTCCAAACCGCGCCTGTGAAGGTGGCGTTGAAGCCGGCGTCGGCGGTCATGGTCATCGCCTTGGCCTTGGTCAGCATCGGTCGAACGGCGTGGCCTGTCTTCCCGATGTCGCCGTTTCGCTCCAAGAAAGAGAGACCGGCAGGGACGGCCGCGCCGCCGGTGCCGCCAGCATCGGTGCCACCATCGGTGACGCTGCCGCCGGCGCCTGAGCCTCCCGTCCCGGTGGCCGGCGCGCCGCCGGTGCCGGTCATCGCACCGCCGCTGCCAGTGTTCGTCGCGCCGCCGGTCCCGCTCGGGTTCGAACCGCCGGTTCCCGAACCGCCCGTTCCGGACGACGACGCTCCACCTGTTCCGGAGCCCGGTGTGCCGCTTCCCCCCGACGAGCACGCGGCAGCAAACAGCGAGGCGACAACCAAATAACAAAAGCGATTCATGTTGGACCTTCTTCTTTCTGGCAGGACTGATTTCGCCCCAACGCGGGAAACATCAATTTCAATCACCAAGGCGGCGGGTGTCAATTCTCACGTTTGTAATTTTGCGGCTGGAAAATCGATCAAACCATCTCATACCTAAGGAAAAATACAGCCGCAACCTTCTCGCTGGTCGAAACAAAACCAAAATCGGCTGTCAGACCGCGCCGGGCCAGCGGGGGATTGGACGGCGCGGCGCGGCCGGTGGTTGAAAACCACTCCGGACAGTCGTACAAAACGGACCGTATGAGCGGGGATGGTAAATCTGGTAGTGGCGGTGACGCGCCTGAACGTTTCGACGACATCCTGGTCCGGCTGCGCGCGCTGGTCGATCGCCTGGAAGGAGGCAACCTGTCGCTGGAGGACAGCCTGCGCTCGTTCGAAGAGGGCATGGAGCTGTGCCGGCGTGGCGCGGGGATCCTGGACGAGGCGGAAAAACGTGTCGAGGTGTTGCTGGCGGGTCCCGCTGGCAGCACGCGGACGGCGCCCTTGGACACGCCCGAGCGCGATGACGACTGACCTCGCTGCGTGGGTCGCGGCCCGTCGCGCCGAAGTGGACGCGCTGTTCGCGCGGCAGCTGGACGCCGGCGGCGGCAACGGCGATCCCGGCCGCCTGGTCGAGGCGATGCGCTACTCACTGCTGGCGCCCGGCAAGCGGCTGCGCCCGCTCCTGGCGCGGGCGGCAGCGGAGGCGGTGGTGGGCGCCGACGCCATCGACGATTCGATCCGCCTGGGCTGCGCGGCCGTTGAGCTCGTGCACTGTTATTCGCTGATCCATGACGATCTGCCGGCCATGGACGACGACGACTTTCGGCGCGGGCGCCCCAGCAACCACAAAGTCTTCGGCGAAGCCACGGCCATCCTGGCCGGCGACGCCCTGCTGACCTTGGCCTTCGAATGGATCGCCGAAGCCGGCCAGCGGTCCGTCCGACCGGGCGATTATCTGCGCGCTTCGCTGGCCCTGGCCCGGGGTGCGGGGATGAACGGAATGGTGCGGGGTCAAGCCCGCGACCTGGGCGAGACGGCCCCCACCACCATCATCGGGCTCGAACAGCTGCACGCCGAAAAGACGGCGGCGCTGTTCTGCGCCGCCCTGGAAATAGGCGCCGCCGTGGCGGGCGCCGACCAGACGCAACGGAGCGCCCTGTCGCGATTCGGTCAGCGCTATGGAATCGCATTTCAGCACGCGGACGATCTTGACGATGCTGATCACGTGGCCCACGCAGCAGCAGCGCGCGACAGCTTGAACACCCTCATCGCCGACGCGGTGTCGGCCCTGGAGCCGCTGGGCGCGCGCGCCGATCGCCTGCGTTCGTTCGCCCAGGCGTTGCTGGCGAAGGCGGCTTCATGACGGCGGCGCGGCCCATGCCGACCCGTGTTAACCTTGCTCGGGGAATGTCAATGCGCGCGGGACACCAGCTCTGATGCCAGTCGACGAGAGCACGCGCATGTTCGAAGCTCCCGCCGCCCCGGAAGGGGGCAAGCGGGACCGTGCCTATCTGGTCGTCCTGGCTGGCACCAGCGTCGGCGAGATGTACAAGATCGAAAGCGAGCAGACCATCATCGGCCGGGGCCAGAAGGCGCAGATTCGGCTGCTGGACGACGGCATCTCGCGCGAGCACGCCCAGCTGGTGGTGCAAGGCGATCGGGTGATCCTGGAGGACATGGGGTCGACCAACGGCACCTATTGCAACGGCCTCAAGGTCGATCGCAAGGAGCTGGTCGACGGCGATAAGATCCTGGTCGGCTCGACGACGATCCTGAAGTTCACCTACCACGACAACCTGGACGAGATCTTCCAGAAGCAGATGTACGAATCAGCCCTGCGCGACGGGCTGACCCGGGCGTTCAACAAGAAGTATTTCACCGACCGGCTGGAGAGTGAGTTCACTTTCTCGTCACGCCACGCGGCGCCGTTGACGCTGCTGCTGTTCGACATCGACCACTTCAAGCGCGTCAACGACACCTATGGCCACCAGGCCGGCGACCACGTGCTGTCCGAACTGTCCACGCTGATGGCCGGATCGCTGCGCGTCGAGGACGTGTTCGCCCGCTGCGGTGGCGAGGAGTTCGGGGTCATCTGCCGCGGCGCCGACGTGGTGCAAGGCCAGATCGTCGGCGAACGCATGCGCAAGGCGGTCGAGGCGATGGCCTTCGTCTATGACGGCCGCCGCATCCCGGTGACCATCAGCCTGGGATTGGCCACGCTGCCTGATCCGACCATCAAGGACGCCGCCCAGCTGATCAGCGCCGCCGATACTGCGCTTTACAAATCAAAACACGCCGGCCGCAACCGGGTGACCATCTACACGGCCGGGGGCGGCTGAGGGCCAGGGTCCCGGCGACTGTTTTCGCCGGTGATTATTTGCCGGCGACAGGTTCGGTTCGTACTCTCAATTTGTGAGACCTCCCCTGGCCACGGTTCTGCCTGCGGCCTTTCTGGCGGCGGCCGTGGTGGCGCTCTCGGGCGACGCCAGCGCCCGACGGCAGGACGACGACGACAAGCCCGCGGCAGAACCGGCACCGCCGCGCCCGCGCCTGGGCAAGCCGGTGGCGTTCGATCCGCGCTGGCTGGAGCCGTTCTTCACTGACGGGCCGGTCAAATCGGCCGCCGAGTTGTTCCGCGCCGAAGACTTCGGCCCCGCCGACGCCGCGTTCACAAAGGCGATGAAGAAACTTCCAGCGGCCGCGCCTGAGCGACAGGCCGCCGCGTACCTGGACGCCCTGGCGAAAGAGACCCTGGGCAGGTGGGCCGACGCGGGAGCGATCTTCGAAGGCCTTTACCGCACGTATCCCAAGCTGTCCGCTTACCACGCTTATCACGCCGCTCGTTGTCACCTGCGCCGGGGCGACGCGACGGGCGCGCTGGACTGGGTGGCGCGCGTGCCGGCGGGCTCGGTGCCGGAGGCCGACGCGCTGCCGATTCGCATCGAGGCGCTGCGGACGCTCGGGCGCTGGCAAGAGGCGCTGGCGGCGATTGGCGGCGCGCTGGAACGCCCGACCAGCGCCAGCCACGCCGAGCTGCTGTTCAAGAAAGCCGAGGCCACCGAGAAGATCGTCGCCGCCCAGCCCGGCGGCGTGGCGGCGGCGCTGCCGGACATCACCGCGCTTTACCGCCGGGTCTGGGCCGAGGCGCCGTTGGAACCGTGGGGCGACAAGGCGGCGGATCGCTTGAACGCGCTGGCGCAGACGCTGCCGGCGTACGAAGCCAACCTGGTGCGCGCGCACACCGCCGGCGAGTGGGTGACGCGCGGGATGTCGCTGTTCGATCACAACCGCAACACCGAATCCGAGTCGGCCTTCGCGTCGGCGCTGGCCGCGCCCGGGCTGGACGCGGATCTTGAGTGCCGGGCCCGTTACAACCGCGCCCAGTCGGTGTGGAAGCAACGCCAGCGTTCGCGGGCGGCGCCGCTGTTCGACGACGCCGAGGCGGCCTGCGCCCGCGTGAACAACCGCGACCTGCACGCCAAGGCCCTGTACCAGTCCGGCCGCTGCTTCGGGTCGATGACGTTCCAGACCAGCGTCGACGAAGCGCAATTGAAGATCTATCGCGACACCGCGCTGGCCCGGTTCGCCCGCGTCGAGGCCGAGCACGCCGACCACAGCTATGCCGACGACGCCCGTGTGCGGTCGGCCGAATTGGTTGCCGACGCCGGCGACGAAGCCGAATCCAACCGCCTTCTGGCGGCGGTGATCGAGCTTTACCCGAAAGGCGATCTCCTGAACGAAGCGCTGTGGCGCCTGGCGTTCACCGCCTGGCGCGGCGGGCGTTACGACGATGCCCTGCACTGGCTGGACGAGACGCTGCGCCTCTGCCCGCACGAAGACATCTGGTACGCCGAGGGCCGCACGCCGTACTGGAAGGCGCGCATCTACGAACGCCAGGGCAAGGCCGCCCCGGCCCGCGACTGGTACGAACGCGCCGTGCGCGAATACCCGCTGTCGGTGTACGCGTTGCTGTCGCTGGCCCGGCTGCGCGACGTGGCCCCCAAGGCCCGCGCGGCGCTGATCGCCGAGCTGCGCGCGCCGCTGCACCAGCCCGTGCGCTGGACCTTCGCCGCCCGCCCGCTGTTCGGCGACGCCGGCTTTCAACGCGCCGTCGAGCTTGCGCGCATGGGCCTCGGTAGTGACGCCCGGCGCGAGCTGTCCAAGCTGGGTCTGTCGACGTCAGGAGAAAAGCGCCCGCGGGCGATGGGCGAACCGAATGACGAAGATCTCCTGTGGATCGCCGCCGTCCTCCTGGATCGCGGCGGCGTGTGGAGCGCGTCGCATTCGATCCCGCGTTACACGCTGACCGACTATCGCCTGGAATACCCCCAGTCGCTGGGCGAGGCGAAGTGGAAGCTGTCGTACCCACGAGCGTTCCCGCAGCTCATCGGCAAGAACGCCGCCGCCAACGATCTGCCCGAAGCGTTGCAGCTGGCCATCATTCGCGAGGAGAGCGCCTTTTCGCCGCGCATCGAATCGTTCGCCAACGCCATTGGCCTGACCCAGATGCTGATCAAGACCGCCCAGCGGTTCGCCAACCACGCGCCCGTGAACCGCGAGGTGCTGATGGATCCAGCCAAGAATGTCGAGCTGGGCTCGCGCTTTCTAGGTTTTTTGTGGAAGCACTTCGGTGGCGCGGCGCCGCTGGTGATCGCCGGCTACAACGCCGGCGAGCGCGCGGTCGAAAGCTGGATCGCCGAGCGCGGCACGCTGGCCATGGACGAATTCATGGAGAGCATCCGGGTCGACGAGACCCGCAACTACACCAAGCGCGTGCTGGCGTCGTACTTCGCCTATTCCTGGCTGTACGGCGAAAACCCGGTGCCCGATTTGCCGCTGGCGCTACCCGGCGCGCGCTCGTCCGAGCCGCGCACCGCCGACAAGCGCTGAGTCGCGCGACCGGGCGCGCGACTACTTTTTCTTCTTGCGGCCGAAGATGCCGGAGCGTTCGGGTTGCACCTTTTGCCCGCCGGCGGCGGCATAGGCCCGCAGGTGTTGCTCCTCGTCCTTGGACAGCGCTTTGGGCACCACCAGCTTGACGTGGGCGATGATGTCCCCGTGGCCGCGCTCTTCCAGGCGCGGCATACCCTTGCCGCGCAGGCGCAGGGTGTCGCCGGGCTGCGTGCCGGCCGGGACATCCAGGGTCGCCTCGCCGTCGATGGTCGGGACGGTGACGGTGTCGCCCAGGGCCAGCTGCGGGAAGCTGGCGGCCACCTCGGTGTGCAGGTCAGCGCCGTCGCGTTCAAAGCGCGGGTCTTCTTCCACGTGCAAGACGACGTACAGGTTGCCCGGTCGACCGCCGCGACCGCCGGCCTCGCCCCGCCCCATCAAGCGCAAGGTCGCGTTGTCGTCGACGCCGGCCGGGATCGACAGCTGGAGCGTCTCTTCCTGGTGCGTGACGCCCGCGCCGTCGCAGGTGGTGCAAGGCGTGCGAATCACCCGGCCCTCGCCGCGGCAGATCGGGCACGTCGTCGAGATCATCAGGAAGCCCTGCGAGTGCATGACCTGCCCGCGCCCGCCGCACTGCTGGCATACCTCCGGCGATGAGCCGGGCTTGGCGCCGCTGCCGTGGCAGGTCTCGCACGGCGCGCGCCGCCGCACCTTGACGTCCTTGGTGACGCCGGTGGCGGCCTCGGCGAAGGTGATGTCCATCCGGGTCTCGATGTCGGCGCCGCGTCCAGGACCGCGCCGCCCGCCGCCTGGCCCGCCGGCGCCGCGGAAGATGTCGCCGAACACGTCGGAGAACGCCGAGAAGATGTCGCCCACGTCGGAGAACCCTTGCCCGAAGCCACCGCCGGGACCGGCGTGACCGAAACGATCGTACGCCGCGCGCTTCTGCGGTTCGGACAGCACCTGATAGGCCTCCGACGCTTCCTTGAACTGCGCTTCGGCGATGGCGTTGCCAGGGTTCTTGTCCGGGTGCAGCTCCATGGCCAGTTTGCGGTACGCGCGCTTCAGCTCGGCGGCGTCGCAGTCGCGCGCGACGCCCAGCACCTCGTAAAAATCCTTCTTCTCCGACACGGTAGGGCCCACCGTAAGAACCTCTCCTTCTGCTGTCAAATCGACATTTGTGCGTTAGGCTAAAACTGTCATGAAACACAGTCCCGCATTCCTCGCTTTGGTCGAGGAAGCTAAAAAATACATCCACGAGTGCAGCATCGCCGACGTCAAGGCCCGCCTGGAACGCGGCGAGAAATTCCACTTCATCGACGTGCGCGAGGACCACGAGTTCGACCAGGACCACGCCAAAGGCGCCCGCCACATCGGCCGCGGCGTGCTGGAGCGCGACGTCGAGACGTTGATCCCCAGCAAGCACGCGCCCATCGTCCTTTATTGCGGCGGCGGCTTCCGGTCGGCGCTGGCCGCCGACAGCCTGCGCAAGATGGGCTACGAGAACGTGCTGTCGATGGACGGCGGCATCCGCGCCTGGCGCGAGGCCGGCTACCCGCTGGACAAGCTCTGAGCGCTCGCGCCGCCGCGTCCGCCAGTCTGCCGTTGCTGGACGCCGCGCGCGCCGCCGTGGTGGCCTGCCAGGCGTGCCCGCGCTTGCGGACGTACTGCCAGCGCATCGGCGTAGAAAAAAAAGCCGCCCACCGAAACGACACTTACTGGGCAAAACCAGTCCCCGGCTTTGGCGATCCGCAGGCGCGCCTGCTGCTGGTCGGTCTGGCCCCGGCGGCGCACGGCGCGAACCGCACCGGGCGCGTGTTCACCGGCGACGGCTCGGGCGATTTTCTGATGCGGGCCCTGCAGCGGAACGGATTCGCCAACATCGAAACCTCGCGTTCGATCGACGACGGCTTGAAGCTGACCGACGCGTACATTCTGTCCGTCGTGCGTTGCGCGCCGCCCGACAACAAACCGCTGCCCGAGGAGATCGCCCGCTGCCGCCCGCACCTGACCGCCGAGCTGGCAGCGTTGCCGCGGCTGCGGGTGGTGGTGGCGCTGGGCAAGATCGGCTTCGACGGTTACCTGGCGCACCTGGCGGCGCTTTCCCCAAGCGCGCGGCCGCGCCCGCGGCCGGCCTTCGCCCATGGCTGCCAGGTGGCGTTGCCCATCGGGCCGCCCGTGCTGCTGGGCGCGTATCACCCCAGCCGGCAGAACACCAACACCGGCAAGCTGACGCCGGCCATGCTGGAATCGGTGTTCCGGCGCGCGCGAAGCATCATAGACTCGCCGCCGTAAATCATGCCGCTGCACCTGCCCGACGATCCGAAACCGTGGACGGTCCTCACCAGCGAATACCTCTCGCGCAAGTTCTGGTACACCGTGCGCGTCGAACGCGTCGAGCTGCCGAACGGCACCATCATCCCCGAGTACTGGGTGCAGGAATACGCCCCCTGGGTGAACGTGGTGGCGGTGACCACCGACGGGGACGTGCTGCTCTTGCGCCAATACCGCCACGGCATCGGCCAGGTGCACTATGAGATCCCCGCCGGCACCACCGACCCAGGAGAGACGTCGATGGAGGC
>DASXQB010000420.1:0-2987 GCA_036493295.1 Polyangia bacterium | reverse complement strand
ACTCGCTCACCCCCGAACAGATCACGTACAACGACGACTACTCCGCCGGCACGTAAACGCTCGCGTCCGGCACCCCGCGAAACCACTTCCCGATCGCCTCTCCCTTTGGGAGAGCCCACGACGCAGGTCGGCGGGGGAGGGCGCCCGAGTCGCGACGTTGCTTCTATCTCGGGCGCGAAACCACCGTCTCTTCGGTGATCCGTAGCCCATCGCGCGCGAAAGTGGTGCGCGCGACGCGGGCCAGGTCGCCGCGTTCGAGATCGGCGAAGGCGGCGTTGCTGTCGCTTTCGTGGCGGGTCAGGCGCACCAGCGGCTGTCGTCCGGCCGGGCCGCAGCCGAAGATGCGCAGGCGGCCCTTCTCGGCCAGCGGGGCGCTGACGATGCGGAACAAGGTTGGATCGGTCACCGGTTCGCCCTGGGTTCGTACGGCCAGATAGCTGAAATCGACGCGCGCCGCCGGGCCCTTGGCGTCGGCGCGCACGGCCGTGTCGTGGCACCAGTCGCGCTCGCGGCCAAGCGCGGGGCAGGGGCCGATCCACAGGCACGGCGCCACTACCACCAAACCGGCGGCCACCAGCTGATCGCGCACGGCCAGAAGCTCGCGCGAAGTCTCGCGCAGCGCGGGTTCGAGGAGGATCAGCGTTCCGCCGTCGTCCAGCAAACGATTGCACCACACCTGCGCCTTGCGCGCCCGGGCGGCGATGCGCGTGGCCAGCGGTTCGCGCGCGTGCAATTCGTTCAAGACGTGAGCGGCGACGATGAAGTCGAACCGTCCCTCCAACCGCGGCGGAATGTCGAAACGCTCGAGATCGGCGGTCAACACGCCCGGCGCCGGCACCTGATCGACCGCCACCACGTCCACCTGCCCGAAGTGCGCGCGAAAAGCTTCGCTGGCCGCGCCGGTGCCGGCGCCCAGATCCAGCAGTCGCAGCCGCCGTGCCGCCCGCGTGGCCGGCGCCGGCGCGACCTCGGCCAGAATTTTCGCCAGCGCCGCGCCTGTGCGCGGCGCAATGGTGTCGTCGTAGGCCCGTCGCAGGCGCGCGTCTCCGAGATACGGCGTGCCGATCAGCGCGCGCTCGCCCACCAATCCTTGATGAACCCGCGCCACCGCCTGGTCGCGGCCGTCAACACGCGCGGGCGGGCGGCTGCCCCGGCTTTCCCGGGTCACGACCGTGCCGTCTCCCTAACCTTTACCGAGGACGTCTTTAACGCTGACCAACAACAACACGCCCAGCAGGAACACCAGCCCGACGGTGTGAACCGTCGCTTCGATGCGCGGGTTCACGCGGCGGCGGGTGATCGACTCGATCGCCAAAAACAGGGCTCGCCCGCCGTCCAGCGCCGGGAACGGCAGCAGGTTGAACAAGCCCAGGTACGTCGACAGCAAGGCGATGATGCCCATGAACTCGTCCGGGCCGCGCTTGACGGCCTTGGCGATCTGCTTGGTGATGCCGATCGGTCCGGACAGATCGGCGTGAACGCGGCCGCGGATCATGTCGTAAAGGCCGCCCAGGATCCCCAGCGAGGTGTAGTACGGATAAACCACCGCCTCTTTCAATGCGGTGCCAAAGCTGACCGGCACGCGGGTGTTCACCGGCCCGATCTGGATGCCGATCTGATAAACGCCCGAGCTCTGTTTTTCCGGCGTCACCGTGAACGACAGCGGCTGCCCGTCACGCAGCACCTTGATCGTCACCGGCGCGCCGTGCCCGCCGTTAATAACGTCGCTGACCGGCGCGTCGGCCGAGATGGGACGACCGTTGGCTTCCACCAACACGTCGCCCGCCGCCATGCCCACCAGCGCCGCCGGCTTACCTGCCACCGGCTCAAGGACCTTCTGGGTCTTGGTGTTGGCCAACGTTCCGAACGTCAGCAGGATACCCAACATCAACAGAATCGCCGTCAGGTAGTTCGCCGCCGGGCCGGCCACGATGGTGGCAAAGCGCATCCACGTCGGCCGGTTCGGGTAGACGTACGGATCGTTGGGGTCGACTTCTTCTTGCGGGTTCATGCCGGTGATCTGCACGAACCCACCCAGCGGAATCGGCGCGATCTGGAACAGCGTGCCGCCGCGCTTGAACCCGATCAGGGTCGGGCCAAACCCAATCGAGAACCGCTCGACCTTCATCCCGCACAGGCGAGCCACCACAAAATGGCCGCCCTCGTGCAGCACGATGAGCAGACCAAGGCCAAGGATCGCGACGAGAATCGTCATTGCTGCAAGCCTAGCATGGGCTGCCGGCGGATGGCGGATCCGGCGCGGCTAGGCGGCCAGAAAACGCAGGAACGGGCGCAGCAATAGCGGCGTCCGTTGCGGACGGCTGCCCACCACATCGATTCCCAGTTCCTCGGCGCGTCGCTCGAAGACCGGCTCGAACAAAATCCCTGGACCGCTGGCGCGAACGATGATCGGCAATGCCTGCAGGCGGCGCGCGACGATGTACCGGCCCCGCAAGATCACCGCCTCGCGCCCGGCTGCGAGGCGCGACAACGCCCATCCCAGCGGCGCCAGTGATACAGCCCGGTGCGCTTCGACCAGGACCACCACGTCGCCATTCGCGTCGGCGGCACCACGCAGGAAGGCGCGGCCGGACGAGTTGCGCGTTATCAGCCGCAGCTCGGGAACCTGGGCCATGAGCAGCCGCGCGATGGACAGGCTGTTGTCGCGCGAGCCGTCGTTCACCACCAGAATTTCAAATGAACGAGCCAGCGCTCGCAGGTGCGAAGCAATGGCTCGGATCTGGTGTCCAACGGTCTCCTCGTTGTCGCGCACGGCGAGAACGACAGAGATTTCAGGCTGGCGCTGGGGGCGTGACGACATCCGTTCGACCTCCTGAGCCCGGTCGGCTCCTACATGGACTACATGCAGCACAATGCGTGCCGGATCACGGGTCCAGGAAAGTCGCGGGGTTCAATTGCCTCTTCGTGGAACTGCGTAAGGTCTTGCGCGGGTTTTCCCCGCTCCGGTGTGAACCTGGTTACACGGC
>DASXQB010000419.1:0-53912 GCA_036493295.1 Polyangia bacterium | reverse complement strand
CCGCCATCCTCGGTTCAAGCTGGGGCTGCCGGTGCGTTTGCAGACCGAGGGCAGCCAGGACGCGACCACCATCGAGCTGTCGGATGTTTCGGTTCGTGGTTGTCGGTTGGCGGCGTTCGTGGAAACGGCAGCGCCGCCGATCGCCGCCCGCGTGGCGTTCGGGTTCGTTCTGCCGGGCAAACGCATCGCTCTGGCCAAAGGTCGCGTGGTCCGGCAGATCGACGATGGGCGTGGCACCGGCGTGGGTCTGGCCATCGAACACGCCAACGCCGCCTTCTACGAGTTCATCATCGCCTTGTCCGAAGGCGACGCCAAGATCGGCCGCCTGTCGGCGTGACGACCGCGTTAGTCTGACGGCCGTGAACGCGCGCCCGCGCTGGTCGATCGAATGGCAAACCCCGCAAGGCACGTTGCGCGCGTGCGAGCCGTGGTGGGAAGAGGTGGGCACCCACGCCACCCGGCTGGCCGCGTTTTACAACCAGCCCGACAACCGGCGCCTGTTGACCAACACGGTCGATATGAACGCCGCCGACGTGGAGGCGCATTTCGCGGCGCTGGTTGAAACAGACGGGCGACCGTTCCTGCTGGATTGCGACGGCGCCCTGGCCGGGGACGCCGACCTTCGCCACGTCACCGACCGCGACGCCGAGGTGGCCATTCTGATCGGCGCGCGTGATCAACAAGGGCAGGGGCTGGGAACACGTTTTGGGATCATGCTGCACGCCTTCGCCTTCGCGGTCCTGGGCCTCGAGCAGGTGTACGCGGCGATCATTCCGGAGAACGCCGCTTCGCTGCGGATGTTTGAAAAGCTGGGACACGCGATCGACGACAGCGCGCGCGCCCGCGCCGCAGCGGATGACCCCAGCGACGTGACCACCTCTGTCGAACGCGCGCGCTTTCGCGAACGACACGGGGCCGCGGCGGCCGGTTTGAAATTTCAGCAGCGCAGCCCCGGCGCGCGCCGGTAGACACAGCGCCCGTGTGGGCCGACAGCCACCGGCGTCTGACGTGTGGGCCGCTTGGGCTGGACCGAAGTTGGTCAGTTTGCGCGTGAGAAAGTGACCATTTGCGGCAGGCCCCGGCGGCGGCATCGGCAATAGCCCTGGAATCGGCGCCACCATCAGGCGGCCAGCGGGCGGCACGAACGCTGCAATGAAGAGTTTGCGCCGCATTCAATCTACCGAAAGCGTCCGCCGATAGCCCCCGCCGTCGACGTTCTCAATCACCACTCAAACGGAGGATCCCGAAAATGTTCATTCGCAAGCGTCAAGCTGGTTTCACGTTGGTCGAGTTGATGATCGTCGTCGCCATCATCGGCATCCTGGCGGCGGTGGCCATCCCGGCCTTCTCGAAGTACATCAAGCGTTCGCGCACCGCCGAGGCGGTGGGCCACCTGAACAAGATGTGGGCCGGCTCGGTCACCTACTACGAGACCGACCACATGGATGCCACGGGCAACCCCGTCGCCAAACAATTCCCGTCGCTGGGCAAGGCCGCCACGCTGGAAGCCGCCAAGGAATGCGGCTGCATGGACACCGGCAAGTGCCCGGGCGGCGCCGTCGCTTGGCAGGCGCCTGAGTGGGTCGCCCTGCAGTTCTCGCTGCCCGACCCGCACCTGTACCTGCCGCGCTACACCAGCACCGGCACGCTCCGCGCCGCCACGTTCACCGCAGAGGTGACCGGCGACCTGGACTGCAACGGCACCACCTCTGACTTCAAGCGCGTCGGCCTGGTCGACGGCAACGGCGACGTCAGCGGCAGCAAGGCTCCGATCATCACCAACGAGCTAGAGTAAGGAAACGCGGCAGCGACCGCTTTCTCGGAAAAATAAGGCCCTGGCGGTGCTTCACCGCCGGGGCCTTTCGCTTGTTGAATGTAGGTCAATAACCACCCGGCCGTGATAGCATGGTCCACATGCACAACGGCCTTGCCACTTCGCTCACCACGTTGAAGGCTCGGTTTCAACCGGGCGCCGTCAAAAAAGCGACCACGTACTATCTGTCGCTGGGCGATACGGCCGCGCTGAAATGGACCGTCACCCTGTCGCCGACCGCCTGCGAGGTGGTGGCCGGCAAGACCGAGAACGCCGACTGCGTTCTGAAGACATCGGCTGAACTTTTCCTGAAACTGATCAACGGCACCTGGAAGCCGGGCGCCGTCGATTTCATCTCGGGGCGGATCAAGACCAACGATCTCGATCTGCTGCGTAGCCTGCAGACGGCGTTCGGCCTTTAGTGGTCGGCGCCGTCTTAGTTTTCGCTATCGCTGTCGTGGGGCCGACGGCGATCGAGTAAGATGCCGCGCGTCTCATGGCCGCACAACGCAGAGTCCGCCTTCAGATCGACGAGCGCCGGGCCCGGCTGTTAGAGTTGGGGATCAGGTTGTTCTCGAACCATTCGTACGACGACATCTCGATCGACGACGTGGCCCAGGCCGCTGGTATGTCGAAGGGCCTGCTTTATCACTATTTCGGCGGCAAACGAGAGTTCTACGTCGAGACCATCCGCCAGGCGTCGTCGCAGCTTTTGCGCATGACCGAGCCCGATCCCAAGCTGCAGCCAGGCGCTCGGCTGCGCGCCGCCGTCGACGCCCACCTGAACTACGTGCAGGAGCACGGCCCGGTGTACGCCGCCATCTATCGCGGTGGGGCGGCGGTGGCCAAGGAGATGCACGCCATTCTGGAAGAGCACCGCGATGTGGTCATGCAGTACTTCCTGCGTGATTTTCGTATCTCCAAGCCGCGCCCGGTGCTGCGGGCGGCGCTGCGGGCTTGGATCGCCATGGTGGAGGGCGCTTGTCTCGATTGGATCGTCCATCCGGAATTGAAACGCGACGATCTACGCGAAATTCTCATCGCTGGTTACGCCGGCGTGCTGGCCAAGGCGGTCGAGCGGGATCCGAAGCTGGCCCGGGCTTTGGACAATTTGATTCGCAAGGGCCACGGCGCCCCAGGATAGACTGCGTTGACAGAGGCGATTGGTGGTTTGGGTGTCGGCCGGCCCGCTATTGACTAAGATTCAATAACGGGCTAGAGGTGGCCAAAAAGACCACGACCACGGCGAGACCATCGAGAGGGCGGCATGGCAAGCTTCCTGCGCGACAACGACGACCTTCAGTACTACCTGCAAGACGGCATTGACTGGGAGACGGTGGTCTCGGTGACCGAGCTTGGCTATCGGTTCGCCGATGGGTTCAAGACCGCCGCCGAAGCGCTGACCTTCTATCGCGAGATCGCCGCGATGGTTGGCGAGTTCGTGGCCGAGGAGATCGCGCCGCACGCAGCCGAGATCGATCGCGAGGGAATTCGGTTCGCGAACGGCGAAGCCACCTTTCCGCCGCGCCTTGAGGCGATCACGCGCAAGATCGCCGAGCTGGGGCTGCACGGCCTGAACTTGCCGCGGGAGCTGGGCGGCATGAACGCGCCCATGCTGCTTTACTTCATCAACGCTGAGCTCTTGGCCCGCGCCGACGTCTCGGTGATGACCCACTACGGATTTCACAGCGGTACGGCGATGGCCATGCTGGTCCTGTCGCTGCTGGAAGGCACCACCGTGCACGACCCCGCCACCGGCCGCATCACCCGCACCCGCTGGCCCGCCGAGATGGCGGAGATCGCCAGCGGCGCCGCCTGGGGCAGCATGGACATCACCGAGTCCGACGCCGGCAGTGACATGGCGGCGCTGCGCGCGGTGGGGACGCAAGACACCGACGGCAAGTGGACCCTGACCGGGCAGAAGATCTTCATCACCTCGGGGCACGGCAAGTACCACTTCGTCGTGGCCCGCACCGAAAAAGGCAGCGGGCCCGACGATCCGCAGGCGGGCCTGGGCGGCCTGTCGATGTTCATGGTGCCGGCGTTTCGCGACGAGGCCGATGGCAGCCGGACCCGCCTGGCGACGCTGGATCGCATCGAAGAAAAATTGGGGCACCACGGCTCGGCGACGGTGGCCATCACGTTTGATCGCACGCCGGCTGAGCTGGTGGGCAAGCGCGGTGAAGGGTTTCGCCAGATGCTGGAGATCATGAACCACGCGCGTTTGGGCGTGGGCTTCGAATCGATCGGTCTGTGTGAAGCGGCGCTGCGCCTGGCGAAGGGATATGCGGCAGAACGGCGATCAATGGGCAAGACCATCGATCGCCACGAGATGATCGCCGACTACCTGGACGAGATGGAGTCGGACATCGTCAACCTGCGTGCGCTGGCCATGCACGGCGCTTTTCACGAGGAGATGGCGCACAAGAAAGCGCTGTTCGGGAAGTTTTTAGGCGGCGCGCGCGACACGGAGATCCGCGCCCATAAGGTGGCCGCTCGGCGAACCATGCCGCTTTTGAAGTACCTGGCTGCTGAAAAAGCGGTGGAGATGGCCCGCCGCTGCCTGCAGATTCACGGCGGTAACGGGTACATGCGCGAGTTCGGCGCCGAGAAGCTGCTGCGCGACGCGCTGGTGATGCCCATCTACGAAGGCACCAGCCAGATCCAATCGCTGATGGCCATGAAGGACGCGCTGACCGGCATCTTGCGAGCGCCGCAGGAGTTCGTGAAGCGCATGGCCCAGACCCGCTGGCGATCGCTGTCGGCGCGTGACGGGTTGGAACGGCGGGTGGCGCGCCTGCAGTTGCTGTCGCTGGCTGCGCAACAACACCTGGTGACGCGCACCATGGCCGCAAAGGTGAAGACCGTGCAGGGACAGCCGCTGGGGACCTGGCGAAAGGCGATCTTCAATGAATGGAATCCCAAGCGCGACTTCGCCTACGCCATGCTGCACGCCGAACGGTTGACCCGCTTGCTGGCCGACGAGGCCATCGCCGAAGTCTTGTTGGCGCAGGCGCGCCGCCACCCGCAGCGGCGCGAGGCGCTGGAACGGCACCTTGAGCGTGCCGAGCCGCGGGTGAAGTTCCTGCACGAGGAGATCACCAGCACCGGCCAGCGCCTGCTGGATCTGCTGGCGGGCGGGACCAGCGCCAGCAGCGGAGCCGAAAAGGCGGCGGGGTAAGCGCGTCGCGTGGGCGTCGGTGCGCGACACATTCTGGCCCAGCGACGGGTGATGGCCGCCGTCGGCCGCACGGCAATGACGGCGCTGGCCCAGCGAATGGGCGGGTCGTGGACGACGCCGTCGGTCGCGCCGGAGTTTCCGCGGCCGGTCTTGACCGAATGGGTGGCGCCGCCGACCGCGGCGCTGGTGCGCGACTACGTGCGCACCGTGGGCGGCGATCCGTCGGCTTATCGTGGCCACCTGCCGCCGCATCTGTTTCCGCAGTGGACGTTTCCGCTGGCTGCCCGAACGCTGGAAGGCCTTCCGTATCCGTTGCTGCGCGTGATGAATGGTGGTTGCCGCCTGACGATGAACGCGCCGTTGCCGCTGGGCGAGGCGCTGCTCGTGCGCGCCCAGTTGGTCGGCGTCGATGACAATGGCCGGCGGGTGGTGCTGCATCAGCGGCTGGTGACGGAGACGGCGTCCGTCCCCGAAGCGTTGATCGCGGACATCTTCGCCGTTGTGCCGACGGCCCCACCGAAACCGGCGCCCGTCGCCAACGGGCATCATCCGAACGGCCACAACGGCCACAACGTGCACAGCAAGAAAGAGACGGCGCTGGTTCCGGCGGGCTCGCGCGAGCTAGCCTACTGGCGGCTGCGGTCCGACGCCGGCTGGTCTTTCGCCATGCTCACCGGCGACGTCAATCCGGTGCACTGGCTGCGTCCGTACGCGCAGGCGTTCGGTTTTCGCAGCAGCATTCTGCACGGATTCGCCACTCTGGCGCGGAGTATAGAAGGCTTGCACCGCGGTCTGTTCGCCGGCGCCGTCAATCGTCTTCGCAGCATCGACGTGCGGTTTTCGCGGCCGCTGCCGCTGCCGGCGCGCGTGGGCCTGTACGTCGGCGCCGGCAGCACCGTGTTCGTCGGTGATGCGCCGGGCGGCTTCGCCTATCTGAACGGCCGCTTCGAAGAAAGGACCGCCTCGTGAGCGATTGGTTGCTGCAGCTGGGCGCCAATCCGCAAGCCCGCCGCCTCACCAAGACGCTGGGATTGCCGCTGCCTCTGCCGCAGCCGCTGCGCCGCGCGCGGGGGCCGTGGGAGGAACGGCCACTGGCGGATCAGACCGTGGTGGTGGGCGCGGCGTCGGCCGGCGTGGCCGTGCGGGACAGCGCGATCCAAGCCCTGGTTCGGGCGGGCGCCAATTCCCTGCTGGTGGTGGCGCCGGCGCCGGCGTCTCCCACGCTGGTCGAATTTTGCGCGGCGTACGGGCGCCCGCTGGCGCCGCTGGCGCTGGGCGCACTACCGGACGGTCTGCGGCCGCACGCGCTGGTGTTCGACGCCACCGGTGTGGCGAGCGCGGCGGACTTACAAAAACTTTACGATTTTTTTCATCCGTTGATCCCCGCTCTGTCGACGAATGGTCGGGTGGTGGTGCTGGGGCGACCGCCGGTCGCGGCGCCGTCGGCGGCGGCCAGCGCGGCGCAGGCGGCGCTGGAAGGATTCACCCGCAGCCTGGCCAAGGAGATCGGCAAGCGCGGCTCGACGGCGCAGCTGTGCGTGGTGCACGACGGCGCCGAGGCGCGCCTGGAAGCGGTGCTGCGGTTTCTGCTGTCGCCGCGCTCGGCGTTCGTGTCGGGGCAGCCGATCGTCGTCGACACGCGGGCGGCGTCCCAGGTCGGAGCGCCGGCGACGGTGCGCGTGCTCGACGGCAAAGTGGCGCTGGTGACGGGCGCGGCGCGCGGTATCGGCGAGGCGACGGCGCGCTTGCTGGCCGCCGAGGGCGCGCACGTCGTTTGTCTGGATCGTCCGGCAGACGCCGGCGTGGCCAGCCAGCTGGCGCGGACCATCGGCGGGTCGGTCCTATTGACAGACATTGGCCAGACGGACGCGGCCGCGGCCATCAGCCGGTACCTCGCCGAACATTTTGGCGGTGTGGACATCGTCGTTCACAACGCCGGCATCACCCGCGACAAGACGCTGGGGCGCATGAAGCCCGAAGCCTGGGCCGACGTCATCGACGTCAACCTGGCGGCCATCGCCCGTATCGACGCGGCCCTGGATGAAGCGCGCCCGGGCGGTCTTCTGCGCGCGTTCGGGCGCGAGGTCTGTCTGTCGTCCGTGGCGGGCCTGGCGGGCAACGTCGGGCAGACCAACTACGCCGCGTCCAAGGCGGGCGTGGCGGCGTACGTGCGTCGCCGCGCCATCGATCTGGCCCCGCGCGGAATCACCGTCAACGCCGTGGCGCCGGGATTCATCGAGACGCGCATGACCGCCGCCATTCCTCTGATGATTCGGCAAGCCGGCCGGCGTCTGAGCGCGCTGGGGCAGGGCGGCCTGCCGTCGGACGTCGGCGAGGTGATTACCTTCATGGCATCGCCGGGCGCGGTGGGCGTCACCGGGGCGGTGCTGCGGGTGTGCGGCGGCGCGCTGATCGGCGCCTGAGGCAAGGCAAGGCAAGGAAAGGCAAGGAAACCGTCATGCCATCGGGAAGCGAAAATCCAGTTCCGAACGGGCGCCGCGCCGTCGTGGTGGGCGGCGTGCGCACGCCCTTCGTCAAAGCCTTCGCTGAGTTTCTCAAGCTGGACACCATGGCGCTGGGCGCCGCGGCGGTACGCGGCCTGCTGGCGCGGTTTCCGACGGCGCGCGCCGAGATCGACGCCATTATCTGGGGCGGCGTCATCCTGCCCGGGCTGTCGCCCAACGTCGGTCGCGAGATCGCGCTGGACCTGCGCCTTGATCCGGCCGTCGAGGCGATGACCGTGACGCGCGCTTGCGCTTCCGGGCTGCAGGCGGTGACGCTGGCGGCGGCGGCCATCGAGCGCGGCGAAGCCGACGTCATCGTCGCCGGCGGATCGGATTCCACCAGCAACGCCGAAGTGAAGCTGCCGCAGAAGGTGGTGCACGCCGCCGCGCCGCTGATCTATGGCAAGCCGACGCCCGCCGATGTGCTGGGGGTGCTGGCGCAGATGTTCCCGCTGTCCGAGGTGCTACCGCGCGTGCCGCGCATCGCCGAGCGCACCACCGGCAAGCTGATGGGCGAATCCGCCGAAGAAATGGCCCGGCGCAACGAGATCAGCCGCGCCGCCCAGGACGAGCTGGCGGTGCGCTCGCACCAGCGTGCCGCCGCCGCCATCGCCAGTGGCCGCTTTGCCGACGAGGTAGTTCCGGTCGAGGCGGGCGGACGCTGGGTTCACAGCGACACCATCGTTCGCGCCGACACCAGCGTGGAAAAACTGGCCAAGCTGAAACCGGTGTTCGCCGCCGACGGGACACTGACCGCCGGAAATTCCAGCTCGCTGACCGACGGGGGCGCCGCGGTTTTGCTGATGAGCGAGGACAAGGCGCGCGCGTTGGGCCTGCGTCCGCTGGCGCGGTTCGCCAGTTGGGCTTACGTCGGCGTGGATCCGGCAGACCAGCTGTTGATCGGCCCGGCGCTGGCCATGCCGCTGGCGTTGGACCGCGCCGGGTGCGCGCTCCCCGACGTCGATCTGGTGGATATGCACGAGGCCTTCGCGGCGCAGGTGCTGAGCGTGCTGAAGGTGCTGGACAGCGACGCCTTCGCCCGCCTGCGCCTGGGGCGATCGGCGGCGGTGGGCCGGATCGATCCCGAACGGCTGAACGTGCACGGCGGTTCGTTGGCCCTGGGCCATCCCTTCGCCGCCACCGGCGCGCGCATGGTCACCACCATGGCCAACGAACTGGCCCGCACGGGCAAACGGCGCGCACTGCTGGGCATCTGCGCGGCGGGCGGCTTGGGCGCGGCGGCGGTGCTGGAAAACGCCACGTCCGCCGGCCTCTGAACGCCTAGCCCTTGAGCGCCGCGCGAACGCCCATCACGTACGTCACGCAGGCGAAGAACACCGTCGAGCCGAAGCCCAGCGACAGCTGGTTCCAGCCGGCGATGCAGCTATTCGGGATCAAGACGCCGAACCCGATGGCCGTCGTCGGGACCACGAACAAGATCAGCGGCAGCGACAAGCGAACGATCTTTCGCCAGGCCAGTGACGACGGATTGGCGACGATGCTCTCGGGCGCGGGCATGGTTCGCTCCTTCACACCTTTTCGAACAGCGACGGGTCGATCGTCTGGTGAGGGCGGATGTTGGTGTATTCGTACCGCTCCAAGAAACCGTGGGCGTCGTGCACTTCGATCTTCACCGGCAGTCCCAGCTTGGCGTCGATGCACAGGCGGGTGCGCTGGGCGTAAAGGCCGCTGGCGCCGGGCGGAGCGGTGTACTCCATCCAAAAGCAACCGCTGCCGTCGAAGCCCTGGTTCTTGCGGACGTGACCGCCCTGGGCGTCGGCCTTGTGCAGATCGCTGGAGACGAGATCCAGCAGCGGCCCGAAGCCGAGCTCGGTGACGTTGTGGTTGGAATCGCCGTGCGCCAGCCGGCCGCCGAGATCAATCCACAACGACGTGATGCCCAGGATCCCCGCTTCGCGCACCAGCATCTCGGTCGGGCGTTTCTGGGTCCAGATGACGTGGCGTCCGGCCTTCGGGCCTTCGACATAGTCCAGGCGTTGCGCGCGCGGCGAGGTCTGGACGATCACCTCCATGGTCTGAGGCGGCAACAGCTTGCCGTCGACGCGCTCCTGTTTCAAAAGGCGGGCGCGATACGTTCCCAGGCGGCGCACAGCCTCGCGGCCAAGGACGATCAGATCATCGGGCGAGGTGCCGCCGAGGCGTTCGGCCAGGGCGAGCGGCGGCAAGGTGGCCAGGGCATCCAGGCGCGCGCCGGGGGCGTCCGCGGCGATGCCGGCGGCGGCGAACAGAAGCACCAGCAAGGCGGACCCAAGAGACATCATCCGGCCGTCTTGCTTTCTAACCCGCTATTGACCGTGGGTCAATAGCGGCCTAGGCTTTCAAATAAGAGCATGAGCGCTGCTGTGCGGAAAAGCCTGGCGGTCGCGCGTTTTCTGGCCGTCCTTGGCCTGGCCGGAATTGACTGCGGTCCGGCGGAACCGTATCCGGGCACCGGCGCGGCGGGCGCCAGCGGGCACGACGGTGGAAATGACGTCGGTGCTGGCAGCGGCACGGATGTCGCCGTCGGTGCAACTGGCGGCAGCAGCGGAAGCGCGGTCGCTGACGCAAACGCGAACGCGACCGGCGGTGTGGGCGGTTCGGACGTTTCCGAAGTTGACGCGCGAACGGACGGCGCCGGTGGCGCCAGCGGAATGGACGGCGGCGGTGCCGGCGGCATCGCGATGGACGGCGGTGCGGGCGGTGCTCCCGGCTGCGCTGCGGGCACCAGTTGCAGCTGCGCGACGTCGATGACCTGCAGCCTGGGCTGCACGGGAGTCGGCTGCAGCCTGGGCTGCGGGATCAGCGGCAGCTGCGATCTGGCGTGCGCCGATGGTGGCTGCGCATTCACTTGCGCCACCTCGTCGAAGTGCAAGGCTTCGTGCGCCGGCGGGAACTGCCGTCTCGGGTGCGGCACCTCGGCGACCTGCAGCCTGACCTGCAGCGATGGAAAGACCGCCACGAACTGCGGTGGCGGCAAGTTGGTCTGCGATCAGGCCTGCTGAGACGAGACCCTCTAGCGATCAAAAATCCCGGCCAGGCGAATTCCCACCGCGTCGCGATCCAACAGCGGCGCCAACGCCCAGCGCCCCTGGTCGCTGCGGCGGCCGCGCAGGGCGCTGGTGGGGCGGGTGAAGACCTGCACCTCGCCGATGGCGGTTCCGATCAGCGCGCCGACCGCGCCGGTGGCCCAGCGCCGGTAGCCGAGACCGACGATCAGCAAGCCACCGCCGTTGACGGCGACGTTCGCCGCGTGCGCCAGCCAGCCACCCGCGAACGCTTCGTCGTCGGCGCTGCGCGCCAGCAAGCCATCGCCCTCGGCCAGCAGAGCGCATCGCTGATCCGGCGCCGTCGCCGCCGCGGTGAGGTGACCGTCGAAGACGTCCGCGTCGCGCACCGCCGGCACCGGCACGAACAGAATCGGAACCAGGCCCAGCACCGACTTGCCGGCCCCGACGTAAAGATCGGCGCGCTGACCGCGATCCGATCGGGTCACCGCCAGCCCGGCCTGGCCGACGGCCAGCGCCGTGAAACCCAACCCCCAGCCCCAGGCCCAGACGCGCGCGTCTTTGGCGTCAGCGCGCAGCCGCTGGCGAACCACGGCCAGGCGATCCTCGGCGTTGGCGCACGGCTGGGCATGAGCGATCGCCGGCGCGATCGGTTGAACGACGACCAGCGCGGCGAAAGATGCCGCGAAGAAAATCGTCCCCGCGTCTCGCATCGGCAAGCGACGCTGGTCCTTCACCCGCGCAGCGCGGCCAGCACCAGCGCCGGGATGCGCAGCGCCCGCGGGTGGATCTCGTGCGCCGCCAGCTTCTGGCCGATCACGCTGCACTGGGCGTTGTCGTAATACCAGGCCGGTTTCGGCGCCATCAGCGACGGTGCGCGGATGATGGATTTTTCGATCCCTTCCAGCATGAAGGTGTTGTGGACCCAGCCCAGGCCGCTTTGGATGTTGCCGAGCGTGGCGCTTGGGTGGCCTCCCCACGGCGGCGAGACGCTGCCATAACAAACCCCCGGCCACAGGTTAATGGCCACCGTGCCGTACCGAAGCGCGCTCACCGCGTGGTCCAGCGCGACGGCGATGGTCGGATCTGTTTCGCTGCGGCGATCGATGATCAGCGTGGCGTTCAGCGTGCCCCATAGGCGGTCGTTGCAAAAATTTGTAACGGTGTCCAGGAACGAAATTGGATCTGCGGCGCCGACTTCGGTGTGGGCCAGGACGCCGCAGAACGGTTCAATCTGGAACAGCGGCTCGTCGGTGCGGCTGGCGTCGATGTTGGGAAGAAAGGCCCAGGGCAAGCCGTCGCCGCTGCCGCGGCCCGTGGCGCCAAGAATCCGCACGTCTTTTCGGCTGCCCACAAGTTCGGCATAACGCTGGCGCGCGCCTGGATAGTACGGCACCCGTGGCGCCACTTCGCCCACGGCCTTGGCCAGCAATTCAAGGAAGCGATCGCGTTGCGGCCAGCCTTTGGCGGTGATCAGCACCTTGGCGGCGTTGCAATTGAAGGACGCGTTGTTCACCAGCATCGTGCACAGGTTGCGCGCCTGGAACCAAAGCTCCTTGTCGGTGAATTTTCCCGGGACGATCGCCACCGGGCTGACGTTGCCAAGCTCCGAGGTGATCGCTTTCTTCAAAACCGGCAGGCCGTCGCGCCGGCGGCGATCCTGTTCGGGGCCGGGCGGACCCCAGACGATGCGGTCATGCGTCTTGTCGGAGCCGGTGATGTGAATCTCGTCGACGTCAGGGTGCTGGCACAGATACTCGCCGACATCTCCCGCGCCGCGCACGATGCGCAAAAATCCGCGCGAAATGATCGGCGCCAGGATCTGCTCGAGAAAGGGCGTCAACCATTCGTTGACCGGGTTCATCTTCAGCACGCAGACCGCGCCCTCGACGAACATCTTGTAAAGAACGTCCATCACCGGGATCGAGGCGACGTTGCCGGCGCCCAGGATCAGCGCCACTTTTCCTTCCGGATCGCGCTGCTGATAGAAGCTGGCCTGGCGTTGTTCGGCGGCGGCTTGGTCGATGCCGGGCTGTAAACGCACCCAGCACGAAAGGCCTTTGTACAGCGTCCCGTCCCAACCGCCCGCGGGAAGCACCGAGACCTCCACCAGGCCGTCGGTGCGCGTGCGCACTCGCCGGCCCAGCGGCGGACGGCCGTGGCGCGCGATGTGCTGCAAGCTTTCGGTGAGCAGGCGAATGTTGCGCGCGGTCACCGCCGGGCCGGCCAGCCATTCTTCGCCGGACACCGGCGCATCAAGGGCGATCTGCTTGGCGCGGCAAGCGGCCGCCACCCAGCCGGGACTGGCGGCCAAGAACGGCCCCTCCAGCGCCTGCAGCAAGGCGATCCGCTCGCTCACCGGCAAACGCGCGAACGCGCGCTTCTGCGCCACCACCGCGCCCACCGCCTGATCAAGGGTCAGACGCGAGCTGTCGGGGGCGGTCGCTGCGGGTGCGCTGGTGGGCGTCATTGACTTTTATTCAATAGCACGAGTACCCTTCGTCAGGGAAGCGCCGACAACGGAGACAGTGGCATGATCAGCTCCGGTTCGCGATCCGTGACAAGACTCCTGGGGAGGCTATTTGTGCTGGGCATGGTCTGCACCGGCGGCGCCAGCATTGGTGGCTGCGGAAAAAGCGGCGCGGGCGCAGCGACCTTCACCGACGCGGGCATCGATGGACCTTCGGGCGATGCAGTGGGCACCATCGACGCGGGACTGACCGTCGACGGCGCGCGCCCGCCGGTTGACGGTCCGGCGGCGGACACGGTGGTCGGAGTCGATCGCCCCGACGGTCCCATCGTGGCGGATGCGCTCGATGGGCACGTGGGGAGCGCCGATGCCGCCGACGTGTCGATTGCCCGGCTGACCACCGTCACCGTCGAGGCGCTGCAAGTGGCGGGGACGCACAACAGTTACCACCAGGCGCCGCTCATCGCCTTCGACGCCAGCCACAAGTACACCCAGCCACCGCTCGACCAGCAGCTGGCCGGTGGCGTGCGCGCGCTGGAGCTGGACGTGCACCTCAACAGCGACGGCACCTACGACGTCTATCACATCGTCCTCATCGACCCGAACAGCAGCTGCCAGAAGCTGGATGACTGCCTGAACATCATCGCCACCTGGTCGACGGCGCACCCGCGCCACGTGCCGATTTTCATCTGGCTCGAAATCAAGGACGACACCGGCGGCTCGCCGATCAGCGATCTGGTTCCGCTGGAAGCGGTGATCCTGAAGGCCTTCAGCCGGGATCACATCATCACGCCCGCCTGGTTGCGTGGCACCCACGCCTCGCCACGCGAGCGCCTGATGACCGAGGGCTGGCCCACCGTCGACGACGCGCGCGGCATGGTGATGTTCACCATCATCAACCGCGACACCCGCACACAAAGCTACGACCACAGCGGCACGTCGCTGGACGATCGCCTGATGTGGGTGAACGCCGCGCCGGCCGAGTTCGGGCTTCCCTGGGCGGTGATCACCAAGGACGAAGAAGGTCCCGCCGACATCGCCAGCGCGCACGCCGGCCATCTTTTGATCGGCGTCAACAGCTGCGCCATCAACATGACCGACGACGCCTGCACGACGCGCTTGCAGACGCTGGGTCCGGAAGGCTTTCACATGCTGGACGACGATCTGCCGTTTCAGATCCCGGGACGAAACTACTGGCTGCACTTGCCGGCCGGCAGCCCGGGCTGCAACCCGCTGCTGGCGCCGCTCAGTTGTAACGCCGGCACGCTGGAGTGAGGGTAGGATGGCCGCATGTCGATGTCCGACGACTTCGCCGCGGCGCAGGTACGCGTCAAGCAGCTTTCGAAACCGCCGGCCACCGCCGAGTTGCTGGCGCTCTATAGCCTCTACAAGCAAGCCACCGTCGGTGATGTGCAGGGCGATCGCCCGGAGCCGCTGGATTTCAAGGCGCGCGCCAAGTACGACGCCTGGGCGACGAGAAAAGCGATGACCCGCGACGCAGCGATGGCCGCTTACGTCGCCCTGGTCGACAAATTGACTGACAAGCTGCCGCGCAAGCAATGACAGAGACGCCGTCTCGGGCGGCAAACGAGGTTGATCGGGTCGCCGTCGAGCGCGAGGCCATCGACCACCTCAAAGCGCTGCTGCGGCTCGACACCAGCAACCCGCCCGGCCACGAACGGCCCGCCGCCGAATACATCGCTCGGGTACTGGCCAAAGAGGGCATCGGCTGCCAATTGCTCGAAAAAGAGCCCGGGCGCACCAATTTGGTCGCGCGCCTGACGGGCTCGGGGAAAAAAGCGCCGCTGCTCTTGAACGGCCACCTCGACGTGGTGCCGGCCGACGCGCAGGCCTGGCAACACCCGCCCTTCGCCGCTGTCGAGCACGACGGTTACGTCTGGGGTCGCGGCGCCGTCGACATGAAGAACATGGTGGCGATGAGCCTGATGACGCTGCTGTTACTGAAGCGCCAGCGCGTGCCATTGGACCGCGACGTCATCTTCGCCGCCGTCGCCGACGAAGAAGCCGGTTCGAAGAACGGATCGCTGTTCCTGGTCGAACAGCATCGCGCCGCCGTCGAGGCCGAGTTCGTCCTGACCGAGGTGGGCGGTCACACCTTGCACGTCGGCGCGTCGCGTTTTTATCCCATCCAGGTGGCAGAGAAAGGGATCTGCTGGTTCGAGATCAGCGCCGCTGGTCCGCCCGGCCACGGTTCGATGCCTCATCCGCACAACGCGGTGGCGCGTCTGGGTCGGGCCATCGCCGCATTGTCGCGGGCGCGTTTGCCCCAGCACAACACCGAGGTGGTCAGCGGGTTCATCCGGGCCATGGCGGCGCGCGTGCCGTTTCCGCAGAATCGCGCCCTGGCGCTGCTGCTGCGGCCGTCGCTGTCCCCGCTGCTGCTGGATTGGTTGGAGCGCCGCAATCTGGAGCAGGCGTTGCCGCTGAACGCGATGCTGCGCAACACTGCCTCGCCGACGATGCTCAGCGGCGGCACGAAGATCAACGTCATCCCGGCGGCCGCCACCGTCGGGGTTGACGGGCGGGTCGTTCCCGGACAAAGCGCCGGGCAATTTCTCGACGAGATCCGCCGCGTGGTGGGCGATGACGTCCGCTTCACCGTGCTGGACCAGCACGACGGCACCACCTTCCCCGTGGGCACAGCGCTCTACGACGCCATCGTCGCGGTCCTCGGCAAGCACGATCCGGGCGCCACCGCCGTGCCGTACATGATCCCGGGATTCACCGACGCCTTCGCCTATCAAAAGCTGGGCGCCATCTGCTACGGGTTTTCACCGGTGCAACTGGATGCGACGGTGAAGTTCAGCCAGATGTACCACGGCCACGACGAACGCATTCCGACCCAAGGCTTCGTCTGGGGCTTGCACGTGCTGCACGAGCTGGTGCGCGACTTCTGCGCGGCGCACTAGCACAGCCGCTCGGCTGCCACGGTGGCGATGGCCATGATGCCGTGCTGGGGGTTGACGCCGGTGTTGGTCGGGAAGACCGAAGCGTCCATGACGTAAAGTCCGTCGGTGCCGTGCACTTTCAACTGCGGGTCGACCACCGACGTGCGCGGGTCGCTGCCGGCGCGGCAGCCGCCGAACAGGTGCGAGGCCACCATGCTGTACGCGCGCGGATCCAGCGGCGCGCCGTCGAACATCTTGATCTCGTCGATCGAGCGCAAGATCTCCGGCAGGCCATAAACGGCCGGGATCACCTCCGTCGCGCCGGCCAGGAAGTGCATCTCGCACAGGCGCTTTAAACCTTGCCGCACGCGATCCATGTCGGCGGCGGTGAGGTCGTACTTGACGTGATCGCCGAACAGCGCCGACGGGCGAATGCGGCCTTCGGCCTGGGCGCGCACGGCCACCATCCAGACGGCGGCGTGATCCAGCCGTTCTAGATAAGCGCCCAATCGTCGGCCGGCGCCGGGCAGGCGCGCCGCCGCCACCTCGGGCGGGACGTTGATCGATTCCATCTTCGCGCCCAGCGTTTCGCGCAAGCCCAGCACCTCGAACCCTTGCGAGGCGCCGGTCCAGGCGTGCACCGGCTGCGGATAGAACGCCATCACGGCGGTGCCCGGGTGGGCCATGAAGTGATCGCCCAGGTGCGGGCGGCCAAGGCCACTGCGGCGCAAAAGGTTTGGACTTTGAACAGCCGACGCCGCGACGATCACCGCCTGGCGCGCCGCCACCCGAAAGTGCCGCGGCCGTCCATTGCCGTCGCCGTTACTGCCGCTCGCCGACACGCGCCCGGTCACCGCCACCGCGCGGCCTTTTTCGAGCACCACGCGCTCGACGGTGGCATTGGAATAGACGGCCGCGCCGTCGGCCACCGCGCGCGGCGAGAAATTCACCGCCGTCGACTGCTTGGCCTCGTATGGACAGCCGTGCATGCAGCGGCCGGAACCGCGGCAGCCGCGTTCGTTGCGATGCAAGAAGCGTCCGTCCAGTTTCGCGCGCGCCGCTCCGTCGCGCATCAGCGCGTCCTGCCGGCCTGACGTCACGCCTTCCACCACCGGCCGCACGGACATCTCCTGTTCGATGCGGGTGTACGCGGCGTCCAGCGCCGAGGCCGGCATCCCGTCGCCCAGGCCGAAGCGCTGATGCCAGTCGGCCATCACCTTGTCCGGCACGCGCCACACGATGGCCGAATTCACCAGCGTGCCGCCGCCCACGCAGCGCGCTTGTAGGATCGGCGTGGTGGCGCGACCGAAGGCGGTTTGCTTGCCTTGGTTGCGATACAGCCGGGCCATGGTGGCCAGCGCGGTGTTGCCCAGCTCGGCGGTCGGCACGCGCGGGCCTTCTTCCAGAACCAGCACCTGCGCGCCCGTGCCCGCCAGCGCGCGCGCCGCCGCGCCGCCGCCCGCGCCCGAGCCCACCACCACAAAGTCCGCTTCGGCGGCGGCGATGTCGCTGTCGGCGTCGCGGGCGTCGAAAAATCCGGGTGTCACGACGGGCCACCGGCGCGGTTGATGGGAATGATCACCGGCGCGGCGGCCGTCTCGGTTTCGCGGCCGTATTCGTAGGCGCCGATCCGGCGCAGCACGCGCTGGTGTCCCAGCAGCAACATGCACGACGCCAGCTTCAGAAACGTGGCGGTGGCGCGCACGACGTAGACGCGGCTGTCGAGCAGTCGCTCCAGCACCAGCTCGCGCGCCGCCGCATCCAGCCCGCCGAAGGTACGCAGGCGGCGCAGCGTGAACAGCGGTGAGAACCAGGTCATCCACAGCGACGCGCGCAAAAGTAGCGCCGCGTACCAGGGCGGCTCGGCGCATTCCACTCGCAGCGCCTCGCCCAGATCGACGTCGTCGACCAGACCGCCCAACAGTCCAGGCGGCAACAGCGCGCGCCCGATCGCCGCCGCCCAACGAATCTCGAAGCGACGCAGTTTCATGCGGCTGACGAGACCTCGCGCAGCGACGCCAGCGTTTCGGCCGACCCGTGAACAGGCGGGCGCCGCGCCGCCCACGGGCGTGCTTGCTCCAGTTGCCCGGCCAGTTGAAACAGCGTGGCCTCGTCCCCCACGCCGGCCGTCAGCATCGAGCCGATGGGAAGGCCGGCGGCGGTCCAGTAGAGCGGGACGCTCATCGATGGTTGACCGGTGACATTCGCCAGCGGCGTGAACGAGACAAAGTCGAAGATTCGTTTCGCCGACGCTGCCGCCACCCCCGGCAGGCGCAACACGAACGACAGACCGGTCGCGGCGACGAGCTCGCCTGCCCAGGCTTCGAGCCCGCGCGGCCGCAGCGCGCCGATGGCCAGCGGCGGCGCGCCCAGCGTCGGCGACAGCAGCACGTCGAACCGTTCGAAAAAACCGACGGTCTGGCGCGCCACCGCGTTCAGTCGCTCGCGGGCCAGGGCATAGCGCACGGCGCTCTGTTGCCGGCCGACCATCGCTGTCAGCGTGGTGTTCACCTCGACCTCGCCGCGACGCGGGCGACGGCCGCGCACCGACGAGATGGCGGCGACGGCGGCGGCGATCTCCACGCACATGATCACCATGAACTCGCGGGCGAACGCCTCGGCGTCGACAGGCACCGTGGTCTCCTCGACGTCGTGACCGAGGTCGGCCAGCAGCTTGGCGGCGTCGTCGAGGGCGGCCGCGCTTTCCGGATGCAACGGCTGGCCGCCGCCGATGGTCAGGTGCGCCGGTCTTTGCAGCGCGATCTTCAATCGCCGCGGCGCCACCGCCACTTCGGCGGTGAAAGGACCGCCGGTGCGCGGGGCGTGATAGCGGGCGACGGCGTCGGCGCCCGCCGTGGCGTCCAGCATCGCAGCGCTGTCGCGCACGCTGCGCGCCAGGACGTGGTCGACGCCGAAGCCGCCCAGAAGCTCGCTGGCGTCGGGACCGACGGGCATGCGCCCGCGCGTCGGCTTGAGCCCGAACAACCCGCAGCACGACGCCGGAATGCGGATCGATCCGCCGCCGTCGTTGCCGTGCGCGACGGGAACGATGCCCGCCGCCACCGCCGCCGCCGAGCCGCCGCTGGAGCCACCGGGCGTGAAATCGGGATTCCACGGATTTCGCGCGGGCCCGAAGCGATCCGGTTCCGTGCAAGGCAGAAGGCCGAACTCGGGCGTGTTGGTCTTGCCGAAGAAGACCAGGCCCGCTTGTCGATAGCGCGCCACCAGCGTGCTGTCGTTGGCGGGTGTGTAGTCGCCGACGAAGCGGCTGCCGTGGGTCAGCCGCGCGCCGGCCAGCGCCACCGCCAGATCCTTCAGCAGGAACGGCACGCCACGAAACGGTCCGTCGGGCAGCGGGCCGGCCACCGCGCGCCGCGCCTGTTCGTAAAGCGGCGTGACCACGGCGTTGAGGCGGGGGTTCACGCGTTCGACGCGGGCGATGGCTTCGTTCAGCAGTTCGGCTGGCGAGACCTGGCGCTTGCGCACCAGCGCCGCCAGTCCCAAGCCGTCCAGCGTGTCGTACTCGGCGATGCTCATGGCTGCTGGGCCGCGGTGATCAGGGGGCCGCGGGCAACGCGCAGGATCGCCGAGATCAACCACGGCATGTGGCGCGCGGCGAAGATCGACAGCCGCGAGTGCAAGGTGATGATCGATTCGGCGCGCCGGGCCTGGATGGCGCACAACATCTGGCGCCCGGCCCGTCGCGCCGGCAGCTGCAGCCAGCGCGGAATCGGATCGACGAAATTGGCGCGCGGCTGGCCGTTTCGATCCAGCACCCGGATCTCGCTTTGCACGAACCCCGGCGCCAGGTGTGTGACCGACACGTTTTGCGCGGCCAGTTCGTGCCGCAGACAATCGGCCAGCGAGCGCACGGCATGCTTGCTGGCGCAGTAAGCAGAATAGCCGGGCAGCGAGAGATAACCGTTGGTGCTGCCGACGATGCCGATCGAGCCGCAGGTTTCTTTCAACGCCGGCAGCGTCGCCTGCACCGTGCGGACGACGCCCAGGACGTTGGTGTCGAACTGCCGGCGAAAGTCTTCCAGGCTCAGCTCGGCCAGCGGACCGTTGACGCTGATGCCGGCGTTGGCGATGGCGATGTCCAGCCGGCCAAAACGCGCCCGGGCTTGCGCGACGGCGGATTCCAGCGCGCCTTCCTGGGTGACGTCGGCGGCGACGGCCAGGGCGCGGCCGCCGGCCGCTTCGAACTCGGCAGCCAGGCGAGCGGTCAATCCCAGGCGTCGCGCCACCAGCACCACGGCGGCGCCGGCAGCGGCGGCCTCGCGGGCCAACCCTTCGCCGATGCCGGACGAGGCGCCGGTGATGAAGACGACCTTTTCAGCGAGTTTTTGGCTCATGGCGGCGCCTCCAGCGTCGACGGAGAAGACATTATCTCGTTGACAGAACCTGTAAAAGCATATAATTCGCAATTACTGAATGAGCGTTCATTCAGGTCCCGGTTATTCATGATGGGCAAGCGACGGACCGACGACAAGCGTCAGCGCATCTTGGATGCAGCGGTGCAGGTCTTCGCCCGCAAGGGTTTCTTCGCCAGCCGCATCAGCGACGTGGCCAACGCGGCCGGGATCGCCGACGGCACCGTCTACCTGTACTTCGAGAGCAAGGACCACATCCTCACCAAGCTGTTCGATGAGGTGATGGGTGAGCACATCGAAGCGGCGCGCCAGGAGATCCGGCGCGTCGACGATGCGGCCGCGCAGCTGCGGGTGATCGCCGATCACCACCTGGGCCTTTTGGGACGCAATCCCGATCTGGCGGTGGTGTTTCAGGTCGAGCTGCGGCAGTCGACGAAGTTCATGGAGCTGTTCACCGCTTCGTGGCTGAAGGAGTACTTCGATCTCGTCGAGGCGGCCATCGAGGCCGGGCAGAAGCAAGGGAGCTTTCGCAAAGATATTTCGCGCAAGCTGGCCACCCACGCTTTCTTCGGCGGCTTGGACGCGCTGGTCACGTCGTGGGTGCTGGCCCACAACGCCTTCGACCTGACGGAGATGGCCGGCCCGGTGGTCGAACTGTTTCTCACCGGCGCCAGCGCCAAGACGCCCGCCCGAAAACGCTGACGCCGCCGCACGCCCAGGAGCAATCGATGGCAACGATGTCCGTGGAGAAGATTCAAGATCAGGTGGTGGCCGCCCGCGGCGGCAGCTTCCTGCTTGAGGAGCGGGCGCCCGCCGAGATCTTCACGCCGGAAGATCTCACCGACGAACAGCGGATGATGGGCGCCACCTGCGCCGAGTGGATGGCCAAGGACGTGGTCCCGGCGCTGCCGCAGATCCTGGCCCTCAATTACGAGACCACCCGCAAGCTGATGCGCAAGGCGGGCGACCTGGGCTTGCTGGCCATCGAGATCCCCGAAGAATACGGCGGTCTCGGCCTGGACAAGGTCTCGGCCACCATCACCGCCGAGAACGCCGCCCGCGAAGGCAGCTTCGTGGTGACGTTCATGGCCCACACCGGGATCGGGACGCTGCCGATCGTCTATTTCGGTTCGGAGGCGCAGAAGAAAAAGTACTTGCCCAAGCTCGGCAGCGGCGAGTGGATCGCTTCGTACTCGCTGTCCGAAGCGTCGTCGGCCTCCGACGCCATGAACGCCAAGACCAAGGCGGTGCTGTCGCCGGACGGCAAAAACTGGATCCTGAACGGCGAGAAGATGTGGCTGACCAACGCCGGCTTCGCCGACGTCTACACCACCTTCGCCAAGGTCGACGGCGAACACTTCACCGCCTTCATCATCGAGAAGGACATGCCCGGCGTCAGCCTGGGCGCCGAAGAGAAAAAGACCGGCATCAAGGGTTCGTCGACGCGCCCGCTGATCTTGAACGACGCCGTCATCCCGCGCGAAAACGTGCTGGGCGAGATCGGCAAGGGTCATAAGATCGCCTTCAACGTCCTCAACGTCGGTCGCTTCAAGCTGGGCGCCTGCGTGACCGGCGGGGCCAAGCTGGCCCTGGGCGAGACCATCGAATACGCGAAAGGTCGAATGGCCTTCGGGCATCCGATCTCTGACTTCGGTCTCATCCGCCACAAGCTGGGGCAGATGGCGATTCTGACCTACGTCTCGGAGTCGATGGTCTACCGCACGGGCGGAATGATCGATCGCAACCTCAGCGGCGTGGACACCAAGAACACCGACGAGTGTCTGAAGCGCATCGAGGAGTACGACGTCGAGTGCTCGATGGTGAAGGTGTGGTGCAGCGAGATGCTGGACTACGTGGTCGACGAGGGCGTGCAGATCTACGCCAGCGCCGGCTTCGTCGAGGATTTCCCGGCCGAGCGCCACTGGCGCGACGCTCGCATCAACCGCATCTTCGAGGGCACCAACGAGATCAACCGCCTGCTGGTGCCGGGCCGGCTTTTGCGGCGCGCGATGAAGGGTGACCTGCCGATCTTCTCTCGGGCGATGACCCTGATGAACGAAACCGAGGGCGGCGCCAGCGCCGAGGTGCGCTCGCCGGTCGGTGTGCCAGATGGTTTTCTCGCCGCAGAAGCGCGCATGACCAAGGGCGCGAAGACCATCGCGCTGATGTGCCTGGGCCTGGCGGCGCAGAAATTTGGCCAGAGCCTGGTCGACGAGCAAGAGGTCCTGGGCCACTTCGCCGACATCGCCATGGCCACCTACGCGCTGGAGAGCGCGCTGCTGCGCGCGCAGAAACGCGCGGCGGCCGTCGGTGCGGCGGCCGCGCGCCTGCAAGAAGCGGCGGTGCGCTGTTACGCGCAAGACGCCCTGGACGAGATCGAATCCGCCGCGCGCCGCTTGCTGGCGCGGCTGCACGACGGCGCCGCGCTGGCCCCGTTTCTGGCCTCCCTGCGCCGATTCAGCGCCCGGGAAACGCCCAACACGATTGCTCTACGACGAGAAGTGGCGGCCGCCGCCATCGAACTTGGCAAGTATCCGTTCTGACCTGCTGGAGGCATTCCATGGACCACACGCACAGCGATCGAATGAAGAACCGCCTGACAGCAGGTGGCGACTGGAAACGCCGGATGCTCTTCGCCGCGCTGGCCACTGCGGTGGCCTGCGGTTCGAGCGATTCGCAGGTGCCCCCCGGTGGCAGCGGCGGCACGACGGGCGGCACCGGCGGCACGTCGGGAGGTAGCGGTGGCACCACGGCCAGCGGCAGCGGCGGCACCACGGCCAGCGGTAGCGGTGGAACGTCGGGTGGCACCGGCGGGAGCGTCGTTGGCGGCACTGGCGGAATGGTGGCCGGCGACGGCGGGACAACAGACTGTCCGGCGCTGACCGCGTTCACCTTGGCCGTGCACATCGTCCTCGACGCGACCTGGCCGGCCACTGCCGCCACGTCGGCGGGCACCGGGAAAATCCACCTTTGGAACCGAGCCAAGTTCAATGCCACCGGCACCACGCTGGCCGGCGACACCTGGTCGTGCGGCACCGTGCTGCCGCCGTTCGCGCTCAACTTTGCCGGCACGGTCGTCACTGGCGGCTCGATGGTCTCGATCGACGTGCCGAACAGCGTGTGGGACGCGCCAACGATCCCGAAGTTTCCCAACATGGGCAGCATCTCGGGATGGAACGCCGGTTCCAGCATCACCATCATGCCGACGGTGGCGCTGGTCGGTCTGACCATGACTGACCCGATGGCAGCGTGGCCGATGTCTTATACCGGCGTCACCGTAGTCGACGCCGACGGCGATGGAAAGCCGGGATTCACCGCGATTCCCAAGGATGGGGGAGGCTTCGTCGCGCCGCCCACCGGTCTCGGCATATTCGGATCGGCGCCTTCAGCGGATCAGGTCTACCTGGCGTCGCGAACGATCGTCGCGCTTGCGGGCAAGCTGGACTCGTGCACGGCGCAGTCGGGAACGGCCAACGTGACGTTCTTCGACAGCCACGTCGTCGGCTGCCACGTCAAGGGCGGCGCGGAATGCACGGCCACCCAGACCGACTTCGTCGATCAGTCACGAACTGATTACAAGGTGCCGACGCCGATGTCGGGGACGTTCACCTCCAAGCAAGTGGCCGACGCTGCCACCTGCGCTGACGTTCGCGCCGCGCTGCCGATGTGATTCGACTGGACGTCAGAAAACTCCTCGCGCTGGCGGGGACCATGTTGCCGATTCTGATCGGCTGGTCCCCGCACGCGCACGGATCGGGATTTTCGGCGGCGCGTTTCGGCGGCGAGCAAGGCAACGTCACCACCGACAACCCCACCGCGCTTTATTACAATCCCGCGGGCATCGGATTCTCCGAAGGGACGACGCTGTTTCTCGACGGGACGCTGGCCATGCGCCACGCTACCTGGGAACACACCGCCGCACCGACGGACATGCCCGAACCGCCGGGCGCGGAAGGATCGTCGACCGGCAAGGCATCGCTGTTCAACGTCTTCGGCGGACCGATGTTCGGCGCCACCACGCGCATCGGTGGGCTGGCGCTGGGCGCGGCGTTCATGGTTCCGTTCGGTGGCCGCGCGCAGTGGGGCACCAACGACAAATTCAAGAACAGCCCCCAATTTCCTCTCGCCGCCGACGGTATCCAGCGCTGGCAGGGCATCGACGGAGCGCTGACCTTCGCGTATCTGACCGCCGGGGTGGCCTATCGTTACAAACGTCTCAGTGTCGGGGTGACCGGGAACCTGATTCGTTCTTCGATTGACAGCACGCAGGCCCGCACGCCGGTTGGCTTCGGCGATCCCGACGTCACCCGCGAGGGCCGCGCGCACCTGGACGTCGTCGGATGGCAAGGCAGCTTCGGCCTGGGCATCATGTTCGAGGCAATCGAACGGCGCCTGTGGTTGGGCGCGGGCTACCAGGCTCAGCCGGGGTTGGGACCGATGAAGCTCACCGGCACGCTGAAGACCACCTATCAAGGCAGCTCGACGGTGTTTGACGTCGACTTTCACCAGGCTTTGCCCGACAGCGTGCGCGTGGGCGGCCGCTTTCGCCCGGTGGCGAATTGGGAGTTGCGTTTGTCCGGCGAATACACGCGCTGGAGCGTGATGCAAACTCAGTGTGTCGGCTTTCAAGATCAGCTGTGTCAGGTCGACGCCAGTGGCGCGGACGCCACGCCAAAGGGCACGACCATCCAGAACCTGCGCCGCCACTGGAACGACACCTACGGCGTGCGCGGGGGCGTCAGCAACTGGGTTTCGCCCAGGGTCGAACTGTTTGCTGGTCTCGGATTTGAAACCGCCGCGGTGCCGGATTCAACGATGGACCCGGGCCTGGCTGACGCCGACAACATCGCCGGCGCGCTGGGAGCGCGGGTGCAGGCGACGCAGACATTTTTCATCGCCGCCTCTTACACGCAAATCCAGTACCTGGATCGCGACAACACCGGAAAAAGTCAGCTGGCGCAAGCCAATCTGCCCACCCGCTTGCCGGACGGCGGCGGCAAATACACGCAGTGGGTTGGTCTCTTCAATGTCAATTTGCAGAAGCAGTTCTGAATCTAGGAGGCTGTCATGGCGCTGTTGAGCACACGCAGTTGGGACGACTGGGTCAGTGAGTACGCGCAAAGCCACTCTCATCCAACGAACCGCTTTTGCCACACCATCGGGATTCCGATGATCGCGCTTTCGATGGTCGTCTTTGTCGCCGGCGTCGCCGCGCCCAAGTTGTGGTGGCTGGCGGCGGCGCTGTTCGGCGTGGGGTGGATCTTTCAATTCATCGGGCACGCCTTCGAGAGAAAGGCGCCGGAATTTCTGAAGGGCTGGCGCTTTTTCTTCGTCGGGTTGGGCTGGTGGATGGCCAAGGTGCGGGGACGCGCATGATCGCCAACGAGCAACCGGTTTCCGACGCAGCGTCAGTTTTCTTGCCGCCGTTCGCGCCGCTCGAGATCGCCGAACAGCTGGACCGATTGTCCGAGGACGCGCGCATCAAGGCGGTCATGAAGCTGCGCCGGCGCCAGTTGGCCCCGCTGTTCGAGGCGGCGGCGTTCAATGAACCGCTTCGCCTGACCGATCTTGTTCCCGCTGAGACGCCGCCGCTGACCGAGGTCATTCATGAGGGCAAGAACTCGCTGCCGCTGTTCACACGCTTTCAAAAACGCTTTTGCCGGCCGCCGTCCACCGGCAGCGCCACCGCCGAGCTGTGGGGCTACAACGAGCAGACCCACCGCATGGCGACCGGACCGGGGTACTTCGTCGCGCACTTCACCGACGGAGGCGAGCTGATCGTCGACTACACGATGCTGCCGCCGGGGAAGGTGCCAAGCTGGCCGAAGATCATCCCCAACTCGGCGCGCCTGTCGCGCTTTATCTATTATCAAACCACCGACGTGCTTCGTCGGGTGAGCAAGCACGTCGTGATCGGGCGGGCCTTCCGCAAGGGCCAGCCGTTCGACGCATGGTTCGCGCTGGTGCGTCGCCAGGGCTGAAGCCGGGACGGTCGACGCCGCCTTGGCCGGCGCCGTCGTTACGGTGTGAGCAGAACCTTGCCGAAATTCTTGCGCCCTTGCAGATAGGCGTGTGCGTCGGCCGCCTGGTCGAACGAGAACGTCTTGTCGACCAGCGGATCCAGCACGCCACCCGCGATCAAAGTCAGAATCTCTTCGATGATGGTGCGAAGCATGGCGGCGTGATCCCAGAGGTGGCCCATGTTCACGCCGAAGACGCCGCGGTTGTCGTTCATCAGCGGCACCGGCCTGAACGCGCCCATGGCCAGCAGGCCGCGCACAGCGGCGAACAGATTGCGCGTGCGGCCGGGAGCCAGCGCCGATGCGCCGAACAGGAACAGCCGGCCCATCGGCGCCAGCGAGCGGTAGCTCTTGCGAAACGATCCGCCGCCGACGGCGTCGATGATCAGGTGAACGCCTTTTCCGTCGGTGAGGCGCCGGACCTCGTCTTCAAAATCCTGGGTGTGATAGTCGATGCAGTGGGCGACGCCCAGCTCCGTCAGGCGCTGGTGTTTTCCCACGCCGGCGGTCCCGAACACTTCGGCGCCGCGCCAGCGGCAGAGCTGCAGCGCCGCCTGGCCCACGCCGCCGGCCGCCGCGTGGATCAAGACACGCTCGCCCTTGCAGAGGTTGCCCAGCTTCACAAGCATGATCCAGGCGGTGACGTAATTGACCGGCACGGCTGCGGCCTTCTCCATGGTCAGGGCCGCCGGGATCGGCACCACCTGAAGCTCCGGCGCCACGATGACGTCGCTGTAGCCTCCAAAGCGCGTCAGCGCCAGCACGCGATCGCCGGCCTTCACCGACTTCACGCCGGCGCCGATCGCGTCGACGGTGCCGGCCACTTCATAGCCGATCACGCAGGGCAACTTGGGCGCGTCGGGATAAAGGCCCATGCGCGCCAAAATATCGGCGAAGTTGACGCCGGCCGCGGCGACGCGCACGCGCACCTGGCCGGGACTGGGCGCGGGATCCGCTGCTTCTTTGACGCGCAGGACGTTCGGTCCGCCTCGGCGAGTGATCCAGACCTGTCGCATGTCGGCTCAGTCTTCCAGCGCGCAGCCGAAGGTTTTTTGATACCGGGCGGTCGCCTGCGAGATCAGGAACGAACGGGCGGTCACCGCGTCGTTGCCGGGCTTGATCGAGACCAGCCAGCGCGCCATCGGTTCCAGATCGCCGCGGCAGCTTTCCAGCGAGCGGTGGCTGACGAACAAGCACGCGCAGGTTTGCTGGGCGGTATAGCCCGCTCCGATGTGAACGAGATCCGGAATGTGCAGCACCCGGACGGCCAGGACCACGCCGGCGACGGCCAGCGCCGCGATGAGAAGAAGTCGTTTGCGCATCACCAAACCCTCAATTTAAGGTGCATGAAATGATATCCGAGCGAAGTCGGACGCTGGTTTCTGTCTGTCTGGCCGTGCTGGCCGCAACCGTTGTTTCCGCGCACGCTGCCGCCGAAGCGCTGGTGCCGCTGCGCGCGCAACCCGACGGCGTGCCGTGGCCAACCAAGGAATGGCCGCAAGGACCGCTGCCCACCAGCGTCGCGCCGGCGGCACTGGACCGCGTGCTGGCGGTGACGAACGCGCGCCAGCCGCTGCTGGGCGAGACGCGGGCGGTGGTGATCATCCAGGGCGGCAAGCTGGTGGCCGAACGGTATATGCCCGGCTACGACGCGCAGACGCCGCTCGTCTCCTGGTCGATGGCCAAATCGATCACCCACGCGATGGTCGGCGTGGCGGTGCGCAAGGGACTGGTCGACATCGACAAGCCGATGGGCAATCCGCACTGGGCCGCCGGCGATGCGCGCGCGGCGATTCCGTGGCGCATGTGGATGCAGATGATTGATGGCCTCGACTATCACGAGATCGACGCCACCGGGCCCACCAACAACGACGCCGCGCAGATGCTGTACGGCGCCGGGCGCCTGGATGTCGCCGCCTGGGCGGCGTCGCTGCCGCTGGCGCATCCGCCGGGAGCGCACTGGAATTACAACTCGGCCGGCGTGAATCTGATCGCCGATGCGCTGGGCCGGGTGTTCGCGCCCAACGCCGGGCCCGCCGCCCGCCGCGCGAAAATTCAGGCCGAGCTGTTCCACGAGCTGTTCGAACCGCTGGGCATGACCTCCGCTGAACCCGAGTTCGACGCCGCCGGCACCTTCCTGGGCAGCGCGCTGGTCTACGCCACCGCGCGCGACTTTGCCCGCTTTGGCTTGCTGTACGCGCGCGACGGCGTGTGGAACGGCCAGCGCTTGCTGCCGCCTGGCTGGGTGGACTTCGCGCGCACCGGAACCCCGGCCATCGACGGCCAACGATATGGCGCCGGCTGGTGGTTGGTTCCCGAGGGCGGTCCGATCAAGTTGCCGCGCGACGTGTTCACCGCCCAGGGCCACGAGGGCCAGCTCATCACCGTGGTGCCGTCGAAGGATCTGGTGATCGTGCGCCTGGGACGTTTCGACGATCGCCCTGGGTTTCCCGCCCTGCGCGACTGGATGGCCCAGCTGGTCTCGTTGTTTCCGGACCTCTGATTCGTGAGGTGATTCGCCAGGCGCGGGCATGGGGGGGCGGTCGCTGACCTCTATTGACCATAATTCAGTATGGTGGTAATTGCACGTCGATCGTCGTTTGGCACGGCGACGCCATTCATTCCTGTGCCATACCTTAGGGTCGAGAGACGATCTTGAGCGCCGCGCCTCACATCGGAACGCCGCCCACGCCCGCGGATCTGCGAACCATCCACTCGCTGGTGGACATGCTGGACTTCAGCGTGGCGCGCCACGCGTCGCTGCCGATGTTCCTGACCAAGGTCGAAGGCCGCTGGACTGAGCTGACCTATGCCGCGTTCAAGCAGCAGGTGAACCAGCTGCGCGGTGGGCTGGCGTCGCTGGGCGTGGGGCCGAAAGATCGCGTCGGCATCATCGCCAACAACGGCGTGGCCTGGGCGGCGGCGGCGTACGCCAGCTACGGCCTGGGCGCGGCGTTTGTGCCCATGTACGAATCGCAAGCCGAGCGCGAGTGGGCGTTCATCGTGCGCGACGCCGGGATCAAGGTGTTGTTCGTGGCCAACGCGGACATCTACCGCCGCGTCTCCGAGCTGCCGCAGCTACTCAATTGCCTGGAGCACGTTGTGTTGCTGGAAGGCGAGGGCGCGCGTCTCAGCTATCAGTCGCTGCTGCGCACCGGTGCCGAGCGTCCGATCGAGGCGGTTCATCCGGCGCCGCCGGCCACCGCCAGCTTGATGTACACGTCGGGAACCACCGGCGAGCCGAAGGGCGTGATCCTGTCGCACGCCAACATCCTGTCCAACGTGGGCGCCTTGCTGAAGGTCATCCCGCTGTCGACCGACTACCGGACGCTGTCATTTCTTCCGTGGGCGCACGCCTTCGGACAGACCGTCGAACTGCACCTGCTGGTGGCGGTGGGCGCGTCGATGGGGATCGCCGAAAGCGTGGACGCGCTGGTGAAGAACTTCGTCGAGGTGCGGCCCAGCGTCCTGGTCGCCGTGCCGCGGGTCTTCGAACGCGTCTACGCCGGCGTTCACGCCCTGATGGCCAAGAAGGCGGCGCCGCTGCGCTGGTTGTTTCGTCGCGGGCTGGAGATCGCCCGCCGGCGCCGCGCCGGTCAGTCGGTGGGGCCGGTCGCGCGGGTGGTGTTGGCGCTGGCCAATCAGCTTCTGTTTCGCCGCATGCAGGCCCGTTTCGGCGGACGGCTGCGTTTTGCCGTGTCGGGGGCGGCGGCGCTGTCGCCTGAAGCGTCGGACTTGATGGAGACCATCGGCGTCTCGGTCTACGAGGGTTACGGCTTGACCGAGGCCAGCCCGGTGGTCGCCGCCAACGTTCCTGGTCGCCGCAAACCAGGCAGCGTGGGGCGTCCGCTGCCCGACGTGCAGGTGGAGATCGATCGCAGCGCCAACGACGATGCCAGCGATCGCGAACGCATCGGCGAGATCATCGTGCACGGGCCCAACGTGATGGCCGGCTACCACAACCGCGAGGCGGACACCCGCGCGGTCATCGACGCCAACCGTGGCTTGCGCACCGGCGACCTTGGTTACCTGGATGAAGATGGATTTCTCTTCATCACCGGCCGCATCAAAGAGCAGTACAAGCTGAGCAACGGTAAGTACGTGGCTCCGGCCCGTCTCGAGGATCGACTGAAGGTGTCCCCGCACATCGCCAACGTCATGGTGTACGGCGACAACCGGCCGTATAACGTCGCGCTGGTGGTGCCCGGACCCGACTGCCGCGTCGGCGGGTCAGGCGGACAGCGCAGCGAAAACGATGTCCGCCGCCTGATCGCCGGCGAGATCGAAAGGCTGTCTTCCGATTTCAAAGGCTTCGAACGCATCCGTTCGTTCGCGCTGCTGGCCGAGGATTTCACCCAGGCCAACCAGCTTTTGACGCCGTCGCTGAAGCTGAAGCGCCGGCTGGTGGTGCAGCGCTTCGCCGCCGACCTCGAGCGCCTTTATCGCGACGGTCCCTTCACCAGCGCCGATCCGGCTGGGCCATGAACGGCGCTGGTGCACGCAGAGACAGAGACCCGCGGGCGTCGCGCCTACTTGGTCTTCTTGGTGATGGTGATGGTGCCGTTGGCGTCCTTCTCGAGCTGGGCGCTGGCCGACGGGCCGTTCAACAGGTTCACGAACTTCGGGCCGGTCATCAGCGGGAGAATGCCGCTGATGGTGCCGTGGGCCACACCGGGACGGCTGGAACCCGAGACGTCGCTGACGGTGGTGACGCCGCCGCCTTTGGTTTTGGACTTGTCGTGGAACGAGGTGGCCGGACCGTTGGCGGCGAAGTTGACGTTAACGGTCAGGTTGGCGGTCAGCACCGTCGGGTTGACGTCCGGATCGGTCGTCACGGTGACGACGCCATCGACGTGGCCAGTCGACAGATCGTTGGCCTCCGTGCCGTTCGCCGGCTGAAGAAAGCCGCTCATCAAGAGGTTATCGCCGGTGCACGAGTTGACGTAGTTAAAATCGACCAACAACGCCGACGACGTGCTCTTGTCTCCGTCCTGCTTGGTCAGCGAGCTGTTCCAGTGGACATCCACGGTCGAAATGACGTTGCAGGTGACCTCGAAGTCCTGGAACGAGGCCACAAGCCCCTTGTCCTTTTCCTTGAAGACCTCGACGGTCGTCTTGGTGGCCATGGCGAAATTGGCCAGGGTGATTGCAAACAAAAACGCGACCAGACCAGTGACTTTCTGCATGTGGGACCTCCGTGTGTGGTGAAGGGAACAGAGCGTTGATGTCTTCAAATTAGGTAGTGCAAATTACATAAATACACAGCCCATGTCAACGCACGATTCACCACTCAGCCTAAAAGCTGGGGCATTGCGCCAGTCCTCCTTTGGATGGCAATTGACGCAGGACCGCCATAACGCAGTGCGAGACTTTCTGTATGTCCGCCTAGTCGCATATGCTGCGGCGACATCATTGGATGAATCGGCCGACCTTCCCTTAAACTTCGCAGGTGCCTAGCGTGGAAAACCCAGCCAGCGGTGACCGCGTGATCGGGCGGGTTATCAACAACTACGAGATCAAATCCGTGGTTGCTGAGGGCGGGATGGGCAAAGTGTACCTGGCCGAGCACCCGTTCATGGGGCGCCGGGCGGCCATCAAGATCCTCCGCGGAATGTACCTGGAGGACAAAAACATGGTGGCCCGCTTCGTAAACGAAGCGCGCGCCGCCAACGCCATCCACCACCCGAACATCGTCGAGATCATCGACGTCGGGTACCTGCCCGACGGGCCGCCCTACTTGATGATGGAGTTCCTCGAGGGCGAAACCTTGGGGATGCGCCTGAACCGCCTGGGACGGCTTTCGCCGGCGGAGACGGTGCGAATCATCGACCAGGCGGCGTCGGCCCTGGAAGCCGCGCACGCCGCGGCGATCGTCCACCGCGATCTCAAGCCCGACAACCTGTTCATCGTCCCCGATCAGTCGTCGCCCGGCGGCGAGCGCATCAAGGTCGTCGATTTTGGAATTGCCAAATTGGAGGCGCCCGGCATGGGCGAATCCGTCCGCACCACCGGCGTCGTGCTGGGAACGCCGAACTATATGTCCCCCGAGCAGTGCCGCGGCACCGGGCTCGATCTGCGCACGGACATCTACGCGTTGGGCGCCATCATGTACCAGATGTTGGGTGGCCGTCCGCCCTTCGTCAGCGAAGCGCAGATCGACGTGATGATGATGCACGTGGTGCGGATCCCCAACCCGCTCCGCGAGCTTTTGCCGGAGATTCCCGAATATCTGGATCAGATCGTGATGCGCGCGCTGGCCAAAAACCCGGACGATCGATTCGCGTCGATGAGCGAGCTGCGGGCGGCGCTGGTGTCGATGCCTTTGGGACCAGACGGATTGTCGGTGGCGCTACCGCCGGAGGATCTGGCCGCGTTCTCCGCGTTCAATGCCTCCAAAGATGCGCGTCGACGGCACGGTCGACGCCGCTGGCTGTGGGTCTCGGCGGCGGTGGTGCTGGGAATCGGCGTGGGTTGGGTGGGGGCCAGACGGCAACTGAGCAGCGCGAAACCGGTGCCGCCGGCGTCGACCAATGCTGCTTCGAACAAGGCGGCTCCGTCATCCGCCGAACCAACCCCACCTGAACCACTGCCGCCGGTGGCTGCCGACCCCGCCAGCGAAGCGAAACCGAGCGCCACCCACGAGGGCCCGGTTTCAGGGGCTCGGGCCGTCGGTCCATCGACCGCTCAGCGCAAGAAAACCCCTCGCCATCGGCCGGCGCTGGGTGTAGATGACCGTCCGCTTGCGCCCGCGTCGTCGGGCGAGGCGGGCGAGAAAAAAAGCGACGGTTCGAAAAAATGGATGAACAAGTGGTGACCGTCTCCGACCCGCGCGCATCGACAACGGCATGACGCGCGATAGTGGTTCTCCGCCGCCCGAAGAAGATTTCGCCGCCCTGATGGCCGAGGCTGATCGCCAGGGCGGCCGCCGCCGGCAACCGCAGCGAGCGGTCGGCGACGCCGCGCGCGGGCGCATCATCAGCATCGGGCAAGAGATCGCCGTCGTCGAACTGGACGGCGGCGGCGAAGGAACGCTGGAAGTGATCGAGCTGCGCGGTCCCGACGGCAAGCTGACTGCCGCGGTGGGCGCCACCATCGACGCCCGCGTGGCCGCGGTCGGTGAGAAGGCCGGTCTTTTCGTGCTGCGCCGGTCGGCGGTGGGCGGTGGCAGCCGCGCCGGCGCCGACGCCCGCGGCGATCTGGCCACCGCGGTTCAGACCCGCGTGCCCGTCGAGGGCACCGTCACCGCCATCAACAAAGGCGGCGCCGAAGTGCTGGTGGCAGGCGTGCGCGCCTTCTGTCCGGTCTCGCAGCTTGATCTGCGCCCGGTGGCGGATCCCAGCACGCTGGTGGGCCAGCGCCTGGCCTTTCGGGTGATTCGATATGAAGACGATCGGCGCGGGCCCAACATCGTGCTCTCTCGGCGCGTGCTGCTGGAAGAAGAAGCGGCGGTGCGCGCCGCAGAGACGCGCGGCAAGCTGGTGGTGGGCGCGGTCTTGACTGGTGTGGTGGCGACGTTGAAAGACTTCGGCGCCTTCATCGACCTCGGTGGCATCGACGGCATGCTGCCGGCGTCCGAGCTGGGACACACCCGCGGCGTCCGGCCCGCCGACGTCCTGAGCGTGGGGCAGACCATCACGGTTCAGGTGACCCGCATCGAGAAACGTGACGATCCCCGGCGACCGGAGCAAGTCTCCCTGTCATTAAAGTCGCTCGAGGCCGATCCCTGGGACGAGGTGGCTGCAAAGTTTCCGGCCGGAACGTTGCTGCGCGGAAACGTGACGCGCGCCGAACCGTTCGGCGTCTTTGTCGAGTTGGCGCCGGGGGTCGAGGGATTGCTGCATATCAGCGAACTGGGCGCGGACAAGCGCTTGCGGCACGGACGCGACGCCGCCAAACCTGGAGATGCGCTGGAGGTGACGGTGCTGGCCATCGATCGTGAGAAACGCCGCATGTCTTTGGGCCTGGCCAATCGGCAGGAGCAACTGGACGACGAAGGGCGGGCCGCGGCCGCGCGGGCGGCGGCGCCGGCGCGCCTGGGGACGCTGGGCGATCTGCTGAAAAACCGGCGTCCTGGCCGCTAAAGGCGTGGTCGCTGCAACGAAATCCTCGCCGGCGGGCTCTGGCGGATGGCGAAATCGTTCGCAGATTTCTGGGTAGGGAATAACAGACTCGGCTGGTCGTTCTAGGTAGACGAAGATGAGGTGCAGCATGGAAATCTTGGTGGGGAGATTGGACGACGGGGGCGAGACCCGGGTGTTCATCGAGGGGGTTCTCGACGCGGTGACGGTGGCCGATGTGCGGCCGTCGCTGGAAGCGGTGTTGGCCAAGGAACCGCGGCGGGTGGTGGTTGATCTGTCTCGTCTGCGACTGATCGATAGCTGCGGCGTTGGCGTGCTGGTGGCCATCTACAAGAAAGCGCGGGCCAATGACTGCGGGTTCGTGCTATCGGGCGCCACCCAGCAACCGCTGGCTATCTTGAAGCTGCTGAATCTGGATCGCGTCCTGTCGATGGACAGCCGTCGCGACGCAGTCAGCAGCAACAGCAGCGAGCGCAGCAACAGCAGCGAGAGAACGATCTCCCGGCCGGTCCTGCTGGCGGCTGCTTCGTAGATCGGCCGGCTCCGCGCCACAGACTTAGAGGAACTCGCAGAGATAGGCGGAAGGTTCGGCGGCGCGGATGTCGAAGCCGCTTTTGCCCGCGACTTCAAAAGCGGTGCCGGCCGGGTAGACGTGCCAGTCGGATGCGCCCTGGGCGCGTACCAGCAGTTCGCCGCTGGTGACGGTCATGCGTTCCGGGGCGTCAGTGCCGAAGTGGTATTCGCCGGGGGCGATCACGCCGACGGTCATGCGGCGGCCCAGGCGTTCGAAGCCGATGCTCTGCACATTGCCTTCGAAGTACGTGTTGTGTTTCAGCATGGTGTGCGGCGCATTTAGACACAGCGCCGGCTGGTCACGCAACGTTGTCGCCGTCGCGGCGCCAGCGCTTGTGGCAAAGTGCGGCCGGTGCCGTCGCCGCTGCCGCTGCCGCTGTCTGGAAAGCCGTCGCCTTCGTTTCCGCCGCGTCCGACGGAGATAAAAGGACGCCGCAGCGAACTGCGCATTCTCTCGGCGGCTCTGCGCCGATCGCCGTCGACGCCGATCGTGCTCTTGGGCGGCGGCGGGACCGGCAAATCGCTGCTGGCGTGCGCGCTGGGGCATCAGGTGGCGCGGGCGTTCTCGGGCGGCGCCCACTGGCTGCGGGTGGGCGGCTGGGATCACCGCACGCTGTTCGAGCTCCTGGCGTTGCGCTTCGGCGCCGCCCGCGATCGCGACGGCGGCGGACTGCGCCGCGCGCTGGGCGGGCCCGGGCGCACGCTGATCGTCCTCGACAACCACGAAAACGATCGGGCCATGGCCCTGTTTCTGGAGGCGCTGCGCGGCTGCCCGGTGACGTGGGTGCTGACGGCGCGGCGGTGCCTGCTGTCGGGCGTGTCGATCTTTCCGGTGGTGGCGCCGCTGGCTACGGCGGCGCAACCGGCGTTTCCACGGGTGGCGCCGCTGACCGCGCTTTTGCGCTGGAACCCGCTGGCGCTGGCGATCGCGGACGCCATCGTGGGCAGCCAGGCGGCCACGGTGGAGACGTTGCAAGCGTGGCTGCGGGCCCACGGCGTCGAGCGCATCAGCGTGATGGAGGACGAAGACGACGTGGCCGAGGTGCGCCTGCTGTGCGACTGGGCCTGGCGGCGCCTGCCAGCGGGCGCGCGGCGGATGATGGCGGTGCTGGCGCACGGGCAGGGCGATCACGTCGGTGTGGAATCGCTGCGCCTGCTCAGCGGCGTGGGAAAAAACGCGCGCGCCTGCCTGAGCAGCCTGCGCCGCTGGGAGTTGATTCAAGAGCCGCGCGCCGGCCGGTTCACCTTGCACGCGGTGGTTCGGCGCGCGGTGCTGCGGCGGACGCGATTTTCCCAGGCGCGTTTTTTCGCTCACTACGCGCGCCTCCTGGAGCGCCGCCCGGAGCTCTGGGAAGTGGAGCAAAGCAACCTGTTCGCCGCCATGGATCACGCGCATCAGACCTCCGACCTGCGCGGCAGCTTGCGCATCGAACGATTGCTGGAACGGTTCGCGTAGATCGGTGCGGCGATCGGTTGCGAAATCGGCGACCAAGCGCTATCGGTATCGCCGGTGATTTTTTCCAGCTGGTTTTCGTCGCGCCACCCGCAGATCCCGCTCGCCTCCGCCGACGCGGTCCTTCGCCTGGCCGCGGGCGGCGCCACCGTGCCGTTCATCGCCCGCTACCGCAAGGAAGAGACCGGCAACCTGGACGAGGTGGCCATCGCCGCGGTGCTGGAGGCCAAGGAATCCTGGGACGAGATCGTCAAGCGCCAGACCTTCATCGTCGAGGAGATCGAACGCCAGCAGAAACTGACGCCCGAACTGAAGGCGCAGCTTCTGGCCACCTTCGATCTGACCAAGCTGGAAGATCTGTACCTGCCTTTCAAGCAAAAGCGCAAAACCAAGGCCGCCCTCGCGCGCGAGGCCGGGCTGGAGCCGCTGGCGAACTGGCTGTGGGACTGTGGCCACGGCGCGACGAAGCCGGCGGCCGGTGAGACGCCACAGTCGCGGGCGCAGGCGTTCGTCAACGGTGAAAAGGGCGTGGCCGACGGTGACGCCGCGCTGACCGGGGCCGGCGAGATCGTGGTCGAACGTTTGTCTGAAGACGCCGGCCTGCGCCAGATCGCCCGCAGCGCGCTGTTCGAAAAAGGCTGCGTGCGGACGCGCAAGAGCGAGAAGGTCAAACCGCAGAGCCGCTTTGAAAACTACTTCGCCTATCAGGAACCGGTCACCGAGCTGCTCAAGCCGCAAAGCTCGCACCGGTACCTGGCCATGCGGCGCGGCTGGATGGAAGAAGAGCTGGTGCTGTCGATCGGCGGGGCGCTGCCTCTTGACGCCGACGACGACGGCGCGCGCGCGACGGATCCGTTGCTGGAACAACTGACCACGGTGTTTCAAAACGCCGCTTGTTCGGCGCCGTCGTTCATCGGCGCGCCGTTGTTGCAGCGGGCGGCGCGCATGGCCTTGCGCGCGCACGTCGCCCCGTCGCTGGAAACCGAGGTGCACAAGGCGCTGCGCGAGATCGCCGACCAGGCGGCCATCACCGTGTTCGCTGAAAACGTCCGCAAGCTGCTGCTGGCGGCGCCGTTTGGTCCCAAGGCGGTGCTGGGCGTGGACCCTGGGATTCGCACCGGTTGCAAGCTGGCGGTGGTCGACGGCGCCGGCAAATACGTGGGCAGCGGCCTCATGCATTTGGAGACGCCGGCAGGCAAGGCCAGCGCGGCGCCGGTGCTGGCCGATCTGGTCGGCAAGGGCGGCATCCGGGCCATCGCCGTCGGCAACGGCACCGCCGGGCGCGAGACCGAGACCTTCGTGCGCGAGGCGTTGAAGTTCGCCGGTCTGGACGTGCCGGTGGTGATGGTCAGCGAATCCGGGGCCAGCGTGTACAGCGCCAGCGAGGCGGCGCGCGACGAATTCCCCGAGCTCGACCTCACCATTCGCGGCGCCATCTCCATCGCCCGCCGCCTGCAAGATCCTCTGGCCGAACTGGTGAAGATCGATCCGAAGAGCATCGGCGTCGGTCAGTACCAGCACGACGTCTCGCCGCACGCCCTGAAGAAGAGTCTGGATGCGGTGATCGAATCGTGCGTGAACCAGGTGGGCGTCAACCTGAACACCGCTTCGTATCACTTGCTCAGTCACGTCTCTGGCATCGGGCCGTCGCTGGCCCGGGCCATCGTTGAACGTCGGGGGAAAGAAGGGTTGTTTCGTTCGCGGGCGCAGCTTCTGGACGTGCCCCGTTTTTCGCCGCGGGTGTTCGAGCAGGCGGCGGGTTTTCTGCGCATCCCCGAGGCGGAGCACCCGCTGGACAACACCGGCGTGCACCCGGAGCGGTACTCGGTGCTGGAAAAATTGGCCGCGCGCCTGGACGTGTCCGTGGCTGCGCTGCTGGGCGCGGGCGTCAAGCAGGTGAAGGAGGCGCGCGAGCTGAAGGAAGAGGTCGGCGCCTTCACCTATGACGACATCATCCGCGAGCTGGAAAAACCGGGCCGCGATCCGCGCGCCGGCTTCGTCGCCTTCGCCTATCGCCCGGACGTCCATGAGCTGAAAGACCTGCAGCCGGGGATGGCGTGTCCGGGGATCGTCACCAACGTGACCAACTTTGGCGCCTTCGTCGACATCGGCGTTCATCAGGACGGCCTGGTGCACATCTCGCAACTGGCGGACAAGTTCGTGAAGGATCCGCGCGAGGTGGTCAGCCCCGGCGATCGCGTCACCGTGCGCGTGCTGGAGGTGAAGCTGGATCGCAAGCAGATCGCGCTGACCATGAAAGCCGAGCGCGCCGCCAGCGCGCCGACGGAAAAACGCGAGGCTCCGCCGTCGCGCAGCGGCTTTCAATCGCGGGGCGGTGGGGCGTCGCCCCCGCCTGCGGCGCCGTTTTCACCGCCGCCACCAAAGTCTCCCTTTAACAACCCGTTCGCCGCGTTGGACAAGCTTCGCAAGCGTTAGCCGAGGAGGTTCGCATGACCCGCGCCCGTCGCTGTTTTTCGTCGCTGTTGATTTTCGCCGTCTTCGCCGTCGCCGCCCGCCCGTCGTCGGCGCAGCAACTGGACCTGCCGCGGCCCAGTCCCGGCGCCAAGGTCTCGCAGACCGTCGGCCTGACCGAGCTCGCCGTCGACTACAGCAGCCCCGGCGTCAAGGGCCGCAAGATCTGGGGCGCGGTGGTGCCGTTCGACAAGCTGTGGCGCGCCGGCGCCAACCAGCCCACCAAGGTCACCTTCAGCAAGGACGTCACCTTCGGCGACAAGGCGGTGCCCGCCGGGACCTACGCGCTGTTCGTCATCCCGACCAGGGCGGCGTGGACGGTCATCCTCAGCAAGAAGCTCGATCAAGCCGGCACCGGTGCCGACTACAACGCCGCCGACGACGTGGCGCGGATCAGCGTGACGCCGAAGACCGCGCCCATGCGCGAGCGGCTGGCCTATCAATTCACCGATTTCACCGACGAGAAAGCGTCGCTGGATCTGGAATGGGAAAAAGTGCGGCTGCCGATTCCGATCACCGTCGCCACCAACCAGCAAATCATGGCCACCATTGGCACCGTGCTGGGCAATTCGTGGCGGCCGTACGCGGTGGCCGCGCGCTTCATGCTGGAGACGAAGAAGGACTATGACACCGGGCTCAAGTACGTCGATCAGTCGCTGGCCCTGAAAGAAGACTGGTTCAACGTGTGGATCAAGGCCGAGTTGCTAGCGGCCAAGGGTGATTACAAGCAGGCCTATCCGCTGGCCGAAAAGGCGCAGGAGATGGGTTCGAAAGGGCCGGGGTTTTTCCTGGCCGACGACGTCAAGACCGCGCTCGGTAACTGGAAGAAGAAGATCTGAACGAAGATCCTCTGCGCACGAAAGTTCAGCCGCCGAGGACGCGGCGATACACGGCGGCGTAGCGCTCCACGGCGGGCGCTACTTGAAAGAGGGTGGCGGCGCGCTGGCGAGCGGCGCGCCCCATCTTCCAGCGCAGCGCCTCGTCGTCGAGCAGGCGCCGCACCTGCGCGGTCATGGCGTCGAGATCACCGAGCGGCGCCAGCAAGCCGGTCTCGCCGTCGCTGATCACTTCGGGCAACCCGCCCACCGCCGACGCCACCACCGGAACGCCGCAGGCCATCGCCTCCAGCGCGGCCAGGCCGAAGCTTTCGGTTTGGCTCGGCAACAGGAAGACGTCGCTGCGGCGAAGGACGTCGGTCAGATCGATGCGCTCGCCGAGAAAACGCACGTCGTCGGCCACGCCCAGCGTCGCGGCGAGGGCGCGCACGCCCTCGGCGTCGGGGCCGTCGCCGACCAGCAGCAACGTGGCCGGCCGGGTGGCGCGCACCCGGGCGAACACGCGCACCACGTCCGGCACGCATTTCACCGGGCGGAAGTTGGACACGTGCACCAGCACGCGCGGCGCATGCGGATCGCGCGCGCTGGTCGCCACTGTGGTCGCGTTCGTCGCTGCGGGGCTGAAGCGTTCGCTGTCGACGAAGTTCGGGATCACGTCGATGGCCAGCGTCGCGGGCACGTCCAAAAATCGATAGGTCGCCTCGCGCAGCCAGGCCGACGGCGTGGTCACCGCGTCGCTGGCCAAGATCGAAAAGCGCGTGAGCGGCAGGAAGCTGGGATCGCTGCCCACCAGCGTGATGTCCGTGCCGTGCAGGGTGGTGACCAGCTTGGGCGCGCCGGCCACACCGATCACCTGGCGGGCCAGCGTGGCGCTGACCGCGTGGGGCAGGGCATAGTGCGCGTGAATCAGCTGCAGCCCTTCGCGTCGGCTGACGTCGACGATGGCCGACGTCAACGCCAGCATGTACGCGCTGTCCTTGATCTGCGGATACTGGCGGGCATCGACCTGGTGAAACGTCACGTTCGGTTGCCCGCTGCGGAGGCGGCCCGGGCGTTCGTCGCTGAAGACGTGAACGTGGTGTCCGCGTCGGGCCAGCGCCATGCCGACCTCGGTGGCGATGACGCCGCTGCCGCCGAAGGTGGAAAAACAGGCGATGCCGATGCGCCAGACGTTCACGGTTCGATGTCTCGCAGTGCGGTGGCGAACGGTCCCGCCGTCTCGAGATTTTCCAGCACCAGCTGTTTCAGCGTGCGCCAGCCGTGACGGCCAGCCAGCGACGGCCAAGAATAGACGCGTTCTTGTGGCACCCCGTTCGGACACAGAGCGGCCTGCAAACGTTCAAGACGATCGGTGGTGGTGGTGTCGCGTTCCATCAAGCGGCGCTGATAGCGATTGACGAAGCGGCGCACGGCGGTGGCCACGCTGGCACGCGTTCGTTCGGCGGCGCGCGCCAGCTCCGGTTCACTGGCCACGGTGGGCGCCACGATCGCCTCCAGCGCCGGGGTCAGCTGTTCGTCGGCGATCCGGCGCAGCTGGGCGGGATCGGGCGCGCCCGGCTGGCGCGGCGGCGGCAGGCGATCGCCCAGCTCGGCGCGCGAGCGGGCGGCGTCGTCCGCGGACAGGCCCAGCTCGCGCAGCAGGCGGCGGGTGCGGGCGTCGATGCAACGGAACCGGCCGCGGGGAACGATCAGCGGCGGCGTCAACCCGAAGTGTTCGTACAGTGGCCCAAGCTGGGCGAAGTAATTGATCTCGCCCGGCCCGCCGACGTACGCCACCGTGGGTAGCAGCGTGTCCTGCACGATCGGACGCAGCAGCGCCGAGGTGGAGAAACGCAGCGGCTGCCGTTGCAAGGTTTCTAGCAAAACTTCGTGGGTGACCGTCGCCGTGTCGCCGGCCAGCGTCCAGCGCGCCGGCGTGCCGGACGATGTCGCCGTGCGATCGACCTGGCCCTGCAAGCGAAAGCGCGGGCCGGTCACGCCTCGCGGGTGAAAGAACAGCAGCGCGCAGTCGGCGCGCAGGGTGATCTGCTCGTCGAACCCGGCGTCGTGCAGGTGGGCGCGCCGGGCGTTCAGACACTGCTCGACGGCGGGCGCGGTGGCGACGGCGCGGCGGTAGATCGGGATCGCGTCGCTCGCCACCCGCGCGTCGCGTGGATCCAGGATCAGCAAGCCCTCGTCGGCGAACAGGGTGGCCAAGACGCCGGCGAACGCCGCCGCCGGCGCGCGGCCGGCGACGTAGTGCGCGCGCAGAAGCGCCAGCATCTCCGTCGCGGCGGGTCCGGGCGGTAGCGCCTCGGCCAGCGCATCGACCAGGCCGGATACCTCGGCGCCCAGCGCGCGGTGGGCGATCGAACAGCGGCCAGCGGGCGTGTTCTCACCGCCGTCGTCCACGCCCAGGCTCAATATCGTCGGCGCGCCGTCGGTGCCGGCAATGGTCGCGGCGGCGATCTCGGCGAAGTCGTGGTCTTCGGTCTGCAACCAGAACAGCGGCACACAGCGCACGCCGGATTCTGCCTGGATGGCGCGGGCCACGGCGACGGCCGACGCGGCCTTGTAGAAACCGTACAGCGGCCCCAGAAACAATCCGACTTGTTGCCCGGTGGCCACCACCGCCGTGCCGCCGCCGCCGAGCGCGTCCAGGTTGCGCCGGCGCGCTTCGCTTGGCGGCAGGCGCGCGTCCTGTTCCCGCAGGGCCGCCAGCAAACCCGGCGACACCGCGCGCGTGGCCGCCCGCCCGGCGCTCGCTTTTCTTTCGTCGGCGCTGCGGAAATCGCTGGCGATGAAGGCGCGCGCCGCCGCTTCGCCTGCCAAGTACGAGCTGGAGAATGCGCGGCGCACGGAGCTAGGCAAATATATACTCCCGCGCGGCCCGGGTTGTGGGTCTTCGCTGGCAAGCACATGCACGAACGCACTTTTTCGTTTTTCTCGACGGTGTCATCATGGTTTTGTTCGTCTCTCGTCGGCTTGGCGCTGGGGCTGTCCTTCATGTCTAGCGCCAACGCCGCCGGTCCGCCGCCGCAACCGAACGCCGCGCAGATTCAACTGGCGCTGAACAAACTGGGCGTGGTGGGCAGCGCGCTTTACATCGCCGCTCATCCCGATGACGAGAACACCCAGCTCCTGGCCTATCTGGGCAACGGCGTCTTGCTGCGCGCGGGTTACCTGTCGGCCACGCGCGGCGACGGTGGGCAGAACCTGATCGGTTCGGAGAAAGGTCCGGAGCTGGGTCTTATTCGCACGCAGGAACTTCTGGCCGCTCGCCGCATCGACGGCGCCGAGCAGTTCTTCACCCGGGCGCGCGACTTCGGTTTCTCGAAAAGCCCCGAAGAGACGCTGAAGATCTGGGGACGCGAGCCGATCCTGGCCGACATGGTGCAGGTGATCCGGAGGTTTCGCCCCGACGTGATCATCACGCGTTTTTCACCCGGGCCGGCCGACACGCACGGGCACCACACGGCGTCGGCCATGCTGGCGGTGCAAGCCTTTCACGCCGCCGCTGATCCCAAGTTCCATCCTGAACAACTGACCGGCGACGTGACGCCGTGGCAGGCGCGGCGAATCTACTGGAACCGGTCGTCGTGGAGCATGAAGCCCGGCGAAGACATGTCGGGCTTCGCCAGCCTGGACGTGGGTGGATACCAGCCGCTGTTGGGTGTTTCGTTCGGCGAGATGGCGGCGGACAGCCGGACCATGCACAAAAGCCAGGGGTTCGGCATCGCTCGTTCGCGCGGGACGGACGTCGAATATTTCAAGCTTTTGGATCAGGCGCCGGGCGGTGACCAGATCAACGACGGCGGCGCCATCGGCGGCATTCTGAGTGGACTGGATGTTTCGTGGGCGCGCTTCAAGGGCACGGCGCACCTGCGCGGATTGATCGAAAAGGCGGCTCGTCAGTTCCAGCCCGCGGCGCCACAGGCGAGCATCCCGGCTCTGCTGGAGATCGACGCCGCGCTGGACGCCGCTCCCGACGCCGGTTGGCGCGCGCAGAAAAAGAAAGAGACGCGCGCGCTCATCGCGGCCTGCGCCGGGCTGTTCGTCGACGCCACCGCCGCGGACTTTCGCGCCGCGCCCGGGACCGACATCGACGTGGTGGCCAGCGCGATCAATCGTTCGCCGTTCGCCCTCACCTTGCGCGAGATTCGCTGGCCGGCGAACACACCCACGACGGCCGTCGGTCACGCTCTGTCAACGCCGGCGCCGAAGGCGGCCACCGTCAAAGGCGCCGCGCCGTCGTTTGAACACAAACAGACGGTGCACCTGCCCGCGGATCTGCCGCTCACCACGCCGTACTGGTTGGTGTCGCCGCCCGAGGCCGGGCTTTACCCGGTGGCGGACGCCCGGCAGATCGGCGCGCCGGAGATCGAAGCGCCGCTGCAGGTGGAGTTCGTCTTCACCGCCGGCGCGCGCACCTTCACGCTGGCGCGGCCGATCAGCTTCAAGTGGACCGATCCGGTGACGGGCGAACGTTATCGCCCGCTGGAGGTGACGCCCGCGGTTTCGGTTCGTCCCGACACCGACGTGCTGATGTTTTCCGACGGCGGCGGCGCTCGCAAGTTGACGGTCAACTTGCTCGCCGGCGCGCCGGCTGTGACAGGCGTGGTGCGTCCGACGGTGCCAGCCGGTTGGTCGATCGAGCCGACGTCGGCGCCGTTTTCGCTGGCCGCCAAGGGCGCCGAGACCAGCGTGACGTTTGCCGTGCGCGCAGTGCACGGACCGTCCAGCGCTGTCACCACAGCGGCGACGCTGCACGTGGTGGCCGACGTGGGCGAGACGCATTTTGCGCGCGGGATCATCCGTATCGAGCACCCGCACATTCCGACGCAGACGCTGCTGGTCCCGGCCGACGTGCGCCTGGTGCCGCTGCCGCTTCGCACCGGCGGCACCCGCATTGGGTACATCCCAGGCCCAGGCGACGACGTGCCGGCCAGCCTGCGCCGCGTCGGTTACGACGTGACGATGGTGAGCAACGAAATGCTGGCTGCGGGTTCGGCGGCGCTGGCCCGCTTTGACGCCATCGTGGTCGGCGTGCGCGCCTTCAACACCGACGATCGCCTGCGCGCCGCTCATACCACCCTGATGGCCTACGTCGAGGCGGGCGGTGTCCTGGTCGCGCAGTACAACACCAACAATAGGCTGGCCCCGCTGTCGACGGCGATCGGGCCGTACCCTTTCGAGATCGGCCACGGCCGGGTCACCGACGAGGAAGCGGCGGTGACGGTGGAGAAGGTGAATCACCCCGCGCTGACCACGCCGAATGTCATCACGGCGCGCGACTTCGACGGCTGGGTGCAAGAGCGCGGGCTTTATTTCGCCGAGAACTGGGACGCCCACTATGAAACGGTGGTGTCGATGCACGACCCGGGCGAACGTGCGCTCGGCGGCAGCATCCTGTGGGCGCGTCACGGGAAGGGCACGTTCGTTTACACCGGCCTGGCGTTCTTCCGGCAGTTGCCGGAAGGCGTGCCGGGCGCGTTCCGTCTGTTCGCCAACTTGCTGGCCGGTGGCCACGGACCGCATGGGCGCTGATCCGCCTGCCGGCGCCGAATCCGCCAGCGTCGCTGGCGTCGAAGCTGGCGACGCTCGTCACGAGCTGCGCGACGCGCCGCCGTTTCTCGGCTGGAACCGCATCTATCTGATCGTCGTCGGCGCTCTTTGCGTCGAGATCGTCGCCTTCTGGATCATCACGTCAGTCTTTCAATGAGCGCGCTCGACTGGTTGGTGCTGTTCGGGACGCTGGGCGGGATCATCGGCTACGGCGTTTGGAAGACCCGCGGCACCCGCGACGCCGCCGGTTTCTTGCACGGCGGCTATCAACAACGCTGGCACACCATTGGCCTGTCGGTGATGGCCACCCAGGCCAGCGCCATCACCTTTCTGTCGACGCCGGGCCAGGCGTACCAGGACGGCATGCGCTTTGTGCAGTTCTATTTCGGTCTGCCCCTCGCCATGGTGGTGCTGTCGATCGCCTTCGTGCCGCGCTTTTACGGCATGCGCGTGTTCACCGCGTACGAGTATCTCGAAGGCCGCTTTGATCTGAAGACGCGCCGATTGGCGGCGTTTCTGTTTTTGATCCAGCGCGGGCTGTCCGCGGGCATCACGCTGTATGCGCCGTCCATCATCTTGTCGACGATGCTGGGCTGGTCGCTGAACCTGACCTGCCTGGCGATGGGCGGCCTGGTGGTGGCATACACGGTGGCGGGCGGCACGCGCGCGGTCAGCCAGACCCAGAAGCACCAGATGGTCGTGATGATGGGCGGCATGGTGGTGGCGCGGCTGCCGTCTGACCTGGGGTTCGGACACGCGGTGCACATCGCGGGGGCGTTGGGAAAGATGAACCTCATCGATCCGTCGACCGATCCCCACAATCGGTACACGCTGTGGTCAGGTTTGGGCGGCGGGTTTTTTCTCGCGCTGGCTTACTTCGGGACCGATCAGTCGCAGGTGCAGCGTTATCTGTCGGCGCGTTCCATCACGGAGAGCCGCCTGGGGCTGCTGTTCAACGGCCTTTTCAAGGTCCCGATGCAGTGCCTGATTCTGTTCGTCGGCGTGATGGTGTTCGTGTTTCACCAGTTCAACCAGCCGCCGCTGTTCTTCAACCAGGCGGAATGGAACCGCGCCGCCGCCACCCCCGCCGCCGCCCAGCTGCACGATGTGCAGAGCGCGTACGACACCGCCTGGGCGCGCAAGACCGCCGACATCCACGCCTTGACCGCCGCCCTGACCGCCGGCGATCCAACCGCCATCGCCGCCGCCGACGCGCGCGCGCGCGCCGGGGAAAGCGCCATCGCCGCCCTGCGCGGCCAGGCCAAGACCATCATCGCCGCCGCCGTGCCGCGCGCGGCGACCAAGGACGGCGACTACATCTTCATCAGCTTTGTCATGCAGACCTTCCCGCGCGGGCTGATTGGCCTCCTGCTGGCGGTGATCATCTGCGCTGCGCTGTCATCGACGGCCAGCGAGCTGTCGGCGCTGGGCTCGTGCACGGTGGTGGATTTTTATCGGCGCAGCATCCGTCCCGGTTTGCCCGACGGGCATTACGTCAAGGCGGCGCGCGTGGCCACGGCGCTGTGGGGCGGCCTGGCCGTGGGCTTCGCGGTGTTCGCGTCGATGCTGGACAACTTGATCCAGGCCGTGAACATCCTGGGCTCGCTGTTCTACGGGACGATCTTGGGGCTGTTCTTGGTGGCGTTCTTTATCAAGCGCGTCCGCGCCACGCCGGTGTTCATCGCCGCGTTGTTATCCGAGGCGCTGGTGATCGCGGTGTTCGCGTTTACGAGCGTCGGGTTCCTCTGGTACAACGTCATCGGTTGCGCAGCCGTCATGCTGCTTTCGTTGATCCTCGACGGTGCGATCGCTGGTCGTCGCGCGTCGGCGGCGTGAAACCACCCTCCCAAAACACGATCGGAGCCTGGCATGAAAAGGAATCTATCTCGTCTCACGGCGCTCATCTTGGCGACGGCGGCGTTCGCCGTCGGGATTCACGCGCGCGCCGCCGCTGGTTCGTTTCAGGAAGACTTTCTGGGTCAGCTAGCGGACGTCGAGAAGAAGCTGGTGTCGCTGGAAGAGGCGATGCCCGACAAGACGATGACCTGGCGGCCGGACAAGGGCGTCCGTTCAGTCTCCGAGGTTTACTTGCACGTGGCCTTCGGCAACTACGCCTTCTTGAAATTCCTCGGCGCCGAGCCGCCCGCCGAAGTCGGTTTCGCCAAGGACGTCGACAAGTGGGACAAGAAGACCACCGACAAAGCCGAGATCAAGAAGGTGCTGGAAAGGTCGTTCGAACACGTGCGCGCGACGGTCAAGGCGCTGCCCGACGCTGACCTGGACAAGAAGATTAAACTGTTCGGCAAATTCGAGATGACCGAACGCGCCGCCCTGATCGGCCTCATCGGTCACGAGAACGAACACCTGGGCCAATCGATCGCCTACGCGCGCACGAACAAGATCGTGCCGCCGTGGAGCAAGACCGGTTCGTGAATGACCGCCGTCCCGCGGGCGTCGAACGGGTGTGAGCCCTTGCGGCGCTCGAAGGGACGGGAAAAACTACGCCATGCTGATCTCCCCCATTGCGCTTTGGTCTGTGGTTTCTTTGGCGGCGGCGCCGTCGCCGCCCGTCGCCATCACGTCTGCCGCTTCGCCGGGCATTCAGCTGGCGCAGGCCGATTGGAGAGGCGCTCCACCCGCCGCGCCACCCGCGCAGCCGTCGGCCCCCGCCGGCGATTGGCGCGGCTATCCGGCGCAGGCCCCGCCCGCGCCGGTGGCCGAGACGGTGCAGACGCGCCCTGGATTTGTCTGGGTGCCTGGCCATCATGAATGGCGCCGCCACGGTTACGTCTGGGTTGCCGGCTACTGGGTGCGCGAGCGCCACGGTCACCACTTTCACGCTGGCCGCTGGGAGCTGCGCGACGGTCACTATTCTTGGGTCGAAGGCGAATGGCTGCCCGACGCCGCGCCCGGCGGCGCGCCGCCCGCTTACGTCGAGACCGCGCCACCGGCGCCGCCGCCCGCGCCGGTGACCGTGGTGGTGCCGGCGCCTCGTCCCGGTTTTATCTGGATTCCTGGCGCGCACGAATGGCGCGACGGTCGTTACGTTTGGGCGGAAGGTCGCTGGGAGCATGAACGCCCCGGCTCGGCCTGGCACCCCGGCCACTGGGACCACGAAGGCGGCCGCGCCTACTGGCACCCGGGTGAATGGCACGGTGAACACGACCACGACCAAGAACACCGCAGGCGTCGGTAAGACGGGCGGCGTGGCTCGAGCGAACGGCGGCCGACAAGCCGGTCCGCTGGCTATGCCGAGGCTGCGCTTCCGCTCCTCACGTACATGAGTACGCTCCGGTGCGGTTCTCGCCTCGGCTACGCCAGCGAACCGGTTTGTCGGCCGGGTCTCGAACGAACGCTGGTCGGATGAAGATTTGGCCGGCGCGGTTCGGGCCGGCGGGCGAGAGCGAGCGCCTCTTTGTTGCCCAAGCCGCAACAAGTAGACGCCGAAACAACAGGCACCTCACTCGTTGTCGAATGGAACCCCGCGCGTCACGCGGATTCGGCGGCGAATTGGGGCTGGCGCAGTTTGTGCTTTATAAAATAAGTAATGTCAGTCACAAAATCTTTTGACGATGATAAGCCGCCCGCCGCCGCGGAAGCGCAACAATCATCGTCCCAAGCTCGTCAGTCTGGCCTTTTGCACTTGCCAACTTGGTCGCGCTTGCGCGTGGCCAGCAAGCAGCGCGCCCTGCTGGGCCGGGGCGGCGATTTCTTCGAGGTCTTCCAGCACCGCGACGATCGCGTGACCACGGTGATGGCCGACGTTTGTGGCAACGGGCCGGGTGCCGCCGCGCACGTCTCGGACATTCGTTGGGCCTTGCGCCAGCAGCTGGCCCGAGCGGTCGCGCCAGGCGCCGTGCTGTCCGCGGTCAACGAATGGCTGGTCGCCAACAAGACAGCAGATCGTTTTGTCACCGCGGTTTGCGCGCGCATCGACCTGCGCGCCGGCCGCGCCGAGGTGGCCAGCGCTGGACATCTTGGGCCATTCGTCAAACGGGCCGACGGCGGCGTGGAGAGCCTGGCCACCGGCGCGGGCCTGGCGCTAGGAATCTTGCCTGGCCAATCGTACCAAGAGACGTCGCTGGATCTGTTCCCGGAGGACGCCTTGGTCCTGGCCACCGACGGCATCACCGATCGTCTGGCCAGCGCCAGCGATCTGCTGGGCGAGCGCGCGCTCTTGCGCCGCCTGGCCGCGGCTCCGCACAACATCGCGCACATCTGCGACAGCTTGCTGGGCTCGGATGCGCTGGCCGGCGAGGACGCCACGGTGGTGGTGCTGCAGGTGCCACCGCGGCACCGCCGGTCGACGCCGATTCCTCTGCTACGATAACAGCGGACGGCAGCGACGGCCGGGCGCGCGATCGCCGGTTTTTGCGCTGCTCTCGCCGCGCGCGCAGGATAGACGGCGGCGCGTTTTGGCGCGCCCACCAGCATGAAACCCGTCGATTCGTTCTTTTCAGGGCTGCGGGGCGCCTTCCGTCCCGACGACAACACGGGGGCGGCGCTGCTGGTGGCCTTCGCGCTGCTGCTGGCCGCGGCGTTGCTGTGGTTGGTGCGGCGGCGCCGCCGGCGGCTGCAGTCGATCGTCGATGACCTGCACCGCTTCATCGCTGCGCACCACCTGACCCTGGACGACGTCGAGACGCTGGACGCGCTGGCCACCATCGCCGGCGAACGTCCGCTGGAGGTGGGGACGCGGCTAGAGAGTTTTGAACGGTCGAGCGCGATTGCCTTGCAAGGGCATCCTCCGACGCTGGTGGTGCGCGACGGCGACTTTTTCGCCCGCCTGCGCCGCCTGCGCCAGCTGCTGGGCTTCGCGGATCTCCCCAATCATTTTCCGCTGCTGACCACCCGCGAGCTGGCGGCGGGCGCCGCCGTCGATCTGGAAGGCGCGCCGGCCGCCGTCACCGACGTCAACGAAGCCTTCTGGGCGGTCGATTCGCCCAGCAATTTGCCGGCGGGCGCGGGCGCTGAACTGGAAGCGGCGGTGGTGCGGTCCAACGACGCGCGGTACGTCTTCAAGTGCCGACTGCTGGCCACGCAGGCATTGCAGCGCGGCCACGTCTTGATGCTGTCGCACGACGAGGCACCGGTGCGCGCCCAGCTGCGCGAGTTCGTGCGCATCAGCGTCTCAGGAACGTTGCGGTTTCGCCCGCCCACACCGGCTGGCAGGAAGACGGCGCCCGTCGCGCCTGCTTTTGCCGACGTGGACGGTGCGCTGGTCGACGTCAGCCTGGGCGGCCTGGCCGGGCACATCGCGACGCCGCTGGCGGCGGGCAGCGTCGGCATCGCCAGCTTCGCCTTCGCCGACGAGCGCTACGAGGGAATCGAAGCCGTGGTGCTCGACTGCCGGCCGCATGCCGCCGGTTCTTTTTTGCTGCGCCTGACGTTTCGCAAGCTGCCGGCCGCCGACGAGCAGCGCCTGGCCGCCGCCATCACCGTTCACACCGCCCGGCCGCTTTAGGGCGCGGGTGGGTGGGCGAGAAAGTCGGTGACGATGGTCTTCAATCCGGCGCGGTCGTAGACGAAGAACATTTCTTCGGGGCGCGGCCCGCGCCGAAAATAGTCGAAGTCCGCGATGCGTGGATAGTCGGGCCGTCGCGGGCCGGCGCCACAGGATTGTTCCGACGGAGACAGCCGCAGGTCGTGCATGCTCTCCAGCGCGTACAGCTTGCGGCGCCGCAGATCTTTGTCGAGCGGATGCGAGTAAACGCGTTGCACGCCCAGCGCGCGCGCCGACCACGGCGGCAGCGACACGTCGGTCTCGGCCGGGCCGTACGGTTGCAGGTTGCCGGCCGAATGATTGCTGTAGAGGAGGATCATCACCGGCTGCTTCCATCGTTCCAGCGCCTGCGCGGCCGCGACGGTGACGAAATCATGATCGGGGTGGTCGTCGAGGATCGGGTGCGGCATGACGATCACCGCCGGCCGCACCTTGCGCAGGATGGCCGCCAGATCTTCCACCAGATGGGTCCAGGTCGCCGTGCGCGCGCTGTTCGGCAAAAGATGGGACAGGTTGACGCGCCGATAGCGGGCGACGTCCTGATTGGGACCGTACATCTCGGCCACCACCGCACCCGGTTTGTCGTGCATGTCCTGCAGGCGGGCGTCGAAGTAACCCAGGTTGAAACAACGCTGCGGCGGGATGCCGCCTTGCCAGGGCACGGTGACGCTGTCGATGGCGCGCAGGTAACCTTTGAAGGCGTACTGTTCGGCGTCGACGGGAAAATCGTCGTGGTAGTTGGCGTCGCCGGCGTTGCCGGCCGTGACGGTGACGATGGTGGCCGGCTGGCCAGCGTAAAAACCAAAGGCGGCGATCTCGGCGTCGTCGGGGTGGGGCGCCAGGACCAGCAGAGGCCGGCCGCGCGGCACGTGGCTGGCGAACAGGCGCACGTCGACGCTTGCCGGACGCAGCGCGGTTCCGTGAGCGGCAAATTCGATCGGCGCGCCGCCGGTCAGCGCCGCGCGCAGCGGACTGACGTTCACCCAGCGCAGCCCGCGCGCACCGGCGTCCAGGTGCTGGCGCACGCGCGCCGCGCCCGCCGTCACGTCGATCCAGGCCTCGCCCTTCGCGGCGGCGGCGCTGACCGTCACGCCCACCAGCGCCGTGTCCCAGTCCTTCGTCGCCGGCGCCGGCCACATCGCCCGCGCGCCGGTCGCCGTCGCCACCAGCGTCAGGTGCTGGATCTCGCTGGTGCCGTCGGCGAACTGGTAGCGATCGTCCGCGGCCGCCGTGGTTTCGGCGCGCGCCAAGCCCGTACCGACTGCGCACCAGGCGCCCAACGCCAGTGTCAGCCGTCGGCTGTTCACAGTCGCCGTCATCGCGTGGGCGCCTCGATCCATTTCACGCTGTGATCGCCGGTGACGGCGATGGTCTCGGGCGGCGAATCGATGCGAAAGAACGACCACGGTCCGGGAAGAAATGGATAGCGGTCGATCACCCGTTCGTCGACATCGATGCCCAGCCCGGGTCCCGACGGCACCGTGAGGACGCCGTTCGTTATGTCCATCGGCTGGGTCAAGATCTCGTCGGCCAGCGGGAACGGGTACATGCCGGCACGACCGCTGTTGGCGTAGCAGGGATATTCCAGCCACTCGACGACGTCGTCGGGCCAGCACACGCCAAAGTGAGCGGCGGCCAGTACCTCCAGCGTCGTGCCCCAGCTGTGAAAAGCAAAGCGCCGTCGCTGCCGGCGCACCGCTTCGACCACCCGCGCGCCCATGGCGAATCCGCCCTGGCAGCACACGTCCATCTGCACGACGTCGGCAGCGGCGGTGTCGATGAGGTCCATGAATCCGGCCTCGTCAGGCTCGTGTTCCCCGGTGGCGATCGGCACGTGGCCAAGGGCGCGCAGCCGCCGGTAGTCGTCGTGGTTCTCGGGCGGCAGCGGCTCTTCCAGCCAGGTGATGTGCTGGCGACCCATCGCCGCGGCCAGCTCCGCCACCATGGCCGGCGTATAGCTTTTGTCGCCCATGCGCCACCACGAGTGCGCGTCGACCATCAGACCGAATGCAGGCCCGGTCGCTTGTCGCATCTTCTCGACGGTTTCCAGATCACCGTCGGGACCGAGGGCCGGCCGCATCTTGTACGCGGAGAAGCCCATCGCTTGCACGGCGGCGGCCTCGGCGGCGTAGCCTTCGGGCGGCATGTACATCCCGGCGCTGCCGTAAAGCTTGATGCGCTCGCGCACGCGCCCGCCGCATAGCTGCGACAAGGGCAGGCCGTCCCGCCGCGCCACCAGGTCCAAAAGCGCGATCTCCACCGCTCGGTACGTCTTCATCAGCTCGCCGTTGCCGCGAAAATCGAACGAGGCGAAGGCGCCTGGATCGCGGCCCAGCAAGAACGGCCCGATGACCTCGCGGATCTCGCGGTCGGCGCGCTCGTGCGCCGGGCCGGGAGCAAAACCGGTGACGCCGCCGTCGGTGCGGATACGGATCAGCATGGCGTCGCGTTTCAAGATGGTGCGCTCACCATTCCAGAACGGGAGGCGCAACGGTTGCGGCAGCGGAAACGACATCAGGAACGAAGCGACCTGCGTGATCTTCAAAAGACACCTCCGCGTCGAGCGGTCAGCATCATCGTTGAGATCAGCGCGCCGTCAACCCGGCGCTCGCCGCGACGCCGTCATCCGCCGTGGTCGCTTTCGGTTTCAGGTCCCGGGCGCGGAACCGGCAGCACCTCGCCTTCCTCGACTCCCATCCCCACATCGGCACCAGCCGGCCCGCGCGCCTTGGCCTAAAGCCTATTTTTCGTGTTCAGCTTGCGCTGCTCGTTGTCCATTCGCTGTTACGTTTCAGAAAAGATTTGGTTTCCATTCGCTGGGGCTGTGGTCAACGCTTTGTCGGGTGTACGCTGTCGGCCGGGAGGACGGTGAATGATCGAACGAGCGCGCGTTAGTCACGGCAGCCGAACCTGTGCGCCGCTGGCCCTACTGTTGTCGCTGTCGTTGTTGCTGGCAGGGGCGTGCGGCGTGAAGAAGCCAGCCGGTGACGGCGGTGCCGATGATGCCGCTATCGGCAGCGGTGGCGCGTCCGGTTCCGGCAGCGGCGGAAGCAGCGGCGCGGGCGGCACGTCCTTCGACACCAGCGGCTTCGACATCAATCTGAACGACGTCAACCTGAACGACCTCAAGCTGGATCTCAACTTCGACCTCAACGGCATCGACCTCAACGTCGCCACC
>DASXQB010000418.1:0-12317 GCA_036493295.1 Polyangia bacterium | reverse complement strand
GTTGATGCGGACTGCGGCGGCAACGGTTACTGTTCGCCCACAGTGGATTTTGGCTGCGGTCAGTTCATCGGCGTGGTCGGTTACTACTGCCACACCGGCGAAGACACGTGCACCAACGACGCCGACTGCACCAACAGCGGCGGCGGCGATTGCCGGTACAACCCGGCGGTCGGCAACTGGTCTTGCGTCAAATCCGTATGCGCCGGTTGAACGCGCGCGCCGCGCTGATGGCCGGCGCCACCAGTTTGGTTGCGTCGCTTGGGTGCGACGGCGACTCGCCGCCGTCGGTTTCCCTGCCGGCGTCTGTCTCACCGGCGCTGGAGCAACGTTATCTGACCGACGCGTCTTTTCGTCGCGGCGAGCTGCTGGCGTCGCTGGACGGTGTCGACGATCAGTACGCCGATCTTCGCCGGGCGCACTACGCCAGCGCCGACGGTCAGGATTGGGATCAATTGCCGGAATGGAATCCGGCGGTGTCCCCGCTGGCGATGACGGATTTCGCGGCGGGGGCACGGGCCTCCGCCGATGCCGTCACCGGGCCGTTCACCGCGCTTGCCATCGCCGACGATGCGACGCTGGTCTCCGATCAACAGGCGTTGCGCGCGCTGGGCGAAGCGGCGTTCTTCTCTTATCCCGTGCAGCTTTTGCCGGCGTCCCTCGCACTCGGCGCCGGCGATCTGGCCGGCTATGGGTTGTGGATCGACGATCAGCGGGGCGTGGGCGGATTGGTGGGCGCGCGCATGGCCGATGGCAGCACGCGCCTGGCGTACACCTGCGCCACCTGCCACAGCGCCGCCGGCGCCGATGGCCAGCTGACTGTCGGGTTGGGGAACGATCGCTTGAATCTGGGTGCGCTGCTCGCCGACGCAGCCCAAGTGCCCGCTGGCGATCCGCTTGCAGCGCAGTGGTCGCAGGCGCTGCGGGCGTGGGGCGCGGGACGCGTCGATGTCACCACCACGACGGGGACGCTGCCGGTGCGGCTGTCCGATCTACGGCCGACGCGCTGGCTGGGCTATCTGCACTATGAAGCGACGGTTCAGCAACGCGATCTCATCAGCCTGGCGATCCGCCTCGAGACGTTGATCATCACCAGCCACGGGACGGCGCTGCGGCCGCCGCGCGCGGTGACGCTGGGACTGGCCTTGTTTCTGTGGTCGCTGGCGGATGATCTGCCGTCGCAAGAGCCCTCCGATGCCGTGACCGCGCAGGGTCAAGCCGTGCTGGAAACCAATTGCGGGCGATGCCACGCCGGCGTCGGCCTCACCGGAGCGCCGGTGGTGGTGGATGCGGTGGGCACCGATCCAGCAGCCGCGCTTGATCCGGGACGCGGGCGCGGCGTCTATCGCGTGCCGGCGTTGCGGGGCGTCGGCCGGCGCGCGACGCTGCTGCACGATGGATCGATTCGCGGTCTCGACGCGTTTTTTGATCCGGCCCGTGTCGCCGGAACCGGCCCGGTGGCGGGCGGACATCCCTTTGGTCTGGATCTGGATCCGGCCGCCCGCGCCAGTTTGATCGCCTACCTGCGCGGCCTGTAAAAAAAACGTCAGCGGCGACCGGAGCACACGGGAAATGGCGCGCGCGACGCGTGGTCTTCGACGCGTGGAAGCGATTTCGCAATCCCGTACTATCCGCTAGACCGTTCGCAAGCTACAAGAAGCGCCGTCGTTTCGGATTGAGCTCGTCCACCTTCAGAACGGAAAGGTCGGCATGCCGGTCGCGCCAGGGCTCGACGAAGGCGAAGGGGATGTTCGGTTTCACCATCTAACGCCCGATCTGTGGGTTCTAGAGGCGCGTCGCAGCTCAAAGCGCTGGGTGATTTTTCACGAGACCTATTCGTTTTGTCTGGTGACGAAAATGTCGGCGAAGGTGGCGGTGCCGTGGCGATACAACCATCGCCTTTACGTCGCCGACCTGAAGCACGCCATGATCATGCAGCCGGGCGAGCTGCACGCGAACGTCAGCCGGACCCCGCCCGCGGATTTCATCGTCGTGCAGGTCAGCGAGTCGCTGATGAAAAAGACGGCGCGCGTTCTGGGCTGGAAACACCGCGATCTGAATATCGCTCATCCGCATCCGGGGTCAGGCCACCCGGCGATTCTGGGCGCCTTGCGCCGCATCCAGCGCGGCCTTTGCGGGGAACTGTTCGGCCGCCCGGCCGGCCAATCGCGCTGCCTGTGCACGCGGGATTTGGAACGCCACCTGGAGAATCTGACGTCATTGGTGGCGGCGCTGATCAGCAATTGTGCCGAGCACGCCCGCGGCGCCGCGATGCCCAGGCACGGCGCCGCGGCGGTTCGCAAGGCGCTGGTTCACCTGCGCGAAAATTTCACGGAGGGATACGACCTGGCGCGATTGGCCGAGGCGGCCGGTTGTCATCCTCATTATTTGGTGCACGCTTTCACCCAGGCGATCGGCGTCCCGCCCTCCGTGTATCAAAGCCGCATCCTGGTGGCCCGCACCTGTCGCGCGCTGGTGGAATCGCCGCGCCGGCCGTTGCAGTTGATCGCGCAAGACGTCGGTTGGCCGGGCCGCAAGGCCGACGCGGGTTCACCGGCGGCGTCGGACATTGATCGGACGGGAATTCTCATTCGGCATTTTCGCCGCGCGCTGGGAACGACGCCCGATCAGTTTCGGGCCACGTTGCGAAAAGACGACGAAAGCTGAACGACGGGCCGAGGGCCGCGCAGCCGAACCGGTTGCGGCCACGCGATGGGCGTTTCATGGTTGCATCGTGCCGCAAGCATCTGAACGTCAGCCGGTACGTCGGCGCCGGCCGGCGCGGTTCATCCTGATCGCGCTTATCGCCGTGGTGGGCGTTCAGGTTCCGTTGATGGTGGCCCTGGCTCGGTTGATCGGGCATGTCGCGCCGGTCCTGATCGTTCCCGGGGCGCTGAGCGCGGTGTTTCTCTTCGGCCTCCGAAACCGGCGGGCGATGTGGGGCGCCACCTCTCCGGCGCGGTTGTATCTGGTGATGTGGCCGTTTTTCATCTGGTGGACGGCAGGGCTGGTTTTTCTTTTTGCGGCGCCGGTCGCGCTGGGCGTCGGGAGGCTGATTCACCTAGGGACCAACGTCAGTCTCGTGATCAGCTTGGCGATCACGGCCGCGGGCGTGGCGATCGCCTTTCGACAGCGTCCGCGGATCCGGGCGCGGGACGTGGTCATCACCGGACTGCCGCCGGCGTTTGATGGTTATCGAATCGTGCAGATCTCCGACCTGCACTGCGGACCGTACGCGAGCGGATCGCGAGTGGCGGGATGGGTGGCGGCGGCCAATGGGCTGCAGGCCGACCTGGTTGCCGTCACCGGCGATCTGATCGCCAGCGGGCCGGCGTTCGTTCCGGTGGTGGCCGGCGAATTGGGACGTCTTCGCGCCCGCGACGGTGTCTTCGTCTGCATGGGCAATCACGACTACTTCACCGACGGCGAAGCGATGGTGCAGGCGCTGGAAGCCGCCGGCCTGTCGGTGCTGCGAAATCGAGGCGTCGATATTCGCCGTGGCGAGGCGATGATTCACGTCGCGGGCGTGGACGATACCTGGTCCCAGCGCCACGACCTTGATCGCGCCCTGGCCGCGCGAACGCCTGGGACAGCGTCCGTCCTGCTGGCGCACGATCCGGCGCTATTCTCCGAGGCGGCGCATCGGCGCGTGGACCTGACGCTGTCGGGACACACGCACGGTGGCCAGCTAGCGTTGCCGATCTTCGGCCGGCGCTGGAACATGGCCCGGCTGATGACGTCGTTCACCACCGATCTCTACAAGATTGGCGAATCCACTCTTTACGTGAACCGGGGGCTGGGCACCACCGGGCCGCCCATTCGCCTTGGCGTGCCGCCGGAGATCGCCGTGATCACCTTGCGGGCCGCCTAGGCTAGGCCTGCTGGGCCGCTTTCAATTGCGACAAAGGCGGGGAGTCAAACCAGGCGGCGGCCGCGGGTGCTGGCGATTCGGTGGAGATCAGAAAAGCGTTGTGCGCCGACAATCCCATCCTTTCCCCGAGGTGGCGCAGGCGTTCAAGGCCAAAGCCGTAACCCGAATAAAGGGGCAGGCGCAGGATCCGACAGACGTGGAAGCCGGCGGCTTCGAATTCGTTCTTCCAGGCCTCGGCGCCGAAGCCCAGCCATTCCCGGAGGTGGTCGGGGTACTCACCGTGAACCCGCGGCACCAGTCCCTGCACGACGGTGCGCAAGGAAACGCGCCATCGCCGCTGATCGCTCCAGCGATTGAACGACACGGCGGTCGGCGGCGCCGCGGCCAGCGCCGCAGGCGACGCCGAGCCGCGGCCCGCGACGCTGACGGACACCCGGCTCAGGCGATCCAGCAGCAGATCGCTGCCGCCGATCAAAAGGTGCGGATAGTAGAAGATCAACTGCAGCAGCTTCCAGGTGCGCGAGGGCATGATGTGCAACATCAAGCCGCCGGGACGAAGGCAACGGCGCATCTCTTGATAGACGGCCGCGCGATCGCGCACGTGCTCGAGGACGCTGGACGAAAAAATGAAGTCGAAGGACTGGCCTTTGAACGGGACCGCCGTGCCGTCGCAAACCAGACGCCGCACCTCTCGCTGGTCGCCGTCGACCAGGCGCGGGCGAAAGGAATCCGTGGTGACGAACGATCGGCAAAACGGAACCAGCAGCGAGGCCAGAAAACCGTCGCCGCCGCCGATTTCCAGGCCGTCGCCCAGACTGCGCGCGGGCACGCCTGAAAACGCCGAGGCAAACTCACGCCGGCGCTGTCGCGTGCGGGCGCTCGGCCACGGCTCACGGATGCGCATGCCGGCAGTATCACGCCGAGCGGGCACTTGGGGGAAGCACGGAGATCAGGGAATGATACACCCGAATATGGCTTGCACGTCCTTCAGCTTGCCGGCCTTGGCGTCGTCGCAGGTCTGGCCGAAAAGCTGAATGGATGTCTGGCCGGTGCCATAGTCCCAGCCATTGGTGTGGGTAGTGTCCTTGGGAATCTTGGTGCCGTTGGCGGTGACGGTGACGTTGGTGGGATCGGGCGGCACTGATCCCAAGCTGAATGAACACGATCCGATCATGCCGCCGATGGTGCCAAGGACGGTCACCAGGTCGGCCGTGCTGGCCACCGGATAGTATTTCGGGTCGGCCGCCTGCGGTACGCCGCCGGCAACCGCCATCGCTGTCAAGGTCGTCTGGGCGTCGGCAATGCTTCCGATTCCGACGACAAACACGGGAATGCCCTTCGCGGCGACGTCGGTGACGGCCTGGATGGTGGCGACCGAGTCGTCAGCCTGGCCGCCAAAGCCGAGCTGGCCCATCCCGCAGTTCGGCAGGCCGTCGGTGGCCAGAAGGATGTACTTCGGGTTGGGATCGGTCAGCGTTGCCAGATACGCCCCCGCGGAGACGAGGGCCGCGCGGGTTGGCGTGCTGCTCAAGGGCATCGCGCCGGCGATCGCCGCGGCGATGGCGGCGGCGTTCTTGTCGGCGATCGGCACGACCGCCCCGTCATTGACGCCGCACAGCTCGTCGTCAGCGAAGAACTTCAATCCCCAGCGGATCGTGTCTTCCGTCTGCATGACGACCTGATTGATGGCGGCGGTGATCTGCGGCCATTTGGTCATCGGCTGGCAGGTGGCCATGTCAGCTCTGCGGCAACTGGTGCCATCGGGCAACATGGCCATTGACCCGGACCGGTCCTGGACAATCAGCAGATCGGGCGGGACCTTGGTCAACCCGAACGTCTTCACGCCGCAGGAAGGGCCGTCGGTCGCGACGCTTCCCCCGCCACCGCTGGTGTTACCAGTGCCGCTGGTGCCTCCGTTGCCGGCGCCGGTGGTGCCACCGGACCCGGTCGGGTGGGTGCCGCCCCCGCTGCCGCTACCAGGCTGGGCGCCGGCATCATCAATTACACGCGTACTTGCCGCGTTACAGCCGAAAACTGTCGCTGCCAGAATCCAGGGGAGAATCGCACCGCGCCGCATGGTTGGCCTCCGCATCGATCAATACGTCCAATAGCGGCCTGTAAGTGCCCGACCGACGTATCAGGTCATCAAGAAATCGACCGGAGGCGGCGTATTACCCGAACTATTTCTTGGTGACGTCTTCGGCGGCCTTCTTGGACTTGACGCCCGCCTTCTCGGCTTCGTTGCCTGACTTTTCCATCTGCTTGGCTTCGTCGGCGCGGGCTTCGCTGGCTTTTCCGACGGCTTGGCCTTTCTTCTTGGTGCGCTTTCCGGCCATTTCTTCGTTCTTGTCGCCTTTCTTCTTGCCCGCTTCCTCTTCCGCTTTGCCTTTCTGTTCCATCTTGGCGCCCTTGGCCTTCTCGGCGTTGGCGGCCTTCTCCTCGGCGTTTCCTTTCCGCTCAAGGCGGTTCCCTTCGGTCTCTCCCGCGGTCTGGGCCCGCGCCCCGTTGCTGGCCAGAAGAGTGATGGCAGCCAAGGCGAGCGAGAATCGCAGCAGCGTTCGAATCATGGATGCGGCTCCTTTTGCAGTTGGTGTTGAGGTGGCGTTGCAGCCAGGCCACGCAACATAGATCCGGTTTCCGGTGTGGCTAGGTGTTGACCCGGCCGTTCAAGACTCCGCTGGCGCGGTGGCTGCGCGCCTGCCGGCCGTCTATGTTTGGCCAGATGCTGCCGCTTTCGATCTTGGACCTGGCCCCGGTCGTTCAGGGCGGCAGCGCCAGCCAGACCCTGCGCAACTCGCTGGAGCTGGCCCAGCACGCCGAAACCTGGGGTTACCGGCGCATCTGGTTCGCGGAGCACCACAACATGCCGGGCGTGGCCAGCGCCGCCACGGCGGTGGTCATCGCGCACGTCGCCGGCGGCACCAAGACCATCCGCGTGGGCGCCGGCGGCATCATGCTGCCGAACCATGCACCGCTGATGATCGCCGAACAGTTCGGCACCCTGGCGTCGCTTTTTCCCGACCGGATCGATCTGGGGCTAGGACGGGCGCCGGGCACCGACCAGCGCACCATGCGCGCCTTGCGCCGCAACCTGGCCGGCGACGTCGACAGCTTTCCCGACGACGTCAGCGAGTTGATGAACTATCTCGGTGACGCCCCCGCCGACCAACCGGTGACGGCGTTTCCCGGGGTGGGAACCAACGTGCCGATCTGGATCTTGGGCTCCAGTTTGTTCGGCGCGCAGGTGGCCGCCAGTTTCGGCCTGCCCTTCGCCTTCGCTTCGCATTTCGCACCGGCCGCGCTGGCGCAGGCGGTGCAACTTTATCGCGCGCATTTCCAGCCGTCGTCTCGGTTGGATCGCCCGTACGTCATGCTGGGCATCAACGTCTTCGCCGCCGACAGTGATCAGGAAGCGGCGCTGCTGGCCACGTCCCTTCAGCAAGCGTTCGTCCAGCTGCGCCGCGGGCGCCCCACGCGGCTGCCTCCGCCGCTGCCTGATTTCTATGACCGGCTGCTCCCGCACGAGCGCGCCATGCTGGACGAAGCGCTCTCGTGCACCTTCGTCGGCGCTCCGTCGACCATTGCGGCGGCGGTCCGGGCTTTCGTCGCCCGCACGGGCGCCGACGAGCTGATCGTGGGCGCTCACATCTTCGATCACCAGGCGCGCCTGCGCTCTTATCAACTGCTGGCGGAGGTCAATACGGGTCCGCGATGACCAACAATCGTCCGTGGCTGGGATCGCAGACGTAAACGTTTCCTCGCTGGTCCGTGGTCGCGCAGTGCGCACCCGTTGTGGTGGGCGTCGTTCCCAGAACGGAGAGAATTCCTTTGTCGGAGACGGCGATGATGGCCATCGTCGCGCTCTCGTCGCCCGGCAAATAAAGGTGCGCCCGTTTTGCGTCGTAGGCGATGATGTCCACGCCTTTGCCGCTTTTGACGTGCGACAGAACGCGGCAGTTCTGATCAAGACCGAGGGCGGTCGCCGTGCCGTCTTCGCAGCCGACCAGTAGAAAACCGCGCGCAGAGTCGACCCAGATCCCACGCGGGTCACCGCAGCCCGCAGGCCAGGTGGCGACGATGGCGTGGCGGCGCAGATCGATGGCGACGGTCTTGTTCTTCCAAAGATGGGTGAAGGCGCGCCCCCGTTTTTCGTCGATGGCCAACGATTCGGGGCCGCCGCGGACGGCAATGAAACCAAGGTGAGACGGTCGGCCGTTGTTCAAGGCGAAGATCTCGATGCGGCCCTGGCCGGGTTCGGTCACCCAGACTTCCTTGGTGGCGGCGACGTAGCGGACATAGTCGGGCGCGCTGGCCAGGGGCACCTGGGTCAGAATTTTTTTCTGGCTGGGTTCGACCACGAACAGCTTGCGGGCCGTGCGATCCGCCGCGAAGAGCAGCCCTTCACCCGCGTCCACGGACGTGACGCCTTGCCCGTGGCCGGCGACGTAGGTTGCCGTTCGGGCGAAGCCACCGACGGCGGAAACCTCCTGGGTAACAACATCGATCAGATCGACATTGCCGGTGCGTCCGGCCGGGATCAGCAGGCGGTTTGCGGCGGCGTCAAAGCGAAGATCGTCGAACCCGATGCCCGCCTTTCCGTCGGGAAGATCCAAAGCGGGCGTGGCCAGCAAAAGCAATCCGAGAAAGATCGACATGGGTGCTCCCCAGGGCTAATAGATGAACGGCCGATGCGAGTCTGGTGGATGGCGGCGTTGTTGTTGCTGGCCTTGCCGGCGCCCGCGCAAGCCTACCGGCCTTTCGACGGCACCGACGCCGACGTGGCGTCTTTCGGCCAGGTCGAGCTGGAGCTGGGCGCGTTCGGTTGGTTGCACCAGGACCGGCACAACGCCGTGGTGGCGCCGGCTCTGGTCGCCAACTATGGCTTTCTGCCGCGCCTGGAGCTGGTGCTGGAGGGAAAGCAGTTTGTGTTCACCGACGCCGTGCCCGATCAGTCGCGAGTGCAGTTGCTGGATACCGCGATCTCGGTGAAGGCGGTCTTGCGCGCCGGCGTCTTGCATGACCAAAGCGGACCCAGCGTCGCCGTCGAGGGCAGCGTGCTGCTTCCCGAAACCGGCGCCAGCCACCCGGGCGGCGAGCTGGCGGCGATCGTCTCTGGCCGCGCGGGCGGGTTGACGGTGCACGGAAATCTGGCGCTTGCGTTCACGCGCGAGGGAAACGCCGCCGGTTTTGTCGGCGTCATCGTCGAAGGGCCCGCCACGTGGATGGTGCGTCCAGTGGGGGAAGTTTTTTTCGCGCGCGAAAACCCCGGCGCCACCGAAGGCTCTGCCTTGGCGGGGGCGATCGGCCGCGTCTTCGAGAACCTGTCGCTGGATGCGGCGGTGCGCTTGGCCCATGTCAGTGACGGCGGCGCGACCCAGACCGCCTGGGAAGGACGCCTGGGTCTGACCTGGGCCTTCGAGGTGCTTGGCCACGGACGCCGTCGCTAGGCGCGCAGGGCGGCGCCGGCTTTCTCGGCGCGTTCCAGGCGGCGGTTGACCTCATCCCAGTTGATGTTCTGGAAGAAGGCATCGATGTACTTGCCGGCAGCGGCGCCGAAGTCGATGGCGTAGGCGTGCTCGTACATGTCCATCACCAGCAGCGGCGCGCCGAACGAAAGCGCCTGGCTGTGGCCGCTGGCCCAATAGGTACGTAGATCGCCAGTGTAGAAGTTGAAGTCCACGATCGCCCAGCCACTGCCTCCGCCCAGACTGTTCCCCACGGCGCGAAAATTTTCCTCCCAATGAGCCAGGCTTCCATAGCTTCCCGCCAGCTTTTTTTCGACCGCGCCACTCGCCTTGCCGTTACCGCCCAGATTGCCGAAATAGTGCTGATGCAAAATCGCCGAGTTGGTGAAAGTCAGCTCGCGCTCTTTAAGGCCACTGACAACAAATCCCGGCGTGTCTTTGCTGACCGCGGCCAGGTTTTCTTCGACCTTGTTCAGGTTCTTCACGGCGCCCGCATAGTTGTTGTCGTGATGGGACACGATCATGTGCTCGGAAATACCGTTCAGCTTCTTCGGATCAAAGGGCAGCGGCACCACCGCGTGCTTGCCGGCGAACGCCGAGGCGACCGCTCCTTTGGCCGCGGCCGCGTGCGGATCGGAGGACTGGGCGAGAGCCGACTTTTCGTTGGCGGCGGCGATCCAGATGGCCGGGGCAGTGGCGGCGATGCCGGTCAGAATGTCACGTCGATTGATGGACATGAGGTCTCCTTGTTTTGTTTATGAGCGATGCAAAAGAAAGCCGGCCAGCCCGGCCAGAATGATCACCAAAGGTTCGGGGGCCTTCTTGAGGCGCAAGAGCACCAACCAGGCGGCGAGGGCAATCGCCACCGTCGGTAGATCGATCAGCGCCCGCCGGCCCAGGACGAACGCGGCGCCGGCGATGGCGCCGGTGGCGGCGGCGGTCACGCCGTCGACAAACGCTTTGACCTGCGGGTTGTCCGCAAAGCGGCGAAAGTAGGGCGCGGGGATCACCACGAAGAGATAACAAGGAAGAAAAACTCCCACGGCGGCGCAGCTCGCGCCCAGCGGGCCGGCCACCAGGTACCCGATGAAGGCCACCGTGATCACGACCGGGCCGGGGGTGATCATCGCGACCGCCACAGCATCGAGAAACTGCCGCTCGGTCAGCCAGTGATATTGATTGACCACTCCGCCATGCAGAAAAGGAACGATCGCCAGGCCGCTGCCGAAGACAAAGGCACCCGCTTCGGCGAAATAGAGCGTCACCTTGATCAGCAGAGGCCACGAGGCGGCCGCCGCGGCGACACCGGCCACGCCCATCGCCAGCACGTCGGGCGGCAACACCAACCGAATCACCGAGCCTGCCTGCCGCCAGCGCCGAGCCAGCAAGGCGACCACGCCGCTGGCGAGAAACAACCAGACGATCTCGGATTCGGTCCACGCTGTCGCCACCGCGCTGACGGCAAAGAGGGTCCACAGCAACCGGTCTTTGCCCAGCGTCAGCTTGATCAACTTGAGAGAGCTGCGGGCAATGATGCTGATGACCGCGGCGCCCACGCCGTAAAACGCGCTTTGCATCCACGGCAGCCCGCCGAAGCGCACGTAGACCCCGGAGATCACCAGCACCATGAAGAACGAGGGCAGGATGAAAGCGGCTGCCACCCCGGTTGCGCCGGCGATTCCCGCTTTTGACCAGCCGAGGTAGATCGCCAACTGAGCGGCCAGCGGACCGGGCGCCAGCTGAGCCAGCGCCAGACCTTGCAGGTAGTCCTTCTTGGTGAACCAGCCGCGCTTTTCGACCAGGTCGCGCTGCATGTAACCGGCCAGCGCGATCGGCCCGCCGAACCCGAATGTGCCGAGATAAAGGAAATAGCGCAAAAGCGGACCAAGGCCCGCGCGCGTCGGTGCCGGGGTGGTCACTTCTTTTTCCTTTTGAACGAAGCGTACAGCGCTTCGAAGACCTGGCTGCCCAGCGCCAGACGGGCCTCGTCGTCCGGGTTGGTGAGGGCGATGCCCGCGATCAACCGCTCGAGGCCGGGTGTCTCCAGCTGCGTGAACTTTCCATCGCGTACGTCGATCTCATGGATGACGCGAGCCAGGCTCTCCACCGCCGGATCGTCAATGGCGAAGCGCCGGAGCAGGACTTCGAAGGTGCACCGATCGCCTTCGTGGGTGTATTCCGCCTCGAACATGTCGAAGCGGCGCTCGCCCTTTTGGGGCAGGTAGCCTTTCGGTGGAACGAACTTGAAGACCGCCTCCGGATCGATGAAGCGACGAATCAACCAGGCGCTGGCGATCCGATCGACGTGAACGCCCTTTCGGGTGACCCAGGTGAACCGTCGCGCTTTCTCCGGGACGGCGGCGGCCGCGGTCGGTGGTGACGGCGGCGCAGGATCGCGCAGATGTTCTTCCAGCGCGTCCAGCGCCGACGCGATGGCGTCGCCTTCGGGCGCGCTGAAAAAATCCAGGCTGGCTATCTCGGCCTGCCGCCGTCGAAGGCGAGCCAGCGCGGCGTTGGCAGCCGATCGTTTGTCGTCATCGATTCGCTGGTTTTTCCCGGCATCCTTTCGCGCCTGCCGGATGTTTTTCGCCAGGTCTTGGTAGTCGGCGCCGCGGGCGGCATTGAACAGCGATTCGATGGCCGCGTCCGAGGTTCCGCCGACGAAGCTGGATTCGCACAGGGACGCCTCCCCGTTTTCGGCCGCGATCTCTTTCGCCACCCAGGTCAAGCTCTCGTGCGCCGCATCGGTGTTGGGCAGCACGTAAACCGAGTTCTTGATCGCCACCGCGCCCACCTTTTGAAGCTGCCGCGCCGTTTTTACCCGCAGGTAAGCCGGCGCCGGCGGCAGTTGGTGGATGAGCAACAGCCAGCGCGGCCGCGGCTGGGCAGGGGAGGCCATGCGCCGCAATGTAGAGCAGCCGTATCAATGACACAATGCCGATGATACAAGCGTATCGTCATGAACCAAAATTGGCCCAACCAGT
>DASXQB010000417.1:0-7026 GCA_036493295.1 Polyangia bacterium | reverse complement strand
CGCCACCGTCGGACATCTGGCCACCGGGTTCCACCAGGGCCTGGGCACGCTGGGCCTGGGCGGCATGGCGCTGCTGTTCATCCACGCCTATTCGCTCGGCGGCGGCACGTACACCGGCATCGAAGCGGTGTCGAACGGCCTGCCCATCATGCGCGAGCCGCGGGTCCGCACCGCGAAGCGGACGATGCTTTATATGGCCGTCTCGCTGGCCTTCACCGCCGCCGGCCTGCTGGTCTGTTACCTCCTGTGGGACGTGCAGCCGGTCGCCGGCAAGACGCTGAACGCCGTCCTGGTTGAGACCATGACCGCGCCCTTGCCAGGCGGAAAAATCCTGTCGGTGGTGACGTTGTTCTCCGAAGGCATCCTGCTGGTGGTGGCGGCCCAGGCCGGGTTCATCGACGGCCCGCGCGTGCTGGCCAATATGGCCGTCGACAACTGGATGCCGCGCCGGTTCGCCGCGCTGTCGGATCGACTGACCACCCAGAACGGCATCGTGCTGATGGGCGCAGCGTCGCTGGGCGCGCTTCTCTACACCGGCGGCGACGTCGGCAAGCTGGTGGTCATGTACAGCATCAACGTCTTCCTGACGTTCTCGCTGTCGATGTTCGGGATGGCCCGCATGAACATCAGCCAGCGCCAGCAAACGCCGCACTGGAAACGCCAGACCGCCCTGTTCGTCATCGGGTTCGTCCTGTGCGCGACGATCTTGGCCATCACGGTGTTCGAGAAATTCTTGGAGGGCGGCTGGCTGACCTTGCTGGTTACGAGCGGCGTGGTGGTGCTGTGCTTCGTCATCCAGCGCCACTATCGCGGCGTGCGCCTGCGCCTGGCCCACCTTTATCGTGACGTGCGCGATCTCGACCAGGGCCTGCACGCGCCCACGCCGATCGTCGATCGCAACGCGCCCACCGCCGCCGTGCTGGTGCCAAGCTACGGCGGCGTCGGCATCCACACCGTGCTGAACATCTTTCGGGCGTTTCCCAATCACTTCAAGAACCTGGTTTTCATTTCGGTCGGGGTGATCGACTCGGGCGGGTTCAAAGGGGCCGACTGCATTGAAGCGCTGGAAGCCGAAACCGAAGCGATGCTCAAAAAATATTGCTCGCTGGCCACGGAGCTGGCGGTGCCGTCGACGTACAAGATGGCCGTCGGCACCGAAGCGGTCGCCGAAGCCGAGAAGCTGTGCCGGGCCGTGATGGCCGAGTTCCCGCAAGTGACGTTCATCGGGGGCAAGGTGGTCTTCGCGCGCGAGCAGTGGTTCCAGCGCCTGCTGCACAACGAAACCGCCACCGCGATCCAGAAGCGGCTGTACTGGCTGGGCGCGACGATGGTGATCTTGCCCGCCAAGGTCTCCTAGCGGCGGCTGGAATGGCGCGCGGCCGAGTAGCGCGCGTAGTAGCTTCGCGGGCGACATGCCATCGCATACGCCCTTTATCTCGGCTGCCCTCAGCGCCGCGCTCGGGACGCGCTGGTTGGGGCGGCAGAACGTCGTGCTGGCTGATTGCGCGTCGACCAATGATCTGGCGGCGCAGCAGGCGCGGAGCGGCGCGGGCGAAGGGTTGGTGATTGTCGCCGACACGCAGTCGGGTGGGCGTGGGCGCCTCGGGCGAGCCTGGCATTCGCCGGCGGGGGAGAATCTTTATTTTTCGATCTTGCTGCGGCCGACGCGACCGGCGGTGGAGATTCCGCCGCTGACGTTGCTGGCGGGCGCGGCGCTGGCGCAGGCGCTGGCGACGTTCGGCGTGGCGCCGCGCCTGAAATGGCCGAACGACGTGCAGCTGACCGTCGACGATCGATCACCACCGCGCAAGGTGGCCGGCGTGCTGACCGAGATGGCCACCGAAGGCGCGCACGTGGCCCACGTGGTGGTCGGGATCGGCCTGAACGTGAACACCCGACAATTTCCGGCCGACCTGGTCGACAAGGCGACCTCGCTGGTTCTCGCCCGCGCTGCCGCCGGCGGCGACGCGCGGCCGCTGGATCGCCTGACGGTGTTGGCCGCGGTGCTGGCCGCCTTCGAAAATGCGTACGAGAAATTTCGCGCGGAAGGCCCGCGCGCGGCGGTGGCGCTGTGGAACCCGCACGCCGCGCTGGGCACGCGCTGTCGGGTGCGGGCCGATGGACGCGACGTGGACGGCGTCTCGCTGGGCATCGACGCCGACGGCGCCCTGCGGGTGCGCGACGATGACGGGCGCGTGCACCGCGTGGTATCAGGTGAAGTCACATGACATCTTTTGAAGCGGCGGTCCTGGGCCTGGTCCAGGGCATCACGGAATTTCTCCCCATCTCGTCGACGGCGCACCTGCGCATTGTGCCGGCGCTTTTGGGGTGGGCCGATCCGGGCGCCGCTTTCACCGCGGTTTTGCAACTGGGCACGCTGGCCGCCGTGATCGGTTACTTCCTGCGCGAGCTGCTGGCGATGATCGGCGCCGCCCTGGCCGCCGCCGGCGATCCGGCTCGGCGCGACGATCCCAACGCCCGCCATCTTTTGTACCTGGTCGTCGGCACTATCCCGGTCGGCATCGCTGGCATCCTGCTCAAGCACGCCATCGAAGGGTCGTTCCGTTCACTGTGGGTGGTGGCGACATCGATGATCGTCATCGCGCTGGTGCTGGGGTACGTGGAAAAGTCTGCGCGCCACGAACGCGGCTACGACAGCATTCGGCTACGCGACGCCGTGATCATCGGGTGCGCGCAGGTGCTGGCGCTGGTGCCGGGCGTGTCGCGCTCGGGCATCACGCTGCTGGCAGCGATGGCCCTCGGTCTGCGGCGCGACGCGGCCGCGCGCTTTTCGTTCTTGCTGTCGGTGCCGGCGGTGGCGGCGGCCGGCATCTTCGAGCTGCCCAAGGTTTTGAAGGCCCACGACATCGGCGGCGCGCCGCTGTTCATCGGCCTCCTGGTGGCGTTCGTCTCGGGTTACGCCAGCATCGCCTGGTTGCTGCGCTTCCTGCGCACGCGAACCACCATGCCGTTCGTCGTCTACCGCGTGCTGCTGGGCATCGTGATCCTGGCATTGCTGTTTTCGGGCCGCGTCGCCGCCTGATTTTTCAGCCGCGTTCGCCGGTGCCGACGTAGCGCTCGCCGGCGTCGGGCAACAACGTCACCACCACCTTGCCGGCGCCCAGGCCGCGCGCGACGTCAATGGCCGCGCAGACCGCCGCGCCCGACGAGATGCCCACCAGTAAACCTTCGCGGCGGGCCAGCTCGATGCGCATCGCCCGCGCGTCGGCCTCCGTCACCTGGCGGACGTCGGACAGCAGATCGCGGCGCAGCACCTCGGGCACGAAGCCGGCCCCGATACCTTGAATGCCGTGCGGACCCGGCGGACCGCCCGACAGCACGGCGCTGGCCTGCGGTTCGACGGCGACCAGCGCGATGTCAGGAAAGCGCGCGCGCAGCACCTCGCCCACGCCGGTGATGGTGCCGCCGGTGCCGACGCCGGCGACGAACGCGTCGGGCACGCGCGCGCCCAGCTCGGCCAGGATCTCCGGCCCGGTGGTGCGGCGGTGCACCTCGGGGTTCATCGGGTTGCGAAACTGCTGCGGCATGAAGGCGCCGGGATAGCGCGCGGCGATGGCGTCGGCTTTTTGCACGGCGCCCAGCATGACCTGGCGGGCCGGCGTCAGGTGGATCTCCGCCCCGTAAGCGCGCAGCAAGGCGCGGCGTTCCTCCGACATGTTCTCCGGCATGGTGAGGATCAAGCGATAGCCCTTCACCGCCGCCACCAGCGCCAGACCGATGCCAGTGTTTCCCGACGTCGCCTCGATGATCACCGACTGACCGGGGATCAAACGCCCGTCGCGCTCGGCGGCTTCGACCATGGCCAGCGCCGCGCGATCCTTCACCGAGCCGCCCGGGTTCAGGTGCTCGCACTTGCACAGCACCGTGGCCGCGTCGGCGCCCGGCAGGCGGCGCAGTCGCACCAGCGGCGTGTGGCCGATGCGGCACAGAATCGACTCGTCGAACGCGGTATCCGGCGGCGGTGCTTCGTCCACGCGTGGTGTCGCCTCAGATGAAATACATTTGCGGCGACACCAGCACGCGTTTGACACCGGCCGCTTCGGCTCGGTCGACGAAGTCTTGCAGCGTGACGCTATCCAGAACGTCGACCAGCCGGGCGATCACGTCGTGCCAGACCAGCGCCGGGATGTCGTCGTCGCCGGGCAAATCGGCGCCGGCGCGGGCCGCTTTGCGCTCGGGCAGCGTCGGGACGCCATCAAGGGTGAAGAGATCTTCCAGCGCGCCACGCAGGGCGCGCAAGATTTCGCCCAAACGGATCTCGCCGGCGCCGCGGGTCAGCGCGTACCCGCCTCGCGGCCCGCGTTTGGCCTCGACGATACCGGCGCGTTTCAGGTCCTGCAGGATCTGTTCAAGGTACCGCGGCGGAATGCCCTGGCGGTCGGCGATCTCCTTCGCCTGCGTGGCCTGACCGCGGCCGTGAAATGCCAAATCATAAAGAGCGCGCACGCCGTACTGGGTCTTGCTGGTCAGCCGCATAGTGAAACCGTCGCTCGTCAGTCAGTCATGGCATCAAATCGAGTAATCCTCGACGAAAACCTTGGCCTCGCGCAGGTTGGCCATCACCAGATCGCCCTCGCTGATGCCCAGCGATTCCACCTCGGTCTTGGGCATCTCGACGGTCATCGGCCCACCGTCGGCCAGTCGCAGCGACAGCTTGACGGTGCCACCCAGGCGGGCCAGCCGTTCGACGCGCGCCACCGACACCTCGGGCGCGTTGTCGCCGACCTTGGTCAGAGACACGTCGTGCGGCCGCACGAACGCCTGCACCGCCGTTCCGTCGGGCGCCGACGCCTGCGCGCCTGCGTCCACCGGCGTGGCGAATGCCCCGACCGAAACACGACCGTCCAGCATGCGACCGTGCAAAACGTTGGCGCCGCCGACGAACGAGGCCACGAATGGCGTGGCAGGGCGATCGTAGACATCGGCGGGCGCGCCGGCCTGGGCCACGCGGCCTTCGTGCATGACCACCACGTGGTCGGAGACCTCCATCGCTTCTTCTTGATCGTGCGTCACCAGCAACGTCGTGAGGTTGCGCTTCTGATGGAACGTGCGCAGCCAGTCGCGCAGTTCGACCCGCACCTGGGCGTCCAGGGCGCCGAACGGTTCGTCCAGCAGCAGCACCTTCGGTTCGATGGCCAGCGCGCGCGCAAAGGCCACCCGCTGGCGCTGGCCACCGGACAGTTGCGACGGGTAGCGCTCGCCCAGGCCGTCCAGTTGCACCAGCGACAGCAGGTCGTCGACCTTGCGCTTGACGTCGGGCTTGGGTGTGCGGCGCACGTTCAAGCCGAAGGCGATGTTGCGGCGCACGTTCATGTGCTTGAACAAGGCGTAGCTTTGAAAGACGAAACCGACGCCGCGCTTTTGCGCCGGCACCGCCGTCTGCTCGTGTTCGCCGAACAGCACCGCGCCGTCGTCAGGCTGCTCGAGGCCTGCCACCACGCGCAGCACGGTTGATTTTCCCGAACCCGACGGTCCCAAAAGCGTGGTGATGCCGCCCGAGGGCGCCGTGAATGAAACGTCTGCCACGGCCGGCGTTCCCCGCACGGTGAAGCGCTTGGTCAGGTTACGGACGACGACGCTCATGCCTAGCGCTCGTAAAGCCGGTTGATCGCGGCCAGCAGCAGCGGCCGGCGGTCGCCCTGCGGCACACTGTCCGCGCGCCACCCCGGGCGCAACGCGCGCGCCGCGGAGACCCAGGCTTGCATCTCGTCTTCGGCGGGCAGCAATGCTTCCAGTCCTTCCCGCATCAGGCCCGCCAGCGCGGGCGCCGCACCGTCCGTGGACACCGCGACGGTCACACCGGCGCGCCGAACCACGCCAGCGCCGTACGCCGAGGCCGCTTCCGGGTCGTCGACGGCAATAACAAAAAGGCGGCGCGCCTCCGCTGCCGCCGCGACCTGACGATTAACCTCCGGCGTTGCCGCCGCCACCACCAACCAAGCCCCATCCAAATCGTCAGGCCGAAACGGCCGCGCCGCCACCACCAACCCCTTCGTATCCCTCACCCGTTCTAAAATCTCTTGCCGCAGCTCCGGGGCGACCACCAAGACATCCGCACCTGCCCCCGTTAACCCACCCATCTTGGCGGCCGCCACCGGCCCGCCACCCACCAACACCACCCTGCGTCCGGCAACCTTTAAAAACACTGGCAAGAGCGCCGCTGATTCTTTTTCGCCGCTACCCGCCAATGTTGTCTACCTTTTTACCGTAGTATCTCCCGCTCCCTCTTTTGCCTTGCCGGCCTCGCTTTCGCGCTGTCGACGAAGAGCAAACTACGGTAGTACGGCTCACCTGTCAAGTTCTCGGATGGATAATTTCCGACCATTCCAGTGTACTATTATTTCGGCCCCGGCCGCGCTTTCGGGCAGTTAGCGAACGGGGTGCAGCCCACATTCTTTATATTCGGGATCTTCCCACCACCAGCGCCCGGCGCGCGGGTGCTCGCCGGGCTTGATGGCCCGGGTGCAAGGCGCGCAGCCGATCGACGGATAGCCCTGGTCGTGCAGCGGATGAATGGGGACCTTGTTGGCGACCGCGTAGGCCCGCACCTGGTCCATTGACCACGCGATGAGCGGGTTCACCTTCGCGATGCCGCCGTGGCCTTGATCGAATTCGATCGCCGGCGTCTCGGTGCGGGTGACCGATTGTTCGCGGCGCAAGCCCGTCACCCAAGCGTCTAGTCCCGCCAGCACGCGGCCGAGTGGCTCGACCTTGCGGATGCCGCAGCACTCGTGGCGGTTGTCCAGCGACTCGCGAAAACTGTACAGGCCCTTGGCGCGTTCCAGCTTTTCCACCGCGGCGCGCTCGGGAAATTGCCATTCGATCGCCAGGCCGTATTTGCCAATCACCCGCTCGGCGGTCAGGTACGTCTCCTCGGGAAGGCGGCCGGTGTCCAGCGCGAACACCCGCACCGCGCGGTTGACCTTGAACGCCATGTCGATGACCACGCAGTCCTCGATGGAAAAACTGGAGGCCACCGCCAGGCCGGCGCCGAAACGCTCGACG
>DASXQB010000416.1:0-15035 GCA_036493295.1 Polyangia bacterium | reverse complement strand
CCCGCAGCTTGCCCTCGTAATCCTTGGCCAGCGCCTCGACGTGCGGGGCGATGGCGCGGCAGGGCGCACACCACACGGCCCAAAAATCCACCAACGCCGGGAGCGTCGAGTCCAGGATCTCTTTCTGGAAGTTTTCGTCGGTCGCTTCGAAGACGTTCGCGCTTGCCATGGCCGACCGTTTAGCACGGCGTCGGCGGAAGGCCAAGCCACCGACCCGCCGCCAGCAGCCCCTGACCGGACGCGACAGGCTGCGCGGGCGCGGTCGTGGTAGAAATGAGGGGTGGCGACGTTCTCCGCGCTGCAGATCTTGGTCTACGCCCTGGCTTCGGTGGCGTACCTCGGCTACCTGCTGAAGACGCGGGATCGGGCGGCGCAGGTCGGACGCCTCTTGCTGGCGCTGGGCGTGCTACTGCACTTCGCGGACATCGGCTGGCGCTGCGTGCACGGGCAGAACCCCATCTCGTCGACGCCCGAGGCGATGTCATTCATCGCCTTCCTGATCGCGGTCGGCTATTTAATCGCCACCTTCCGTTACAAGCTGGCCGCGGCCGGCGCCTTCGCGGTGCCGTCGGTGCTGACGCTGCTGATGCTGGCGCGGGTGGTGCCGGCGGAACAGGGCACGCCGACCATGGGCACGCTGGGGCGGGCGCACATCTTCCTATCCACGGTGGGGGTGGCGGTGTTCGCGCTGGCGGCGGCGCTGGCGGTGCTTTACCTCTTCGAAGATCGCCAGCTCAAGCGCAAGCAGTTCGGCCGCATGATTCGCGGCGGCGCGCCCCTGGAAACGTTGGATCGCCTGGCCTTGCGGTGTGTGTCGATTGGCTTTCCGATCTTCACCATCGCGCTGGTCACCGGCGCGGTCTGGATCGCGCGCATCGGCGGGGTGACCGCGCCGAAGACGCTGCGGCCTGAGTATCTGCTGGCGCTGGTGACGTGGATTGCGTTCGGTGTGCTGCTGGTGGCCCGGGTGGGCGGCGGCTGGCAAGGGCGGCGGGCGGCCTGGTTGACCTTGGGTGGATTCGGCGGTGCGGTGCTGGTGGTTTTCGTCTACTTCCTGCGCCACGCGGCCTGACATGGAATCACTCATAGACCTGCTGGTTCTGGGGCTCTCGCACCGCACGGCGCCCGTGGCCGTGCGCGAGAAGCTGTCGGTGCAACCCGAGCAAATGGAGGCGGCGCTGCGCCAGATGGCCGCGCTGCCGGGCGTGCGCGAGGCGGCGTTTCTATCGACGTGCAACCGGGTGGAGATCTACGTGGCGGTCAGCGATCGCGAGGAAGCGCTGCGGTCGCTGACCAGCGACCTGGCGCTGCGGGCGGCGCTGGCCGAGGCCGAGCTTGAGCCGCACATCTATACGCGCGCCGACGCCGAGGCCGTGCACCACCTGTTCCGCGTCGCCGCCAGCCTGGATTCGCTGGTCATCGGCGAGCCGCAGATCTTGGGACAGGTGAAGGACACGCATGAGGCGGCGCTGCGCATCGGCACCGCCGGGCCGATCCTGGGCCTGTGTTTTTCGCGCGCCTTTCGCGTGGCCCGGCGGGTGCGGCGTGAGACCGCCATCGCCAAGAATCCGGTCTCCGTCAGCTCGGTGGCGATCGAGCTGGCGCGCCAGGTGTTCGGCAGCTTCGACGGGCGGCGGTTGTTGATCGTCGGCGCGGGCAAGATGGCCGACCTGGCGGCGCGCGCGCTGCAGGGGCAAGGAGCGGCGCTGACCGTCACCAACCGGACCGCGGCGCGTGCCGACGAACTGGCGGCGCGCATGGGCGGCGGCACGCACCCGTGGGACGATCTGGCGGGAGCGCTGGGCAACGCGGACATCGTGCTGGCGTCGACGGGCGCGCGCGAGCCGGTGCTGACGCGGACGCTGCTGCTGAAGGTGCAGAAGGCGCGGCGCGGGCGTCCGCTGTTCGTCATCGACATCGCGGTTCCGCGCGACGTCGAGCCTTCTTGCGCCGATCTCGAAGGCATCTACCTGGCGGACATCGACGATCTGCAAAAGGTGGCCGCCACCCACCGCGACGGCCGCCGCAGCGAGGCCGATCAGGCCGAGGCCATCGTCGAGCAGGAGCTGGCCCGATTCATCGAGAGTTACCGCGGCCGCCAGGTCGGTCCGACGGTGACCGCTTTGCGGGCGCGCGTGCTGGGTCTGGCCAAGGCCGAGGCCGACAAGACACTGGCCGCTTTTCCGCAGTTGGGCGAGCGCGAGCGCCGGGCGGTGCTGGAGCTGGCCGAAGGGCTGGCGAAAAAACTGCTGCACGCGCCGCAGATCGCTTTGAAGAAGGACGGCGGCGACGCCTTGCCGCTGGTCACGGCGGTGCAGCGGCTGTTCGATCTGCCGCCGGTGGAAGCAGTCATGCCGATGGCCGACGAAGACGACGACGAAAATCAAAAGAAGGCCACCGGACGATGAGCGTCGCGCGCGAGCGGGAAGCAACCAACACGCTGATAATTGGCACCCGCGGCAGCGCCCTGGCGCGCTGGCAGGCGGCGCACATCGCGGACGAGCTGCGGCGCGCCCACCCGACGCTGCAGCTTGGTGAGCGCATCGTGGTCACCGAGGGGGATCGCAGCCAGACCGGCCCGGTGATCGATCTCGGCGGCAAGGGCGTGTGGGTGAAAGAGATCGAGCAAGGGTTGTTGTCAGGCGAGATCGATCTGGCCGTGCACAGCCTGAAGGACGTCCCGGCCGAGCTGGCGCCGGGGCTGCAGCTGGTGGCCATCCCGCGGCGGGCGGATCCGCGCGACGCCCTCGTCAGCCGCGATGGCGCGACGCTGGACAAGCTACCGGCGGGCGCGCGCGTGGGCACGTCCAGCCTGCGGCGCGTGTGTCAACTGCGAGAGGCGCGCGGCGATCTGGCGGTTGAGCTTCTGCGCGGCAACGTCGACACCCGCCTGCGCAAGGTGGCCGAAGGCGTGGTCGACGCGGCGATTCTGGCCTGCGCAGGTTTGGATCGCCTGGGTTTTGCGGCGCGCATCAGCGAACGGCTGTCGGAAGACCGGATGCTGCCGGCCATCGGGCAGGGCGCGCTGGCGCTGGAGGCGCGCGCGGGCGATGAACGGGTGGCGGCGCTGTGCCGCGCGCTCGTCGACGACGGCGCCGAGACGACCGTCGCTGCTGAGCGCGCGCTGTTGGCTACGCTGGGCGTCGGGTGCCGCACGCCGGTGGCGGGTCACGCCGTGGTGACAGGCGGGCGCTTGATCGTGCGCGGCCTGGTCGGCCGGCCCGATGCCAGCGAGATGATCCGCGAGACTGTTGAAGGCGATCCGCGCGAGGCGGCGGCGCTGGGCGCGGCGCTGGGGCGGCGATTGCTCGATCGCGGCGCCGATCGGATCCTGCGCGAGCTCGAACAGAGTTAAAGCGGCGTCGGGTTTCGCGCCCAGTCGAGGACGTCGCAGTGGCGCACGATGCGGGCGTCTTTTTTCGAGGCGACGTAGTCGAGCAGGGCTTCGACGGTGGCGCGGCGATCGGCGGCCCGCCGGGCGTGCGGGGCGTTTTCGTTCCAGGCGTCGACGTAGCAGCCGGTGTGTGAACCGAACAGCAGCGGCGCGCGGTTGCCAGCCAGGCGCTGGTCGACGGTGTATTTCAACGTCGCCAGAAATTCGGCGGCGGTCATGGCGAAGCCGCCGGTCGCTGGATCGGCCCACAGGTTGAAATCGAAACCGGTGACGGCGCCGGCGGCTGCGTCGAACCACGGTTGGCGCGTTTTCAAGCGGTCGCGCAGGCCGGGCGCGACGTCGTAATCGGCGCAGCGCGCATCGGGCGGCACGAACACGGCGGGGACCGCTAGCTCCCACAACCCCGGATGCGGTTCGATCTCTCGCAGCGCCGAGGCGCAATCCTGCGCCGTCTGCGCCCGGACCTGCGCGCTGTGGCCGGGGCTGCGGCGATCCAGCGTGTACGGCCAGTAGGCGTTCGAGCCGTCCTGGCCAGGCTCGGCGCCTTCTTCGATGCTGCAGTCATAGTGCAGGCCCGCGGCTGCGACCGCGGTCAGCGTGGCGTCGTTGTATTCGAGAAAAGGCGTCCGAAAGCCGCGCAGGTCCTTCCGGGCGACGACGCCGGCGTCGTCGAGAAACGTCGTGCAAATGTGGATCTCCGCGCTCCACTGCTGGACGGCGTACGACCGCCCGCCGTGCTGCGGGAGGTGGCTGTCGCTGTGGTTGCCGATCTCGTGGCCGTCGCGCGCGGCCCGCCGCCAGGTCTCCGCGATGGCTTCGTCTCGCGCGTACGCCGCGGTCATGAAGAACGAGGCGTGCACGCCGCGGGCGCGCAGGATGTTCAGCGCCCAGGTCATCCCCTGGGCATCGCCGTTGTCGTCGAACCCGATGCCAAACAACAGCGGTGCCTGCGCCGGCGACAGACCGAACGGCGGCTGCTGCGCCGGCGCGACGTCGTCGGCGCCGGTCCAGGGACCCAAACCGGGCTCGGGGCCAGAGCGGCTAGTGGTGGGTAAAGCGGGCGGCACGTCGTTATTTTATCGCGAAAAAATGCCTTTTTTGACGGTGACGCGCGCGGGCCTTACGATCGGCCGGGCGAAAACGGTATGTCGCGCGCACCAACATGGCTAGGGATCGCGTTTCTGGGCGGGGCCGCCGGCTGCGCCACCACCCACCCCGAGGCGTTGACCTCGGCGGCGGACGCGGACCGCACCATTAACACTCTGCGGGCCCAGAACAACAGTTACGTGCGCCAGATCGAAGAGCTGCAGAACCGCGTCTTCATCCTGGAAGATCGTCTGGACAGCTTGCGGGTCTCGGAACAACAGCGGGTGACCCCTTCGCTGCCGGTGGTCAAGGCGCTGCGCGCTGATTCGACTCCGCTTCCGCCCGCGTATGATCCGATGCCGCCGATGCCAGCGTCGGTCGACCCGCCACCGTCAGAGTTGGCCGCCGCCGACGCTCCCGTGGAATATGCCGGCGAGGCAGCCCGGCCCGAACACGGCCGTCCGGTCCTGCGCAACGCACACGCCGACATGCCGGCGTCTGAACCCGCCGCCCCGCGGGCCCCCGCCACGCTCGCGCACGCGGCGCCTGTGCCCAAGGCACCCGTGCCGGTGGTCGTGCACGCCGTGCCTGCGTCCAAGGCGGCAGCGCCCGCGCCGGTGGTCGTGCGCTCGACGCCTGCCCCCAAATCACCCGCGCCCGTGGCCGTGCACGCGGCCCCCGCTCCCAAAGTGCTCGCGCCCGCGCCCGCGGCGCCCGCTACCAAGCCCGCGCCGGTCGTCCTGGCGTCGCCACCCAAACGGACCGCGCCGGTCGTGGTCGCCGCGGCCTTTGTACCGGCACCCGCGCCGGCCGTGCCGCCGACAACGCTGGCCCGCGACGGCACCGAATGGTGCGAACCAGTGGCGGCCGAACCGCTGCGCATTTACCGAGACGCCTTGGAGGCGCTGCGCGCCGGTCACCACGCTGCCGCGCTGGCTGGTTTCCGTCGCTTTCTCGATCGCTATCCCGTGCACGACTATGCCGACAACGCGCAGTACTGGATCGGCGAGTGTTACTACGATCTGCGCCAGTACCAGGCCGCCACCCGCGAGTTCCGGGCGGTGATCGAACGCTATCCGCGCGGCAACAAGGTGCCGGACGCCATGTTGAAGCTGGGCTTTTCCCACCTGGCGCTGGGGCAGACGGCGGACGGCCGCCAGGTGCTGGACTCGTTGGTGCACGCCTTTCCCAAGCACGAAGCCGCCACACTAGCCACCGCCCGCCTGACCGAACCGCCCTTCGGAGCCAAGACCAACGTCAGCTTGGGCACCATCGCTCCCCGCCGAGCGGGGACGCAATGACTGGCGCGCGAGCGATCCTCGCGCTGGGGATCGCAAGCGGAGTCTTCGGTGCCGGCGGCGCGGCGGTGCTGGCCAAAAAACCGAAGCCGGCCGATCCAGGCGCCGAGCAACGCAAGGTCTTGAGCGGTCTCGGCGAGAACGACAAGACCGGTGACTCTAGCGACGGCGACGACAACAACAGCGGCGATGATGACACTGGCGAGGCGCGCCGCGACGGCGCCGAAGGCCGGATGCCCGACACCCACGTGGTCAAAAAAGGCGACACGCTGTGGAGCATCTGCGATTCGTACTTTCACGATCCGTGGCGCTGGCCGAAGGTCTGGGCGCAGAACCCGGACATCACCAACCCGCACTGGATCTTCCCGGGCCAGAACATCAAGCTGGGCGCCATCTCGCACGTGACGCCGGGCGCGGTCAGCGACGACGCGTCGGGGGACGGGGCGAGCGGCGACAAGCGGACCGAACGCGTGCGCATCGTCCGCGCCGCCGGATCGACCAGCATCGACAACGGCATGCTGCGCGAGGTGGGCTTCGTCGACACGCACGAGCTTTCGTTCGCCGGGACCATCAACGGGTCGCGCGAGGAAAAGATCCTGCTGGCCAGCGGTGATCAGGCCTACGTCGAATTTTCGCAGGCCCGGCCCCTCAAGGCCGGCGAACGCTTTACCGTTTACAAGGTCGACGAGACCAACCCGGTCAAAGAGCCCGGCTCCAGCCTGACCATCGGTTACATCGTGCGCATGTACGGCGACATCACCATCGACACCTTGACCGATCGCCCGGTGGCCTCGGCCACGCTGGTCAATTTGATCGAACCGGTCGAGCGTGGCTACCGCGTCGGCCCCATCTTCAAGCAGTTCAAGGCGGTCGCGCCGCGCAAAAATGAAATCTCCACCACCGCGCGGGTGGTGGCGGCCATTCAGCCGAATCTGCTGATCGCTCAGAATATGTTCGTGGTCTTGAACCGCGGGACCCGCCACGGGGTCGAGCTGGGGAACCGCTTTATCATTATTCGTCAGGGCGACGGCTATCGGCCGCGCATGGAGAACTGGAACGACATGGACCACCGGTTTCCACCCGACAGCGTGGCCGAATTACTGATCGTCGACGTCCGCGAAGAGACGGCGATGGGCTGGGTCAGCCAGGGTAACCGCGAGATCCGCATCGGTGATGTGGCGGACATGCAGAAGGGCTATTGACGCGGTGATCGGTCAGCCCGCAGGTTCGGGCGAACGGTAACCAGTTGAAATTGCATGCTGTATTCGAGGTCGGCTTGACCGCGAACCGGGGGAGCGCTATCTGCAACGGCTGGCCATGTTCGGATTCGAAGGGAGAAAGCGCGTCGCGTTTCCGACCAAGCGGACGGATCTGCCGTCCTCGGCCGACACCTTTGTCTGTCGGGCCGACGACCCGCGCTGGCCGCGCGGCCTGGCCGATCTGGTGCGTCCACCGAAGCAACTTTGGGTCACCGGCCGCCTGCCAACTGCCGCTGAGCGCGCGGTGGCCATTGTCGGATCGCGCGGCGCCACCGCCGCCGGCTATGCGCAGGCGCAGGAGATCGCCGCTGCGGTTGGCGGCGCCGGCTGGTCGGTGGTGTCGGGCGGCGCATTGGGCATCGACGCCGCCGCCCATCTGGGCGCGCTGCAAGCAGGTGCGCCAACCTTCGCGGTCCTTGGTTGCGGCGTGGACGTGGTCTACCCGGATCGCCACACCGAGCTGTTCAGCCGTGTGGCCCAGGCGGGCGGCCTGCTGTCAGAGTATCCGCCGGCCACGCCGCCGCGCTCTGGACAATTCCCGGCGCGCAACCGGCTGGTGGCGGCGCTGGGCGAGGCGGTGGTGGTGGTAGATGCCCGCACGCGCTCGGGCGCGCTGATCACCGCGCAGCGGGCGCGCGAGCTGCGCCGGTTGTTGCTGGCGGTGCCCGGCAGTCGCGGCACCGACTGGCTGATCGGGTCGGGCGCGGCGCAATCGGTGGCGGGGGCCAGCGAGGTTTTGGATCGGCTGGCCGGGCGCGCGGGCGTGGCGGCGGCCGTGCCGCATGGGCTGCAGCCGGTGCTGGATGCCTTGCAAGAAGGTCCGGACAGCGCGGCGGGGGTCGCCCAGCGCATCAGTCAACCGTTGTCCGAGGTGATGAGCGCGCTGTCCGAGGCCGAACTGGCCGGGTTGATCCAGCGCATTGCCGGAGGACGATACGAGGTGCCGCGTGCCAAGTAAGAAGCCGACCGCCGAGATCGAAGGTCAGGACAAGGCCGCCACCAAGACCGCCGGCGCCAAGAGCGTAGTGGCCAAGGGCGCGAAGGTCAGCGCCGCCACGCCGGTCAACAAACCGATCAAGACGAAGGCCAGCGCCGCACCCGCGGTGAAGGCTGCGACCGAACCGGCGACCAAACCGGCGACAAAGAAGGGCGGCAAGCCAGCGCCGGCAGCGGCGCCCAAGAAGAAAGCCGCGGTCGAGACCAAGAAGCTGGTGGTCGCCAAGGCCAAGGGCAAATCCGCCGACGACGAGCCTGATGTCGACGACGATGACGACGACGCTGACACCGATGAAGCCGCAGCCGGAGAGGGCGGAAGCGCCCGGGCCCAGGCGGCGCGCGCGAAAAGGCGCGCCGAAGGATCGTTGATCATCGTCGAGTCGCCCGCCAAGGCGAAGACGATCAAGAAGTACCTCGGCGCCGGTTACACCGTTAAGGCGTCGGTCGGACACGTGAAGGATCTGCCCAAGAAGAACATGGGCATCGACATCGAGCACGACTTTGCGCCCCGGTACGAGGTCATCGACGGCAAGAAGAAGGTGCTGGCCGAGATCAAGAAGGCGGCCGGCGAGGTGGCGAAGATCTATCTCGCGCCCGACCCCGATCGCGAAGGAGAAGCCATCGCCTGGCACATCGCCGAGGAGATCCGCGGCGACAACCCGAACATCTATCGCGTGCTGTTCAACGAGATCACCAAGAAGGCGATCACCGAGGCCATGACCCGGCCGACGTCGCTGGACATGAAAAAGTTCGAGTCGCAGCAGGCGCGCCGCATTCTGGATCGGCTGGTCGGCTATCAGATAAGCCCCGTGCTGTGGACCAAGGTCAAACGCGGGTTGTCGGCCGGCCGGGTGCAATCGGTGGCGGTGCGCCTGATCGTCGAGCGCGAGGGCGAGGTCGCCGCCTTCAAGCCGCAGGAATACTGGTCGGTCGAGGTCACCGTCGAAGGCGACTCGCCGCCGCCGTTCATCGCCAAGGTGGCGCGCGTCGACGGCAAGAAGGCCGAGTTGACCAACGAAGGCCAGGCCCGCGAGGTGGTGGACGCCGTCGCCGGCGCGGCGCTGAAGGTGCTGACGGTCGAGCGCAAGGAGCGCAAGAAGAACCCGCCGCCGCCGTTCATCACCAGCAAGCTGCAGCAGGAAGGCTCCAGCAAGCTGCGGTTTTCGCCGAAGCGGACCATGTCGCTGGCCCAGCGCCTGTACGAAGGCGTGGAGATGGGCGAGGACGGCCTGATCGGTTTGATCACGTACATGCGCACGGATTCGACCCGTCTGTCCGACGACGCGGTCACCGAGGTACGCGCGTACATCGGCGAGAAGTTCGGTCCGGCGTCGCTGCCGGGCGCGCCGGTGGTCTACAAGACGAAGAAGAGCGCGCAGGACGCGCACGAAGCCATTCGCCCCACCACGCTGAAGTACGATCCCGAGCAGGTGCGCAAGCTGTGGGCGATCAAGGGCGGTGGCCGCGACGAGCGCGAAACCGACGATCTGCTGAGGCTGTACACGCTGATCTGGAACCGCTTCGTGGCTTGCCAGATGGTGCCGGCGGTGTTCGATCAGACCAGCATCGACATCGAGGCGGGTCGGGTCGAGCTGCGCGCCACCGGCCAGGTGATGAAGGTGCCGGGCTTTCTGGAGGTCTACGCCGAGACAGTCGAGGACGGCGCCACCGACGAGGACGCGCCAAGCTCGCTGCCCGAGGTGAAGGACGGCGAGGCGCTGCGCCTGATCGAGACCCGGCCCGAGCAGCACTTCACCCAGCCGCCGCCGCGTTTTTCGGAGGCGTCGCTGGTCAAGGAGCTGGAAGAAAAAGGCATCGGTCGCCCGTCGACGTACGCGGCGATCTTGTCGACCGTGCAAGACCGCGGCTATGTCGAGAAGCGCGAGGGCCGCCTGCACCCGACCGAGATGGGGACCATGGTCAACGGCCTCCTGGTGAAGAGCTTCCCGGAGATCGTCAACACCGACTTCACCGCGCGCATGGAAGAACAGCTCGACGAGGTCGAAGAAGGACACGCCGACTGGGTCAAGCTGCTGCATTCGTTCTACGGGCCTTTCAAGGAAGAGCTGGAAAAGGCCAAGATCGAGATGCGCGACGTCAAGCGCGAGGAGCAGCCAACCGATCAGGTTTGCGAGAAGTGCACCAAGCCGATGGTCATCAAGTGGGGCCGCAACGGGTACTTCCTGGCTTGCTCCGGCTATCCCGATTGTCGCAACACCAAGGAGTACACGCGCAACGCCGACGGCAGCCTGAAGGTCATGCCGACCACGCGGCCGTCGGATCAGATCTGCCCGACCTGCAGCTCGCCGATGGTGATCCGGCGCGGGCGCTTCGGGGAATTCCTGGCTTGCTCGCGCTATCCGGAGTGCAAGACCACCAGCCCCATCTCGCTGGGCGTGGCCTGTCCCAAGGAAGGCTGCGGCGGGTATCTGACCGAGAAGCGCTCGCGCAAGGGCAAGACGTTCTTTGGCTGCGCGAACTATTCCAAGACCGGCTGCGACTTCGTGTCGTGGGATCGCCCGGTGCCGACGGCGTGTCCGAATTGCGCGGCGCCGTTCATCGTCCAGAAGGTCACCAAGGCCGGCATGCGCCTGCGCTGCATCAAGCCCGATTGCGGGTATGCCGCCGACGGTGAAGCGCCCGAGGACGGCGGTGGCTCGAACGAAGGATCAGGTTCCGGCGGGGCGGCGGGCAGCGGTCCGGGCGTGGCCGCCACGGGTTCTTGAAGCGGCGCTTGCGCCTCGTTCAGGCGTGGCCGCGGATGGCGCCCAGGTAGCTGAAGTTCGCGCTGCGTTTGTGCAGCACCTCGGCCAGATAGCCGGGGTAGGCCTCTTGATCGCTCATCAGGATCGCGCCACGGCCGCGTTTCAAGATCCGTTCCGAGACGGTGTTGTAAAGCCAGACCACGAACTGGGTGCAGTAAAAGCGCCTTTTTTCAAAGATTGCGATGTCGACCGCGCTGGCTTTCTCGGGCAAGGGTCCCTCTTCGCGTTTGCCGCTGGTGGCCCCCAGCGGACCGTGGCCGAAGATCTTGGCCGCCACATTCAGGCCGACCGACTTGGCGGCGTCGCGGATGTTGTAACTCCAGCTTTTGTTCACCCCTTCGGGGATGAACGGGAAAGCCTGCTGCGCCACCGCTTCCGCCAGCTCGACGTCGTTGCAGCGCCAGACGTCGTACGAATCCTTGCCGAGATCGCGCTTGATGTCGGTGAGGTAGATGTTCGCCATCAGCCGGTTGCCGTTGATGGCGTCGGCCGGGATGCCGCCGTTGACCTCGATCAGGCGGCCCTGGCCGACGGACAAACCGCCGTGGACGTACTCGGGGTTGAAGGCGCTGAACCCGCTGATCAGGTTGCCGATGACGCTGCGGCTGCCCCACTTGTTCCAGCCGGCACCCATGTTCGCCCGCTGGTTCAGCTTGAGGACGATGTCACCGGGTTGCAGGCTGGACACCAGAATTCCCATGTTGTGACCGTCAATCAGAGACATGGCCCAAGATGGTAGCGGTTTGTTCGACAAAGAGACAAGCTCTGCCGCGCGAGAGATGGGCGAGATGAATCACACAATCACCGTCGTCGGCGGCGGCCTGGCCGGGTGCGAGGCGGCGTGGCAGCTGGCGGCGGCCGGCGTCGACGTGGTCCTGCGCGAGTCGAAGCCCGAGGTGATGTCGGCGGCGCACTCGACGCCGCTTCTGGCGGAGATCGTCTGTTCGAACTCGCTGCGGTCTGATTCGATGGAGACACCGGCTGGCCTGTTGAAAGCCGAACTGCGCAAGGCGGGGTCGTTGATCCTGGCCTGCGCCGATGCCACGCGCGTGCCGGCGGGCGAGGCGCTGGCCGTCGATCGGTTCGCCTTCTCGCGTCTTGTCACCGCGCGCATCGCCAATCATCCACGCATCCGCCTGGAACGCCGGGTGGTCGATGCGCTGCCCGACGGGCCGGCGATCATCGCCACCGGTCCCCTGACCGGCGGGCGCCTGGCGCGCGAGCTGGGCGCGCTTTGTGGCCGGCCGCTGTATTTTTACGACGCTATCGCCCCCATCATCGACGGTGACAGCATCGATCTGTCGATCGCCTTTCGCGCCTCGCGCTGGGATCACGATGACACCGAAGACGGTGACTACGTCAATTGCCCGCTTTCTCGCGACGAATACGAAGCTTTCGTCGCCGCCGTGCGCGCCGGCCGCAAGGTGGCGCCGCACAGCTTCGAAGAGGCGCACTACTTCGAAGGCTGCCTGCCCATCGAAGTGATGGCCGAGCGCGGGATGAACGTGCTCTGCTTCGGGCCGATGCGCCCGGTGGGGTTGACTGACCCGCGCGACGGCCAGCGCCCGTACGCCGTCGTGCAGCTGCGGCCGGAGAACCGCCATCGCACGGCGTACAACCTGGTCGGCTTTCAAACCCGCCTGGCTTATCCCGAGCAGCAGCGCATCTTCCGGATGATCCCGGGCCTTCACGCCGCCGAATTTTTGCGCATGGGTTCGATCCACCGCAACTCGTACGTCGAATCGCCGCGCTTGCTGGGACCGGCGCTGGAGCTGCGCGGCCGGCCGTCGATCCAGCTCGGCGGTCAGATCACCGGCGTCGAGGGCTACATCGAATCGACGGCGATGGGCCTCTTGGCCGGGCGTTTCGCCGTCGGGCGATTGCTGGGAAAGCCGGCGCCGCCGCCGCCGCCCGAGACGGCGATGGGCGCGTTGTACCAGCACGTCACCCGCCCGCGCATGGTCGGTCAGCCGTTCGAACCGATGAACGTCAACTTCGGTCTGTTGCCGCCGCTGAAGGAACGCGCACCGAAACGCGATCGCCGCCGCCTGTACGCCGAGCGGGCGACGGCCGCGTTCGCGTCGTGGGTTTGACCCGATTCGCGCCGACGCCGCCGGTAGGCTACGATCGCTCCGGCGATGCAGGCGGCGCTGGATACGTTTCGGCAGTACCTGACGTCCGAAAAACGGGCGTCGGCGCACACGCTGCGCGCGTATCTGCACGACGTCGACGAGCTGGTGGCCTTCGCCCGCGCACAGAAGGGCGCCGCGGGCGCGAAGCTGATGCTCGGCGACCTTGACGTGTTGATGTGCCGTTCGTACCTTGCCTCGCTTCATGGACGGAACGACGCCGTGACCATCGGCCGCAAGCTGTCGTCGCTGCGTGCGTTCTTTCGCTTGCTGGTGCGGCGGCGGATGGTGGCAGGGAGCCCGGTGGGCGCGTTGCGCGGGCCGAAGCGGGCCAAGCGGCTGCCGACGTTCCTGGGCAAGGAAGACGTGGGCCGCCTGCTGGACGCCACGGCGGCGCAGAAGGAACCGGACGCGGTCGACGCCGCCCAGGCGGGCGCGCTGTTCGAAGTGCTGTACGGCGCTGGCCTGCGCGTGTCGGAGGCGTGCAACCTGGACCTCGGCGACATCGAGGGTGACGGGCGTGGCGGCCAGATCAAGGTGCGGCAGGGCAAGGGACGCAAAGATCGCGTGGTGCCGATCGGTTCAAAAGCCTGGCAGGCGCTGCAGGACTATTTTCCGCTGCGCGCCGCTCGTCTGACCAAGGCGGCGTCTGGCGACGGGCGTAAGCACGCGCGTCCCGTCGACGGCGCGGCCGTGTTCGTCAGCGCGCGCGGGCGGCGGCTGGATCCACGCATGGTGCGGCGAATTCTCGCCCGGCGCGAGGGCGCCACCGGCGTGCCCGCGGTGTCACCGCACGCCTTGCGCCATACCTTCGCCACGCATCTTCTTGGCGAAGGCGCTGATTTGCGCTCCATTCAAGAACTGCTCGGTCACAGCAGCCTGCGCACCACGCAGCGCTATGCGCACGTCAACATCGATCACCTGATGTCGGTCTACGACAAAGCCCACCCGCGAGCCCGTTCATGAAAACCAGAGTCCGCATTCGTTCCACCACCGTGCTGGTCGTGCGCCGCGACGGCCACGTCGTCATCGGCGGCGACGGCCAGGTGACCATGGGCAACACGGTGGTGAAATCGTCGGCGCGCAAGATCCGCCGCCTGAACGACGGCAAGGTGCTGGCCGGGTTCGCCGGCTCGGCGGCCGACGGGTTGACGCTGTTCGAAAAATTCGAGGCCCGCCTCAAGGAATACAACGGCAACCTGATGCGGGCTGCGGTCGAGCTGGCCAAGGACTGGCGCACCGACCGCGCCCTGCGCCGGTTAGAGGCGCTGCTGCTGGTGGCGGATCGCGAACACACGCTCTTGCTGTCGGGCACCGGCGACGTCATCGAGCCCGACGGCGACGCGGCAGCGGTCGGTTCGGGCGGGTCGTACGCGCTGGCGGCGGCGCGCGCGCTGCTGGCGGCGACCGAGCTGCCGGCGCGGGCCATCGCCGAACGCGCCCTGGCCATCGCCGGCGAGATCTGCATCTACACGAATGAAAAGCATCTGATCGAGGAGCTCTGAGATCGCCGCCATGTCGCAGTCTTCGCTTTTGTCACCGCCATCGCAAAACAAGCGCGTCCAGGATCTGACCCCGCGGGCCATCGTCGAGGAGCTGGATCGGTACATCGTCGGGCAGAAGGCGGCCAAGCGCGCCGTGGCGGTGGCCTTGCGCAACCGCTGGCGCCGGCAACAGGTGCCGCCGCCTATGCGCGACGAGATCGCGCCCAAGAACATCATGCTCATCGGCCCGACGGGCGTAGGCAAAACGGAGATCGCTCGCCGCCTGGCCAAGCTGGCCGGCGCGCCGTTCGTCAAGGTCGAAGCCTCGAAGTTCACCGAGGTCGGCTACGTCGGGCGCGACGTCGATTCGATGGTTCGCGATCTGGCGGAGACCGCGGTGTCGATGCTGCGCGACGAGGAACGCGAGCGGCTGCGCCCGCGCGCCCGCGAGAACGCCGAGGAGCGGCTTTTGGACGTGCTGCTGCCGCCGACGCCGCGCTCAAGGAGCGACGCAAGGCGTCGCGCGAGAAACTCCGCAAGCAGTTGCTCGACGGCAAGCTCGACGATCGTGAGGTCGAGATCGAGGTCACGCCGATGAGCTACCCCAGTCCCGACAGCATGCAG
>DASXQB010000415.1:0-6649 GCA_036493295.1 Polyangia bacterium | reverse complement strand
GATCGGCGCGCCGATCGATTGGCGGCAGTATGCGTGGGGACAGCTGGCCGTGACGGCGACGCAGCTCATGACCCACTACGCGAATGACTATTTTGATCAGGAGGCGGATCGCGCCAACACCACGCCCACGCGCTGGTCGGGCGGCAGCCGGGTGCTGATCGCCGGTGTGCTGCCGCCGTCGGTGGCGCTGGCGACGGCCGTGCTGCTGGCGGCGATCGCGTTCGGCACGGCTGCGCATTTTGCGCTGGCGATGGCCTCGCCGGCGGTGGCGGTGCAAGTGGCGGTGATGATCGGGCTGTCGTGGGAGTACAGCGCGCCGCCGCTGCGCCTGCACTCGCGCGGCCTGGGCGAGCTGACCACGGCGACGGTGGTGACGCTGCTGGTGCCGTGGCTGGGATTTGTCCTGCAGACCGGCGCGCCCAGCCTGCTACTGCCGCTGGCCGTGGCGCCGCTGTGTATTTTCCAGTTCGCCATGTTGCTGGCCATCGAGTTCCCCGACGCCGCCGGCGATCGAGCGACCGGCAAACGAACGTTGGTGGTGCGCTGGGGCAGCGGCCGCGCCGCCCGGGTTTATGTCGCCGTCATCGCGGCGGCGTATCTGATCTTGCCGGCGCTGGTGGCCGCCGGGTTGCCGTTGCGAATGGCCCTGGCCGTCCTGGTGCCGTTTCCTGTCGGTGCCTGGCAGATCGCTCGCATCGCCACCGGCGCCTGGCGCAACCCCCAGCGCTGGGAAAGCGTGGCCTTCTGGTCGGTGGCGCTGCTGATCCTGACCGGCATGGCCGAGCTGCTGGCCGCGGCCAGCCTTTAAAGACCGGCGGCGATCCCCAGCAGTCCACGCATCAGCCGCGGCCGCGCGCGCATCAGGCGCAGCGTGCATCGGGCCAGCCACGGACGGCGCACGGCGGCCAGCAGCGCGGCGGTCAGCAACGTCGGCGCGCGCAGCTTGCGGCGGCGTTCTTGATCAAATCGGCGCAACCAGATGTCGCCGTCGGCCAACGCACGGGGAATATGAACCGCCAACCGTTCGGCTGTGACCAGCGCGTGCGCCAGCCCGCCGGCCGTCAAGGGATCGGTGGCGCTGGCCGCGTCGCCCAATAGCACCGCGCCCGGCGCCCAGCCCGCGCGCGCCTGACCGGCCACCGGCGCCCGCCCCGCCACGTCGGTCAGCGCTTGCGCGCCATCCAGCAAATCGCGCAGCCGCGCCGAACCGGCGATCCAGCGCGCCATTGCCGCGCGCGCCCGCCCGCCCAGCGCCGCGCGATCCGACAGCGCCGCCACCAGCAGCTCGCCGTCGGGCAGCGCCGCCGCGTACAGCTCGTGACCGTCGCCAAGGACGATCTCCAGTCGCTCGGGCGCGGGCCGTCCTGCCGCCAGCCGATAGTGCGCCCGTACCCCCACCCGCGTTGACCGGCGCGCCGGCGCGTCCAGCCCCAGCGATCGCCGCACCATCGAGCCCAATCCGTCAGCGCCCACCACCAGGCCGCCGCGCACGCCCTGGCCGCCCACCCGCAGTCCAACCGCGCGTCCTTTTTCCAACACCGCGCCTTCCACCGGCGCGTCTTCGAACACGCGCACGCCCGGCGTGGCTCGCGCCGCCGCCACCAGCGCGTCGTCCAGGCGCAACCGGCGCTGGGCCAGCATCGTCGCCGGCGCGCCCGCCTGGCTGGGAAATGGGCTCTCCACGCAAAGACCAAAGCCGTGGTAACGAACGCCGTCCAAACGGCGGCCGCCGATCGCCGACAACAATCCGAGCCGTTCAAGCACCGCCACGCCCGACGGCATCACGCCTTCGCCGCAGGGTTTTTCGCGCGGAAAATGGCGCGCATCGAACAGATCAACCGACAGCCCTGCCCGCCCCAGCATGATCGCCAGCGACGCGCCCGCCGGGCCGGCGCCGGCGATCAGGACGTCGGCCACTGGGCGGCTCCGGCGCGCGCGCGCCCGAGGCGCGGAACAAAGCGTGGCTTGTCGCCCATGGCCGAACAATACGCAGCGTCAGCGGCCAGCACGGATTCCTCGACGGAAAGCCGGCGCCGCAAGACCCAGACGTGCAGGGCGCAGCCGAGAAGCGCCGTCACCCAGGCGCCGTGGATCAGCGGCAAGGCCAGAAGCTCGACGAAGACGGCGACATAGTTTGGATGGCGAACAAAACGGTACGGTCCGCCCGTCACCACGCCCAGCGACAACGACCGCATCACCTGCACGTTCCAGTGCGGCCCCAGCGTGACGATCACCCACCAGCGCAGCCCGTTGGCCAGGACAAAGACGATCAGGGCGGGCACGCCGACGGCGGGAATGAACCGGCGATGAAAGGCCAGCACCTCGATCGCGGCGGCCAGCAGGACACCGGCGTGCAGCGCCACCATCGACCGAAACCCCGGCTCGGGCGCCAGCGACACGCGCTGGGCGGCCAGAGCGCGCTGGTGCCGGCGCGAGATCCGCATCTCGATCAGGCGCCCCACCGCCACCACAGCCAGCAGCGACAGATAAAGGCGCACGGAGGTCGTCATTCCTGCGCTCCCGACAGCAACAGAAGATCGACGCTGAGCCCCGGACCGAACGCCGCCAGAAGACCGTGGCCCTCGGGAGGGGCCACGCGCGCGGCCAGCCAGCGCTCCAGCACGAAGAACACCGAAGCGCTGGACTGATTGCCAAAGTCGCGCAGCACCTCCCACGACGTCTGGGTGTCCTCACGCAACAGCGCCAGCTCTTCCTCCACCACGCCCAAGATCCGGCGGCCTCCCGGATGCAACACGAAGAAGGAAAGCTGCTCGCGCGTCAGCCCGCGGCGCGCTGCCAGCGCGCGCACCAGGCCGGCGATTTCCGTCTTGATCAGCGCGGGCACGTCTTTCGACAGCACGCTGTGAAAGCCGTCGTCGCGCAGGTCGAAACCCAGCGCGGCCGTGCTGCGGGGAAAGATGTGCGACAAGGTTTCCAGCACGCGCAGCCCGCGCCCGCCGCCCGCCGCGGTGATCGGCGCCGCGCCACCCGCCAGCACCGCCGCCGCCGCGCCGTCGCCGAACAGGGCCGTCGACACCAGATTGGCCGCGGTGAGGTCGGCGTTTTGAAAGCTGAGGCTGGGCAACTCGACCGACACCACCAGCGCGCGGGCGGATGGAAAGCCGCGCAGAAAATCGTGCGCCCGGGCCAACGACGCGGCTCCGCCCGCGCAGCCAAGCTCGGTGATGGGCAACCGCCGGACGTCGCGCCGAAAGCCGAGCTCATCGATCAGGTAGGCGTCCAGCGATGGGATCATGATCCCGGTGCAGGACACGGTGACGAAAAGGTCGATCTCATCAGCGCGCACGCCGGCCGCCGCCAGGGCGCGTGCCGCCACGTCGCGGCCCAGGATCAGCGCGTGGATGCGGTACTGATTGGTAATTTCTCCCAGCGTTCGCCGCCGCCCAAAGTCGGCCAGTGGATAAACGCTGTACCGTCGTTCGATGCCGGCGTGATCGAACAAGGCCAGCGCCGCCTGCATGCGCCTTTCATCGAGCGGCAGCAACGCGCGCAGCCGAGTCTTGACCTCCGCTTGGGTCGCGCAATGAGCCGGAACGGCCGTCGCCGTAGCGACGATGCACGGGTCGGCTGTGGTCACAAGATCACGCGCCCCCTCGCCCGCAGCATGCGCATGGTCTGCGCCGGGAGCAAGGGGACGCGACGTACTTCAGTTCGTCCGCGTTAGAACGACTGGGTCCACAGCGCCAGCCGCACCGTGGGCGCAGGATCAACCGGCAGATTCGATCCCACCGCGCGATCAGCGCGGCTCTCCTCGGTGGCGACCTGGATGATGCCCACGGTGGCGCCCACCAGCACGCCGCCAGCGCCCCAATAAATCACCCGCCCGGCGTGATGCTGATTGTCAGCCAGGTAATAGATCGATCCGCCCACCAGCACGCCGGCCAGTCCGCCCATCAGCGCATTGACGGCGACCGTCGACATATAGCTGCGGTGATTCTCGTGCTCGACGTAAGTGGTGTTTGACCGCGGCGCTTCGACCGCCACCGGGGCCGGCGCGACCACCGGCGGCGCCACCGGCGCGGGCGCTGGTACCGGCGAGGAAGACGGGTTCTGCACCACCACGTCCGCCAGTTGCAGCGGCTGCACCAGATGAATGGCCGCTTTGGTGCGAACCGGAATCTCCGTCTTCGCCATTGCCACCGCCGGAACCATCGCCGCCAACAACACACCCACCGAAATCAGTCTTTGTCGAATCATGAGAGCCTCCCTTTGTCCCGCTCCCACTGCAGTCGACGTGCCACGCGGCTTACCAGTTGTCTGCGCGATTACCCCGGACATTGCGCCTCGCGAGGGTTTCGCTGACGTAACGAATGTTACCGGGCGTGGTCCAAAAGAGAATTTTCCTGGCGGCCATCGTTCTCGCGACATGACCCGGATGGCGAATGGGCGAGCCGGTCAGGCACATCCGCGGCCTGCTCCATGAAACAATTTCGCAACGATACGGTTCCTATTTGCCGGCAAACCATCGCAAAATCCGCGGTTTCCTGGCCGGCGGCGTCGCGATCGCCCTTCGCTGATGGGTTCGCTCCTCGCTGGCCCCGGCGGTCGGGTAAATTTCGCTCGGGCGTGGCAATGGCGGCTCGATGGATTGGCATCACCAAGCGGGAGAACGGCGGCCGCGGGATCTCATTGTCCGTCGCACTGGCGTTCATCCTTGGCGCCGCGGTCGATCTCGGGTGTTCCAAGGCGGAGTTCCCCTCAAAAGTGCCCGACGCAGGGGGCTCTCCCGATGGGCTCGGGACGGCTGACGGCCCGAAACCGCCCGACGATTCCGGATCGATCGACCAGTCGCCGTTCGAAGCCGCCCCGACCGACGAAGGCACGGACGCGCCGGCGACGGAAGACCTGGCCGACGGCAGCGGCGATCAGTCGGCCGATGAACCGCCGCCGATAGACGCCGACGACGCAAACAACGGCGACGGAATCGGCAACGACAGCGAGCCGCCGGTGGCCTGCGCAACCGTGACCGATTGCCCGGGCGCCGACACCGTCTGCCGCGCCCGCTCCTGCTCGGCCGGATTCTGCTCCTTCAGCTATCAGCCCAAGGGCGCCAAGATCACCGATCAATCACCGGGTGATTGCCACGGCAGCATCTGCGACGGCGCCGGCAACATCGTGGTGGTGATCGATGACAACGACTTTGGGGTCAGCCCGCAGCAGTGCATACGCAAGGCGTGCAGCGCCGGCGCTCCGGTTACTGTCACGCAGGCGGTGGGAACGCCTTGCGACGACAACGGCGGCACCGGCTGCGGCGCGAACGGCGCCTGCATCATCGACCAGCATTTCTTTGTCGTCCGCGTCGGCGACGGCGTGACCGCTTTGAGCAACAAGTCGACGGCCGTCTTTCTGGAAGAGCAACGGCTGGACGGAACCGTGTTGCGGACCATCGCCCTGCCCACCGAGGTGAATGGCGGCAACCACCGCCTGACCGACTCTGGCTCGGCCACCTCCGACGGTGCTTTGGCTCTTTCAGCCGATGGTCATTTTGTCACGTTGGCTGGGTACGACGCGGCGGCGGGACTGTCAAATGTCACAAACAGTGATGCCACAACAGTCAACCGCGTCGTTGGCCGCGTCGACGCCGCCGGAAACGTCGACACCACCACCACTGTCAACAATGTCTTCTCTGGGAACAACATTCGCGGAGCCGTAACGACAGACGGCACGCGATTCTGGGTCTCGGGCGCCAACATTGGTCAGGAAGGAGGCGTGCAAACCCTGCTGCTGGGTGCGGCGACCAGCACGTCGATCACCAGCAACCTGCCGAATACGCGCGCGCTGCAGATCATTGGCGGCAACTTGTACGGATCGTCAGGCAGCGCCGGCTTTACCACGATTTTCCAGGTGGGCAGCGGGCTGCCAACCACCAGCGCCCCGGCGGTCTCGTTCGCCGGCCTGCCGCCAACGGGCGCCAACCCGTACGGATTTGTCCTACTGGATCTCGACAGCGCCGTCGCCGGCGTCGACACGCTGTACGTCGGCGACGATCGTCCCCCCACCATGGACGGCGGCCTGCAGAAATGGCACTTCGACGGGACGACCTGGAAGAAAGTGGCGACGTTCGGCAGCACCGGCTTTCGCGGTGTGGCCGGCGTGGTCAGCGGAGCGAACGTCTGGCTGCTGGCGGCCACCGCCGACGGCCTGGGCTCGAACAACCTGATGGTCTTTGTCGATTCCGGGACGGGACTGCCGACGATCATCCCCGCCGCGCAGGTGGACGGGGCGAAGAAGGTGTACCGCGGTCTGTCGCTGGCGCCGAAGTGACCTCCAGCAGAGGGGCGCGCAGTCGTTGTGTGACAGACTCGCGACAGACAGGTAACAAATCGGTTTTGGCTTTCAAAGTCGCGGTTGGTTCGCCTGGACGGCGCGTTGCCCGTCCAAAGAGCGTGCTAATGTCCCGCCGCAATGATTGGTCACACCGACAGAGAATTTGAGCAGGAATTGAAGCTGCTTCGCGATCGGCTGTCGACCATGGCCGAACGTGCGTCTGCCCAGATCGCTCTGGCGATGAAGGCGCTCAGCGATCAGAACGACGATCTGGCGCAGCAGGTGGTCCGCTCCGACTCCGCCATCGACGCTGACGAGAACGACATCGATCGCCTGGCGATGCACATTCTGGCCACGCGGC
>DASXQB010000414.1:0-16567 GCA_036493295.1 Polyangia bacterium | reverse complement strand
GGGATCCGTCAAAGAGCGCTCCTCGTCAGAGGAGCGCAAACGCGCGATCGCGGCGGTTCAATCAAGTGGCACCCTTCGCCCCGCGCGTAACGAGTTCGCCCTGCGAGATCCTGTCGACGCGAAGCCGCGTAGGAAAATGGCTACGGCCCCGACGGATCGACCACGCGGCCCAAGAACAGCAGCGCCCCGGTTTCGTGGTCGCGGATCAAAAACAGAAACGGGCGATCGACGGTCAGCAGCGTCACCGCCGACACGGTGGCTTCCACGGCGCCGGTGGCGGCGGCGGCCTCGGTGCCTTTCTCGGTCACGGCGATGAACGTCTTGTGGACGACATCGCGCACGAACAGATCGCGGGCGTCGTCGATGGCGGAGAAATCGGCGACCTCCGGGGTGAACGCCGCCGGCATGCCCAGCGCCGACAGCGTTTCGCGCAAGCTGAAGGCCAGGGTGAACTGGAACTTCGGCAGCAGCAGGCCCTCACCCGACGGTGCCAGCGCCGCCAGGATCGCCGCCAGCTGTTCGGCGGTCAACGCTGCTTCAAAGCCAGCGAAGGTGCCCGCGTCCGGGACGATCACCACCATCGACAGCGCCTTGCCCGAATAAGTCAGCTCGGCGGCGCGGTATCCGGCGCCGCTGGCCATCGAGAAGCCGGTCTTGCCCATCATCATAGGCACGCTGACATCGCTGCCGTCGGCGCGATGAAACGGATAGTTCATGGTCGGTTCGGTGAACGGTGTCTGCCAGGCGGCGTTCAGATAGACCGCGTTGGTCAACACCAGCCGGGTTTGCGGGTCGATCAATCCGGCCGGCAGCAGGTCGGCGATCTTGCCGTCGGTTTGATCGGCCACCCATTGATTGATGGTCAGGCGCGCCGGCTCGGGCGCGCCGACAAAGTCGACCTGCTGCACGCCGGCCCCGTAATTTTCCGCCAGCAGGTCCAAAAATGCCGGCGCCAGGGTTTGCGTTTGATCGGCCCACAGCGCGTTCTTGATCGCCAACGCGAATGGTTGCCCGTCGGTGCCTTGTGGTGTGCCGTCGGCCATCGGTTGTGCGCGGCTGGCAAGGGCCAGATCCAGCGCGTTGAACGCCGGGTGCAGCCGCGCCGGCGGCAAAGCGAAATGCATCGTGGTGGCGATCTGATCAGCCGTCACATCGCGCGCTCCGGCGAACATCATCGCCATCGCCAGGGACAAGCTGGTGGGCGAAAGAACAACATTCCCCGGCTGCGCGCTCAGCGCCCCGTAAAGCTGCACCGCGAACGCCGCGTTCTCGGCGGCCAGCATGGTGGCGTCACCAGCGACGACCGTCGGTTGCTGGATGCGGGCTTCGGTCGACCGCGCCGTCTTGATCGGCAAAGGCCCGCCCGGCGCTCCGTCGCAACCGACGGCGAGAGCCGCCAGCGGCGTCACGACGGCCAGCAAGCTCAACACCCAACAACGACGGCGGTCCACGACGCTATTGTCACGCTGATTCAGGTTCCGGGCGAGGATCTTTCTTCTGCAGTGACAGCGCGTTTTCGCCGTTTCGATCGACCAGCACCGTGTCGCCGGCAGCGATCGTGCCCGCCAGGATCATCTCGGCCAGCGGATCGCGCAGGCGCGCTTGCAACGTGCGCTTGACCGGCCGGGCGCCGTACAGCGGATCGTAACTCTCGGCGGCGATCAGGGCGCGCGCCTCGGCGGTCAACGCCAGGCCGATGTGTTGATCGCCGAGCAACTTGGCCAGGCGCTTGACCTGCAATTCAACGATGGCGCCGATCTGTGGCGGGCCCAGCGGTTCGAAGATCACCGTCTCGTCGATGCGGTTCAAAAATTCGGGGCGAAAGTGGCCGCGCAGGGCGCGCTGGACCTCGGCGCGGATGGTCTCGCGGTCGCCGCCGGCGGCGATGATGGCGGAGGCGCCCAGGTTCGACGTCATGATCAGCACCACGTTGGCGAAGCTGACGGTGTGGCCCTTGGCGTCGGTGAGGCGGCCGTCGTCCAGCAGGGCGAGCAAGACGTTGAAGACGTCGGGGTGGGCTTTCTCGATCTCGTCCAGTAACACGACCGCGTAGGGGCGGCGGCGGATCGCTTCGGTCAGCTGGCCGCCTTCGTCGTAGCCGACATATCCGGGCGGGGCGCCGGTCAGGCGCGCCACCGCGTGTTTCTCCATGTACTCCGACATGTCCAGACGGATCATCGCCGCCTCGTCGTCGAACAAGAACTCGGCCAGGGCCTTGGCCAGCTCGGTCTTGCCGACGCCGGTGGGGCCGAGAAAAATGAACGAGCCGATCGGCCGCCCGGGATCTTGCAAGCCGGCGCGCCCGCGTTTCACCGCGCGTCCGACCCGCGCCACGGCGTCGTCCTGGCCGACCACCCGCGCGCTCAAGCGTTGCTCGATGCCCAGCAGTTTTTGCCGCTCGCCTTCCAGCATGCGGGCCACGGGAATGCCGGTCCAGTCGGCCACCACGCGCGCCACGTGCGTGGCCTCGACGGCATCTTCCAGCAGGCGATCGTCGCCTTGCACGGCGCGCAGGGCGATCTCGGCGGCGTTAAGCGCGCTTTCCAGCGCCGGGATCTTGCCATAGCGGGCCTCCGCGGCGGCGGACAGATCGCCGGCCCGTTCAGCCAGCTCGGCTTGATCGCGGGCCCGGTCCAGCTCGTCGGCGGCGGCGTGCACGGCGCGGATCGAATCCAGCTCGGCGTGCCATTTGTCGCGCAACGGACCGAGGCGCGCGGCGATCGATTCGATCTCGCGCCCGAGCTCGGCCCGACGGGCGATGGCGTCGGCGTCGCGCTCGCGCTTCAGGGCCTCCAGCTCGACGCGCAGGGCGGTCTGCCGCCGCTCGACCACGTCGACCTCGTCGGGGCGGGAGTCCATCTCCAGGTGCAGGCGGCTGGCCGCTTCGTCCAGCAGATCGATGGCCTTGTCCGGCAGCGAGCGTCCAGCAACATAGCGGCGGGCCAGCGTCACCGCCGCGCTCACCGCCGGATCCAGAATGCGCACCCCGTGTTGGGTTTCATAGCGGCGCTTGATCCCGCGCAGCATCGCCAGACAGACGGCGTCGCTGGGCTCCTCGACGATGATGGGCTGGAACCGTCGTTCGAAGGCCGGATCTTTTTCGATGTGCTGGCGGTATTCCTCCAGCGTGGTGGCGCCGATGCAGGACAGCTCGCCGCGCGCCAGCGCTGGTTTCAGCAGGCTGGCCGCGTCCAGCGACCCTTCGCCCTTGCCGGCGCCCACCAGGGCGTGAATCTCGTCGATGAACAGCAGCACGTCGCCAGCGGCCTGATTCACCTCTTGCAAGATGGCGCGCACGCGATCTTCGAATTCGCCGCGCAGCTTGGTGCCGGCGATCAGCGCGCCCAGATCCAAGGCGAACAATTTTTTTCCGCGCAGGCCCGACGGCACGTCGCCGCTGGCCATGCGCTGGGCCAGTCCTTCGACGATGGCGGTCTTGCCCACGCCGGGCTCGCCGACCACGATGGGGTTGTTCTTGCTGCGGCGGCCGAGGATCTGCATGACCCGCCGGATCTCATCGTCGCGGCCGATCACCGGATCCAATTTCCCTTGCGCCGCCAGCAGCGTCAGGTCGCGAGCGTACCGGCTCAGCGTCGGGGTGGCGATGACGACGGACGCGCCACCGTCGCTGCCGACGGCGGCGGCACCGGCGGTCGCCGTCGCGCGGGCGGTGGCGGCGCCCGACCGCCGCCCGTAGGCCTCCTCCAACTGGGGCAGGGTGGCGCCGGCCTCGCGCAGGATGGCCGCCGCCGGCGAGCGCGTCTCCAGCGGAAGGCCCAGCAGCAGATGTTCGGCTTCGACCTGGGCGGCGCCGCGCTCGCGCGCGTCAACCTGGGCGATGTCCAGCAAGCGCAGCACGGCGTCGCCCAGATACACCGTCTCGCCGATCACCTTGGGCAGCAGCGTCAGCGCCTGTTCCAGCGGCGCGGTCATGCGCGCCGGCTCGGCGACGCCGGCCGCGCGTAGCAGATCGACAATGGCCGGCGCGTCCAGCAGGGCCAGCAGCAGATGCGGCAGCTCGACCTCCGGCTGGTCGCGGGCGCGGGCCAGCTTTTGCGCCGCCACCACCGCGCGCCGGGCCGACGGCGCCAGAAAATCGAACTTCACTTGGTGGCGTTCACGTACCGCAGGCGCAGATCGTAAAGCAGGCTCTCCATCAGCTTTTCCTCGGCGGCGGTCAGGTTGCCGCGTGTCTTCGCCTCCAGCATGGTGAGGATGTCGATGGTGTGCTTGGCCAGCGACAGGTCCTTCTCGGGCTCGCCGCCGTCCGGCGGTTCCAGCTCGCCCAGGTGCAACAGCGCCGAGCTGCCCAGCGACAGCACGAAGGTGTGAAAGTCGACCGCCGGAAACGCGGCGGCGTCGTGGCCGTGGTCCAGCGGAGGCTCCACTGCCGATGGGAGGTCGGCGGCGGCAGCGGGCGCCGCGGCTGCCGGCGCGCTTTCGGTGAAACTGCGCCGATCGTTGACCGTGAAGCCGCCCTGCTTCGGATCGGAACTCGCCATGGCCAGAGGTTACGCAGCTATCCCGTTGGTTTCAATCTCCGCGCGCGCGACGGTGAGCGCACGGTGGACCGACCGGGCCGAAAGCGCGTGGGTCAGTTGTGCGAGTTGGTGCCGGCGTCGCCGGCTTCGGGCTCGTCCGGCTCGTCGGGTTCGTCGTCCGGCTCGTCGCTGCCGTGCGTGCCCTTGTCGGCGATGTCGGCCAGCGCCTTGAGGTGCTTTTCATAGTCCTTGCGGGTGACCAGCCCCTTCTTGATGTTTCTCTCCACCGTCCGCCGGTCGAAAAGCCGGGCATTCTTGGCGTCCGCGTCGCGAGTCATTGCGGGTTAGCTATCACAACCGCCCGCCGGGGGGAAGCGGCCCCCCCGTGGCGCCGCCCGCCGGCATTGGAAATATCCAGCGGCCCGTCGCGGTTGTAAGCTGCGCGTCGCCGCCCGGCGGCTTTTAACGGCAAAACAGAGATTGACGGAGATTTCATGGACGTCCGGGTCATCAATGAACTGGTTCACAAGCAATCCGCGTTCGTCGAGAAGCTGAACGCCGAGATGTCGAAGGTCATCGTCGGGCAAAAGACGATGATCGAACGGATGCTGATCGGGCTTTTGACCGGCGGGCACGTGCTTTTGGAAGGCGTCCCCGGCCTGGCCAAGACGCTGACGGTCAAGACGCTGTCCGATGCGCTGCACATGCAGTTTCGGCGCATCCAGTTCACGCCCGACCTGTTACCGGCCGACATCGTCGGCACCGTCATCTACAACCAGGCCAAAAGCGAGTTCATCTCGAAGAAGGGACCGATCTTCGCCAATCTGGTTCTGGCCGACGAAATCAACCGCGCGCCGGCCAAGGTGCAGTCGGCGCTGCTGGAGGCGATGCAGGAACGCCAGGTGACCATCGGCGACGCCACGCACAAGCTGCCGGATCCATTTCTGGTCATGGCCACGCAGAATCCGATTGAACAAGAAGGAACGTACGCGCTACCGGAAGCGCAGCTTGATCGGTTCATGCTGATGATCAAGGTCGGCTACCCATCGCGCGAAGACGAACGCGCCATCATGGATCGCATGACGTCGGGCATGGACGTGCACGCCGAGCCCGTGGCCACACCGGCGGAGATCGCCGAGGCGCGCTCGGTCGTCGGGCAGGTCTACATCGACGAGAAGATCCGCGACTACATCGTCAGCATCGTCCACGCCACGCGCGAGCCGAAGGCGCACGGCCTGGGCGCGCTGGCCGATTTCATTCAGTACGGGGCCAGCCCGCGGGCGTCGATCTATCTGAACCTGGCGGCGCGCGCCCACGCTTTTCTGCGCCACCGCGGGTACGTCACGCCCGAAGACATCAAGGCGGTGGGCGTCGATGTTTTGCGCCACCGCGTGATCCTGACCTACGAAGCCGAGGCCGAGGAGATCACCTCCGAAACGGTGATCCGCAAGCTGTTCGAGCACGTCGAGGTTCCGTAATGCAGCTTCGCCGCCGCGGAAGGGGGCTGCTGCCCTCTCCCGCCTCACCGTTGGTCCCTTCTTCCAACGTGAACCCGTTACGCGCGGAGCGAAGGAGCAATCCAATTGGACGGCGGCATTCGCGCGTTTGCGCTCCTGACGGAGCGCCCTCCTCGGGATCCGTCAAAGAGCGCTCCTCGTCAGAGGAGCGCAAACGCGCGAGTGTAGCGAATCAATCGAGTTGTCCCCTTCGCCCCGCGCGTAACGGGCTCACCTACGGCAAAGGTAACCCCGAAGATGTGACCAATCATCAGCCTCCCGCGAACCCACCCCAGGCGACAGGAGCCGACGCCGTCGTATGCTGACGCGCGAGCTTCTCAAGAAGATCCGCAAGATCGAGATCGTGACCGAACGTCTGGTCCGCGATCGCACGGCCGGCCAGTACCATTCGGTGTTCAAGGGCCGCGGCATCGCCTTTTCCGAAGTGCGCCAGTACATCCCCGGCGACGACATCCGCATGATCGACTGGAACGTCTCGGCGCGCATGAACGAGGCCTACGTCAAGCTGTTCACCGAAGAGCGCGAGATGACCGTGCTGCTGCTGGTGGACATGTCGGCGTCGGAGAACTTCGGTTCGCGCGCGCAGGAGAAACGCGAGCTGGCCGCCGAGATCGCCGCGGTGCTGGCTTTCTCCGCCATCCGCAACAACGATCGCGTCGGGCTGATCATCTTCACCGACACGGTCGAAAAGTTCGTGCCGCCGAAAAAAGGCAAGAAACACGTGCTGCGGGTGATCAGCGAGATCTTGTCATTCCAGCCGCACAGCCCGCGCACCAACATCGCCGCCGGGCTGCAATTTCTGGGGCGCATCGCCCGGCGGCGGGCGGTGGCTTTTCTGATCTCGGATTTTCTGGCCCCGCAGATGAGCTATGAGCGGGCGTTGCGCATCTCGGCCGGGCGCCACGATCTGGTGCCGGTGTCGGTGACCGATCCGCTGGAAGAGGCGCTGCCCAAGGTGGGACTGATCGAGCTGCAAGATCCGGAGACCGGCGAGGTGGTGGTGTTCGACACCAGCGGCGCCGAGAGCCGGGCCTTCGCGGCCGACGTGCGGGTGGCGGCGGCGGCGCGCCAGACGTTGTTCCGCCGGCTGTCGCTGGACGCCATCAGCGTGCGCACCGATCGGCCGTATCTGCCGGCGCTGACCACGTTCTTCGAAGCGCGGGCGCGGAGGCTGCGGCATTGATGCGGGCGACGGCGCGAACGGGCGCGGCGACGGCTGCGACGGCGACCGTGATGGCGGCGTGGCTTTGGTGCGCCGGCGCGCCGACGGTGTTTGCGGCGGTGGTGGCGGCGGAGCCGGCGCCTGATCCGGAAGCGCCGACGGTCACCGCTCGGGTCGACAAGACCGACGCGCACGTGGGCGACGTGATCACGTTGGTGGTCACCGCCATCAGCAAGCGCGGGATTCCGGTGAACCTGCCGAGCACGCTGGAACTGGACAAGTTCTCTGTTCTCGACCGCAAGGAGGCGGAGAGCGATCTCGGCGACGGACGGATGCGGCGGGAGTTCACCTTGGGCGTGGCCGTCTACGAAACCGGCGAGACGCAAATTCCGGCCATCGAGGTCACGTATCTGGGCAAAGGCGGCGACGTACGCACTGCCAAGACCGACGCGGTGCCGATCAAGATCGGCAGCGTGATCGCCAACGATCCGGAGCCGACGTTGAAGGACGCCGCGCCGCCGGTGGTGGTGATGCAGCGCGATCTGTTGCTGGTGTACATCGCCAGCGGCCTGCTGGCGGCGGCGCTGGGCGCGCTGCTGGCGTGGTTGATCCTGCGCCGCCTGCGCGCGCGCGCCAGCTTGCGTCCGGGCCCGCCGCCGCGCCCCGCGCACGAGGTGGCGCTGGAACGTCTGGATCGCCTGGGCGCCTACGGTTTTCTGGAGAACGCCGACAACCGACCATTCTATTTCGCTGTCTCGGAGGTCATTCGCGAGTATCTGGGGGCGCGCTTTGGTTTTGACTCGCTGGAGCTGACCACCGACGAGCTGATGGCCGAGCTGCGGCGCCGCACCCCGCGCGAGCTGGTGATGGGCGAGATCGAGGGCTGGCTGTCGGCCGCCGACCTGGTGAAGTTCGCCAAGATCTCGCCCAGCGTGGCCGAGGCGCGCGGCACGCTGGAGACGGCGATCCGCATCGTCTCGGCCACCAAGCCGCGTCTACTGGATCCGACGCAGTCGCCGGTGACCAGCGGATCGCCCGGCGGCACCGCGCCGCCGCCGCCGCCGCCCGCCATTGCAACGGGAGAACGCACATGAACAAGAGCGGGCGCATTCCGTACGGCCTGATCGCGCTTTTGTTCGTGCCGCTGGCGGTGGCGTATCTGTGGATGCTGCGCGGGGCGGACGGCTTTCGTTTCGCCCACCCGGGCGCGCTGGCGATGCTCCCGCTCGGCGTGGCGATGGTGTTGTGGGCGGGGATCCGACGGGCGCCGGCGCGCAGCGCGGTCCTCACCCACGCCCGCGCCTCGGAGCTGGGCGCGCGTCGCCCGGGCCTGGTGGCGCGCCTCAAAGATCTGCCGCTGGTGCTGCGCCTCGGTGCCGTGGTGCTGGTGGGCGTGGCGCTGGCTCGCCCGCAAACCTCGCGCGTCGACGACGAGCTGGAGCTGGAAGGCATCGACATCGTCATCGCCCTGGACGTCTCGGGTTCGATGGAGGCGACCGATCTGCTGCCCAACCGTCTGGACGCCGCCAAGGCGGTGATTGAACGCTTCGTGCGCCGGCGCCCGTCGGATCGCATCGGCCTGGTGGTGTTCGGGCGCGACGCTTACACGCACATTCCGCTGACCCTGGACCACGGCACGTTCCTGCGCATGCTGGCCGAGCTGCACCTGGGAATCATCGACGGCAGCGGCACGGCCATCGGCAACGGCATCGGCGTGGCGCTCAATCGCCTGCGGCACTCGGACGCCAAGTCCAAGGTGATCATCTTGCTGACCGACGGGGACAACAACGCCGGCAACATCTCGCCGCCGCAAGCCGCGCAGTACGCGCAGACCATGGGCGTGAAGATCTACACCATCCTGGCCGGGGACAACGCCACCGACGACGACGCCGCCAACGCGAACGCCGGCGCCAACAATGGGCGCCCGGCGCCGCCGCACCCGCCAGTGAATCCGAAGCTGCTGGAACAGATTGCCACCATCACCGGCGGCACGCCGTATCTGGCCACCGACACGGCGGCGCTGGCCCAGCGGTTTCAAAACATCCTTGAGGATCTGGAAAAGTCGCGCATCAAAGATCGCGGCGTGCTGTACGCCGAGCTGTACCCGCGCTTTCTGCTGGTCGGTTTCGCGCTGCTGGTCTTGGAGGTGGCGCTGCGCCTGACCCGCTGGAGGCGGCTGCCCTGAGATGAGGTTCGCCAACCATCATTTGTTGTGGCTGCTCTTGGTGGCGCCGGCGGCGGTGCTGGGCTACGCGCTGTCGTTCACGCACCGCCGGCGGTTGCTGGCCCGCCTGGGCGACGCGCCGTTGATCGCCCGCATGGCCTCGTCCGTGTCGACGGCGCGGCGGGTGTTGCGGGCGGGCGAGGTGGTGCTGGCGCTGGCGTTGCTGGCGCTGGCCCTGGCGCGGCCGCAAGCGGGCGGGCGCGCCAAGCTGACCAAGCAGCCGGGCCTGGACATGGTCGTGGCGCTGGATTTTTCGCGTTCGATGCTGGCCAAGGACGTCTATCCGTCACGGCTGGAGCGCGCCAAGCGCGAGCTTGAACGTCTGATGGACAAGCTGGGCGGCGATCGCGTCGGCCTGGTCGCCTTTGCCGGTGAGACGCTGAGCTATCCGCCGACCACCGATTACGCGGCAGTGAAGCTGTTCTGGCGCGACATGGGGCCGTGGGACATGCCGGTGGGCGGGACGGCGATCGGGCGAGCCATGCGGACCAGCCTTGATTTGCTGACCCGGCTGCGCACGCAAGGCGGGCCGACTCGGGCGCAGGTGATCCTGCTGCTGACCGACGGTGAAGACACCGACAGCGAACCGATTGAAGTGGCGGCCGAGGCGTCGAAGCTGGGCGTGAAGGTGTTCGCCGTCGGCATAGGCTCGCGTTCGGGCGAGTTGATTCCGGAGTTCGACGACAAGGGCACCATCACCGGCTACGTCAAAGATCAGGACGGCAAGTACGTCACGTCGCGCCTGGGCGAATCGACGCTGCGCCAGATCGCCCAGATCACCGGTGGCGAATACTTCCACGCCGATCCCAAGACCTTTGGCGTCGAAGAGGTCGAGGCGGCGCTGGCGGGCCTCAAGCGCACCGAAAACGAAGCGCGCGTGATAAAGCAGTACGACGAGGTGTTCGAGGTGCTGCTGCTGCCGGCGTTCTTGTTGCTGGTGGGCGAGGCCTGCAGCACCGATCGGCGGCGATCGCGAACCAAGGCCAAGTCGGGCGCCGAGCCGGAGGCGACGTCGTGAAGGGCCCCGCTGCGGGCGGGCGCTGGGCGCTGCTGGTGGTGACGCTGCCGTTTCTGTTCGGGTTCGATCTGCTGGCCAGCAAGAACCACGACGTCGAACAAGGCAACGCGGCGATGAAAGCCGGCAAGGCCGAGGACGCGCTGGCGGCGTACGACAAGGCCGCGACCAAGCTGGGCGCCGCGCCGGGCCTGCACTTTGATCGCGGCACGGCGCTGTACGCGCTGTCGCGCTTTGACGAGGCCACCCAGGAATTCCTGCACGCGACGGAGACCAAGGACGGCAGCCTGAAGGCGGCGGCTTTTTACAACCTGGGCAACGCCTACGCCAAGGCGACCAAGTTCAAAGAGGCCATCGAAGCCTACAAACGTTCGCTGGCCTTGAACCCGCGCGACAACCAGGCCAAGGCCAATCTGGAGCTGGCCCAGCGCCAGCAAAAAGACGAAGAAAAAAAGAAACAGGACGACAAGAACAAGGACGACAAGAACAAGGACCAGAAAAAAGACGACAAGAAAGATCAGGACAAGAAGAAGGACGACCAAAACAAGAAAGACGATCAAAAAAAGGACAAGGACGACAAGAAGGACCAGAGCAAAGGCGACAAGAAAGACCAGAAGCAGCCGGACCAGAAACAGGATCAGAAGCAAGATCAGAAGAACGACCAGCAGAACCAACCGCAACCCCAGCCCGCCGAGCAGAAGCCCGAAGCAAAGCCAGCCGACGACAAAGAGATCGGCGCTGTTTTGGACAGCTTGGAACGCAGCCCGAAGGACCTGGAAAAAGAGCGCGCCCGCTTGCGCGCCGTGCGCCGCCGGCCGCCGGCCAAAGATTGGTAGATGGCCGGCCCAACGACCGCCCCGCCTGGTAGAAGCAAGTCGCCCATGCGCAAACCGTTCGGTCTTCCAGCGTTGGTGGTCGGCGTGGCGCTGGTCGCCGCTGGACCAGTTGCGCGTGCTCAGGCGCCGTCGTTCGTCGCCGAGGTGGAACGCAACCAGATCGGCGTCGGCGATTCGTTCACCTATCAGGTAACGCTGAACGCGGCCAACGAATCCATCGACGGCTATCAGGCGCCGAACTTTGGTTCGCTGCGCGTGGCCTCGGCGCCGCGCGGCCCCAACCGGTCGACCCAGATGCAGATCGGCGGCGGCGGGACCTTCGTGCAGAACGGCTACACCTGGCAGTATCAGCTGGTGGGCAATCAGAAGGGCGCGCTGTCCATCGGGCCGGCGCGCGTGCGCGTCGACGGGCGCGAGATGAAATCGAACACCGTCAACGTGCGCATCGTCGACGCCGGGGCGGCGCCCCGGCCGGCGCCGCAGCGCTCGCGCTCGCCGTTCGCCGGCATTCCCGGTTTCGGCGATCCGGAGCCCGACCCCGAACCCGAGCCCGCGCGGGAGCCCGAGGCCAACCGATCACCGGCGCTGTCGTCGGCGCCGGCGGCGAATTTCATCCGCGCCGTACCTGACAAGACGAAAGCTTTCGTTGGCGAGATGGTGACGGTCAGCTGGTTTCTTTATCTGTCGACGCGCGCCGACCAGTTCAATCCGGTCACCGAACCGCATACCGACGGTTTCTGGGCCGAGGACATCACGCCGCCCAATCCGACCGGGCACCTGCACTTTCAAAACGAGACCATCGCCGGCCGCAGCTATCAGGTGGCGCTGCTGTCCAGGAAGGCGCTGTTCCCGTTGCAACCTGGGAAGCTGACGGTGACGTCGATGGAGTCCGACATCTCGCAGGTGGACTTCTTCGGCTCGTCGTTGCGGCGCCAGCGCCTGAAGACCGACCCGGTGATCATCGAGGCGGTGCCGCTGCCGAAGGCGGGTCAGCCGGCGGATTTCGACGCCGCCAGCGTCGGCAAATTCACGTTGAGCGCCCACGTCGATCGCAACACGGTCGGCGTCGGCGACGCGGTGACGCTGACGGTGGAGCTGAAAGGCCAGGGCAACCTGCGCAACCTGCGGGTGCCGCCACTGCCGGCGCTGGATGGCTGGAAGGCGTACCCGCCGAAAACCAACCTGGCCCTGGACAGCGGCGGCGAGCGCGTGACAGGCACCAAGTCGACGGAGTACCTGCTGCTGCCCGAGCGGCCCGGCACCACCATGGTGACGTCGTTGGCGCTGCTGTATTTTGATCCCGAGACGAAGACCTACGCGGTGGCCAAGACGGATCCGCTGCGGCTGGAGGTGACCGGTGACGCCAGCGCGGTGGCGCACGCGGGCGGTGCGCCGGCAACGGTTCCCGGGGCGGCAACGTCGCCGGCCGGCGCGGGCAACGAAAACGTCATCGCCGCCGAGATTCGCCCCATCCGGGCGCAAGCGACGCTCACCCGCGACATCGGGGCGACGTTCTATCGTTCGTCGGGGTTTGTCGGACTGTTGTTGATTCCGCCGCTGGGGTTGTTGCTGACGGCGGTGGCCGGACGGGTGCGCGTGCGGCTGAGCGGCGACACCGAACGCACCCGGCGCCGGCGGGCCCGCACGCTGGCGCGCAAGCGTCTGTCGGCCGCCGAGCAGCACCGCGACGGCGGGCGCACTGGCGATTTCTACATCGAGATCGATCGCGTGCTGCGCGATCAGCTGGCGTCGCGTCTGGGTCAATCGGTGGCGGGCCTGCGCATGGACGAGCTGTCGGCGCGGCTGCGAGCGCGCGGGATGGCCGACGAGGCGGCGGCGCGGGTGATCGCCGAGCTGGAAGAGTGCGACCTGGCTCGCTTCGCTCCCGGCGCGGGCGGCGTGGGTCGTGAGCGCATGACCGCCTCGCTGGAGCGGGCCGCCGAGCTTATCGAGGCGATCGAAAAAGCGCCGCTGCGGGCGGAGCCCGCCGGATGAACGGCTGGTCACGACCAAAGCGCGTCGTCGTCGCTGCAATAGGCGCGCTGCTGGCCGCCGCCTTGCTGGCGACGGCATCGGCGCCGGCGCGCGCCGATCGCCTGGACGAGGCGTGGAAGCGCGGCAACGAAGCCTATCTGCACGGCGACTATGCCGCCGCTGTCGTCGCCTACCAGTCGCTGGATCGCGAAGGCGTGGTGTCGCGCGATCTGTACTTCAACCTGGGCGACGCCTTCTTTCGCCTGGGAAAATTGGGTCCGGCCATCTGGTCGTTCGAACGCGCCGCTGCTTTGGACAGCGACGACGAGGACGCCCGTTACAATCTGGAGCAGGCGCGCAAGGCTGTCGCGCGCAAGACCCTGGACCGGATCGAGGGTGCCGATCGCGAGGCAGCCTGGATCCGCGCCGCCCTGACCCTGTCATCGTCGACGGAGACCTGGCTGTTCGCCGGTCTTTATCTGGCGTTCTTCGCCGTGCTGTTCTTGCGCCGCCGGGCCGGCGTGGACGCGCGCGGCCCGTTCACCGCCGGCGCGGCGATTTTAGGGCTGGCCGCGCTTTTGACCGGCGCGTTGCTGGTGGGGCGGGTGGCCCTGGATCGCGTGCCCTTCGGCGTGGTGTTGCCCGACGCGCTGGCGGTCAAGGACGGCGCCGACGCCAGTTACAAGACCAGCTTCAACGTGCACGCTGGCCTGCGCGTGCGCCTTTTGGATCGCGATCAAGATTGGCTGCGCGTGCGGCTGGCCAACGGTCTTGAAGGTTGGGTGCGCGGCCAGGATATCGGGCGCCTGTGATCGGCGTTTTTGATTCGGGGTTCGGCGGGTTGACCGTGTTGTCGGCGCTGCTGGAGCGCTTGCCGGCCTACGACTATCTCTATCTTGGCGACAGCGCGCGTGCGCCGTATGGGGCGCGCAGCTTGAACGTCGTCTTGCAGTTCACGCGCGAGGCGGTGGACTATCTGTTCGCGCAAGGTTGCCCGCTGGTGGTGCTGGCGTGCAACACGGCGTCGGCGCAAGCGCTGCGCACGCTGCAACAGATCGATCTGCCGCGGCGCTATCCGGACCGGCGCATTCTGGGCGTGGTGCGGCCATCGGCCGAGGCGCTGGCCGCGCTGCCGCCGGGAGCCATCCCGGGCGTCACGCCGCCGTCATCGTCGACGGGAACAGTGGCGGTGCTGGGTACCAGCGGGACCATCGCGTCGGGATCGTATCGACTGGAGCTGGCCAAGCTGGCGCCGGGGATCAACCTGATCGAAAAGGCCTGTCCTTTGTGGGTGCCCCTGGTCGAGGCGGGCGAGACCGCTGGACCGGGGACCGACTATTTTCTGCACAAATACCTGGATCCGATCCTGGCCGATGCGCAACCGCCGTCGCGCATCTTGCTGGGGTGCACCCACTATCCGCTGCTGCTGCCGGGGATCCGGGCCATCGTCGAGCCAGCGATCGAGGTCCTGACCCAGGGAGCGATCGTCGCCGAACGACTGTCCGACTGGTTGCTGCGCCACCCGGAGATGGAACGACGTCTGACCCGCGGCGCTGGCCGGCGCTATGGCACCACCGACGATCCAGGATGGTTTGCGGCGCAAGGGGCGCGGGTGATGAACGGGACGCTGCGCGCCGAAGCGGTGCGCCTGCGACCGGTCACCTGACGCGTGCTAGGCTTGCCCCGCCCATGGCCGAACCGCACTTTGATCGCCACGTTTTCATCTGCACCAACCGCCGCGAGCCGGGAAATCCCAAAGGCTCGTGCGCGGACAAAGGTTCAGAAGCTGTGCGCGACGAGTTCAAGCGCCTGCTGCACGAACGCGGTTTGAAGGGCCGCATGCGGGCCAACGCCGCCGGCTGCCTGGATCAATGTCCGCGCGGCGTGGCGGTGGTGGTCTATCCCGAGCAGATCTGGTACGGCGGCGTGAAGGTGGAAGACGTCGCCGCCATCGTCGAAGAGCATCTGGTCGGCGGCGTTCCCGTCGATCGCTTGCGCATGAAGTAGCCGCCATGTCGTCCGGCGAAATCCCCGTGCGTTTCAATCTGGCGCATTACCTGCTGGACGCCCGCATCGACGAAGGTCACGGCGATCGGGTGGCGCTGCTGGTGGGCGAGCGGCGGCTGACTTACGCCGACGTGCAGGACCAGGCCAACCGGGTGGCCAACCTGCTGCGCGCGCTAGGCGTGGCGATGGGCCAGCGCGTGCTCATCGCGCTGCCCGACGGCGCCCCTGCGGTGGCAACGTTCTTGGGGACGTTGAAGGCGGGTGCGGTGGTGGCGATGGTGAACCCCGATTTACCGGCCGCCGAATACGCCAAGTATCTTTCGTACACCCAGGCGCGGGTGCTGGTCACCGACTGCGCGCTGGCCGCGCGCGCCGAGGACGCCATCGGCGCGTCGCCGCACCTGGCGGCGACGGTGGTGGTGGGCGAGACGTGCCCGCTGGGCCGCACGGTGGTGCCGTACGCCGAACGGGTGGCCGCGGCGTCGGTGCGCTTTACCAACGCCGACACGCGCGCCGACGACGAGGCGATCTGGTTTTTTACCTCGGGCTCGACCGGCGATCCGCGCGCCGCCGTCCACGCCCACGGGCATTTTCCGTTCAACGTCGAACGTTACGCCAAGCGCGTTCTGGAAATGTCCGCCGCCGACGTCGTGCTGTCGGCGTCAAAGCTGTACTTCGGTTACGCCACCGGGATGAGCCTGCTGTTCCCGTTCGCCGTCGGTGCGCGGTCAGTTCTGTTTCCCGAGCGGGCCACGCCGGCCACGCTGTTTGCCCTGGCGGCGCGCCACCGCCCGACGGTCCTTTCCACGGTGCCGACGATGACCGCCAAGATGATCGATGCGTGGACAGAGACGCCATCGCCGTCGCTGCCAAATCCGTTCGCCAGCGTGCGCGCGGCGGTGTCGGCGGGCGAGGCCTTGCCGGCGGAGCTGTTCGGGCGCTGGAAAGCGACCTTCGGCGTCGAGATGCTGGAAGGCCTCGGTTCGGTCGAGATGTTCCACATCTTCATCTGCAACCGAGCGGGCGACGCGCGGCCCGGCTGTCTCGGACGCCTGGTGCCGGGGTATGACGTTCGCCTGGTGCGGCCCGACGGAGGCGACGCGGCCGACGGTGAGATCGGCACGTTGTGGGTCAGCGGCGGCTCGGCGGCGCTGCGCTATGCCGGCGATCCCGAACGCACGGCGCGCACCATGGTGGAACGGGACGGACGGCGCTGGATCGTCACCAGTGATCTTTTGCGCCGCGAAGGCGGCTATTTCTATTACCAGGGCCGCAGCGACGACATGTTGAAGGTGGGCGGGGTCTACGTCTCGCCGCTGGAAGTGGAGAACGTCCTGTTGCAACACCCGGC
>DASXQB010000413.1:0-11668 GCA_036493295.1 Polyangia bacterium | reverse complement strand
TCGGGATCGAGGCCGTAGACCTCGCCGGCGTCGTCGCCGTCCTTGGGCGCGTGGCGCAGGCGTTCGCGCGCGACGCACCAGCGGTGGATGTCGTCCAGCTGTCCTTCGCTGAAAAATCCCGGCGCGTGACGGGCAAAGCCTTCGCCCATCGCGCGGCGATCGGTCAGCAGCGCCGCCCACTCGCCGGTGACGTCGCGGGTGATCGAACGCAAGGCGCGGCCGACGTTCTCAATGGCGTTGCGCGTGGCTGGATCAAGGTCGGCGGATTCTTTGATCCACATGGCCAGCGCGGTCACGCGCCCGTCGGCGGGTCCGCGGGTTTGATCCCAAAAGGCCAGCGTGGCGTCGCGCCCCGGCTTGCCTTCCAGCTCGCGCACCAGCCGTTCGCGCAGGGACGTCTGCATCGCTTCCTGACGGTCGGCCACGATGCGCAGCATGGCCCCGTGCGATTTTGCTCGTATCACTAGCGGCGGCGTGTCGTCGGTCAGCGGCGCTTGCAGCAACGGCAGCGCCAGCCGGCGGACGGTGTCCGCCCAGTCGGCGAAGGTCTGCACCGACACGCCGTCGACGTCCAGCGACGGCAACACCCGCGAGACATAGCTGGCCAGCGCGCGCTGATACACCACCACCAGCATGCGCTCGGGCCGAAAGCGGCGCGGCTCGGCGAACGCCAGGTAAGCGATGCGGTGCAGCCCGATGGTCGTCTTGCCGCTGCCGGCCGAGCCCTGCACGGCGATCAGGCCGGAGCTCGGCTGGGTGATCAATTCAAACTGACGCGGATCGATCAGCGCGGCGATGGCCGGCAGGTGGCGGTCCGGACTCCGCGCGCCGCCTCCGTCGTCAAAACCTAGTTTGCCGCGCGCGGCGAGCGGCAGTGGCAAGGCGGGTGCGATAGCGCCGCTGCGTCCCGGCAGCGGTGGGCGCGGCGGAATGATGGTCGCCGTGCCGTCGCGGGCGATCTGCAGCTTGGCCTGCTGGGTGGCGATCGCGCGCCAGTCGTTGGTGCGCAGGTCGCGCGAAAACGTCCCCTGCGGCGAGGCCACCCGGCGCAGCTGCGATTCGACGATGGCCACCGTGCGGCGGGCGACGATCTCGCCCTCGACCAGGCGATCGCCCAGCTGCTCTTCGTACGAATCGCCTTCTTCGTAACGATAGAAAAGGCGCGACACGGGGGCGTTGCGCCAGTCGACGATCTGCACACCGCCGCCCGGTTCGACAAAGCTGCGGGCGCCGATCAAGACATCGCGCCGCTTGCCGCCTTCTTCCAGGCGCAGGTGGCCAAAGTACGGCGACTTGCGATCGATGGGCGGATTGTCGCCCTTGCCGCGCTGGCGCGACAGCGCTTCGATCCGGTGCATCTGTTCCAGGATCGAACCTTGGTCTTCGGGCTTCGCCTCGGCCAGGGCGTCACGCAGTTCGATCAGGCTGCCGGCGTCGTCGACCGGGGCGCGGGTCTTTTTCTTCTCGCTGTCCAGGCGCCGCAGCACCACGTTCAAAAGCGCCTCTTCTTCGACCACGATCGTCGGCGCGGCCGGTCCCGGCGCGCTGCCAGGACCGGCATCGGCGCGCGGCACCCCACCGGTGTCGTCGACGGATATTTCGTCCAGCCGTTCCAAGCGACCGGTCAGCATAGTGGTGGTTGCCACCGCTGTCATCTACTGTCGTGCGCCAGCGGTGATCTGGCGGAAAAATCAGGGTTAACCGCGCTAACCGACAGCCGGCCAGCGACGGTGCTACGGTACCGCCCCGCCACCCGGCACCAGCAACCACCCATGATCTCCACCACCAACATCGGCAAGGAATACGGCGCCCGGGTTCTGTTCACCGACGTCTCGCTGCTGCTGAACGACGGCTGCCGCTATGGCCTGGTGGGCGCCAACGGTTCGGGCAAGAGCACCTTCCTGCGCATCGTTGCCGGCGACGAAGAATCGTCGGAGGGCACGGTGACCATCCCCAAGCGCGCGCGGATGGGTGTGCTGCGCCAGGATCGGTTTCTTGATGACGACGCGATCATCCTGGACCTGGCCATGCGTGGCGACGGGATCGTCTGGAACGCGCTGAGCGAGCAGCGCCGGATCGCCGCCAGCGGTTCGCTGGACGAAGCGGCCAGCGTCGGCGATCTGGAAGATCTGATCGCCGCGCATGACGGCTATACCCTGGAAGCGCGATCCAGCGCGGTGCTGGAAGGTCTGGGCATTCCCACCGCCCTGCACCGCGCGCCGCTGTCGACGCTGTCGGGCGGGTTCAAGCTGCGCGTGCTGCTGGCGCAGGTGCTGGTGGGCGGCATCGACGTCTTGCTGCTGGACGAGCCGACCAACCACCTGGACATCCTGACCATCCGCTGGCTGGAAAAATTCCTGGCCAGTTACGCAGGGTGCGCGGTGATCATCTCACACGACCAGCGTTTCCTGGACAACGTCACCACCCACACGCTGGACGTCGACTATGGAACCATCACCTCCTACGTTGGCAACTACTCGACGGCGATGGTCGAGAAGGCGGCGGCGCGCGGGTTGAAGGAGACGCGCATCGCTCGCGCCCAGGAAGAGATCGCCCGCAAGCGCGCCTTCGTCGAACGGTTCGGCGCCAAGGCCACCAAGGCGTCCCAGGCGCAAAGCCGCCTGAAACAGATCGAACGCATCGAGGTGGAAGACATCGCCGAGACGTCACGCCGCACGCCGCAGCTGAAGTTCACGCCCGAACGCCCCAGCGGCCGCGAGGTCCTGGAGCTGAAAAACGTCAGCAAGGCTTACGGCGACAAGCGCGTGCTGTCCGATGTGTCGCTGGTGGTGCGGCGAAACGAACGCATCGCCATCATCGGGCCGAACGGCCTGGGCAAATCGACGCTGCTGAAGATCGCCGTCGAGCGGCTGACCGCCGACGGCGGCGCCATCAAGTGGGGCCACGAGACGCGCCCCGGGTATTTCCCGCAAGATCACCGCGAGGTGTTGGACGATCCGGAAGCCACGCCGCTGGATCTGCTGTCGGCGCTGTGCCCGGCGGAGAGCCCGACCTACGTGCGCGGGCAGCTCGGGCGGGTGCTGTTCTCGGGCGACGACGTGGGCAAACGGGTGGGCCTGCTGTCGGGTGGCGAGGCGGCGCGCCTGGTCTTCGCCGTGCTGGCGGTGCAGAAGCCGAACGTGCTGGTGCTGGACGAGCCGACCAATCACCTGGATCTGGAAGCGATCCACGCCCTGCGCGACGCGCTGGCGGCGTATCAAGGAACCGTGCTGTTCGTGTCGCACGATCGCTGGTTCGTCTCGCAGCTGGCCACCCGCATCGTCGAGATCACCCCCGACGGCCTGCGCGACTTTGCCGGCACGTACACCGAATACCTGGAAAGATGCGGCGACGACCACCTGGACGGCGAGGCTGTGGTCTTGAAGTCCAAGCGCGAACGCAAAGAAGCCTCCGCACGCGACTCGGTCGGCACGGCCACGCCGGCCGCCGGTGAAAGCTGGGAAGAACAAAAACGGCGGCGCAACCGGCTGGCGCAGCTGCCCAAGCTGCGCGACAAGGCGCTGGCCGACATCGAGGCCGCCGAGGCGCGCAGGCGAACGCTCCAGGATCTCTTTTACAGCAGCGATTTCTACCAGCGCAGCAGCCCGACGGAGATCGCGGCCCTGAAACAGGAAGACGTCACGCTGTCCCTGACCATCGAGCGGCTGATGGCCACCTGGGAAGAACTGGAGACCGAGTTGCACGCCACCGGAAACGCCGGCGGCGATTCGTAAGCGCGCCGGCGCGTCGACGATCATTGCGGGGCTTCTATCGTCCGGGCCGCCTGCCGGGTCTTGTCCGGAAGGCGCGACGTGCAGCTTCGGGTCCTGATAGTCGAAGGCGACGAGCAGCTGGCCCTACAGATGTCCGGATATCTCACCCATTACGGGGTGTCGGTGCGCTGGCGCGTCGACGGCCGGTCGGCGCTGTCCGCTGTGCGCGACGAGGCGTGGGACGTGATGCTGCTGAACATGACGTTGCCGGACGGCGACGGCCTGGCGCTCTGCCAGCGCATCCGCCTGCGCCTGCGCCTGCCGATCATCGCCCTGTCGCGCGCCGCCGGCGACACCGAAAAGGTCAGCGCGCTTGAAGCCGGCGCCGACGATTTCGTGGCTATTCCGTTCTCGTTCCCCGAGCTTTTGGCCCGGGTGCGCGCGGTCGCCCGCCGCGCGCGCGACGGTGTCGCCGTCGCCCAAACGGTACGCGTGGGCCATTTGCTGCTGGAAGCGGCGGCCTTGCGGGTGACGCTGAACGCGCGCCTGGTCGAGGTGACGTCGTACGAGTTCGCCCTGCTGTGGGCGCTGGCCCAGGCCGCCGGCCAGGTCATCACCCGCGACCGCTTGCTCGAGCTCACGCGCGACAATTCCGACGAGGTCTTCGATCGATCGGTCGACGTCAACATCTCGCGGCTGCGGCAAAAGTTGGGCGACGATCCGCGCCACCCGCGTCTCATCAAGACCGTGCGCGGCGAAGGGTACCTGCTGGCCGCCGATGACAGCCCACGTCGGGAGCTGTAGGCGGCAGGGCGCACGGACCGACACCAATTGTTTTGAATTGTTTCGAAGCCGCAAGGGCTGGCCACCTGGTGACGATGACCCCTGCAACAGCAGGAGGCCCTTTCCCATGAGCATCAGCAGCGTTTCATCCAGCACCATCAGCGGCATCACTCCCTTCGACCCGCAGACAACGCCCACCACGGCATCGGGCTCGACCGACGACGTCGCCGGCGTTACCGTCGACATCTCCAAGCCGGGACAACTTTTCAGCCAGCTTTCCAGCTTGGCCAGCAGCGATCCGGACAAGTTCAAGACCGTCACCGCCGACATCGCCCAGAAATTGAAAGACGCCGCCGGATCACAGACCGGCAAGCAAGCCGATTTCTTGAATCAACTGGCGGACAAATTTGGCGCCGCCTCGCAAAGCGGCAGCGCATCCGATCTGCCGGCGCCGCGCGCCCACGGGCACCACGGCGGTGGACATCACCACCACGCGCAAGCGGCCAGCGGCAGCAGCGACAGCGCCGGACAATCCGGCAGCAGCGCCGCCGGTGGACCGGGCGGCGTGTTCCAGACCGTCGAGAGCATCATCTCCAACGCTCTGGAAGGCACGTCGACCTAAGCGACGCCGGCGACGCGCGCGGCGGCTACTTGCCCTTGGTGCCGTCGAGACCGACCGGCGCTTGCATCCAGTGCATCACCTCGGCGGAGGGAACGATGCGCACGGCCGGATCATAGGCCAGGGCCCAATCAACGAATTGCGAGATTGCCGCTCGCCGTTCCAGCACCGGCGTCGGCGCCGCGGCGTTGGCGTCGGCGTTCAGCAGCGAATACAGATCGCTGTGGCCACCCACCAGCATCGGCGCGCGATTCGGCGCGGCGTCGGGCATCATGCCGCCCTTCATGCGCAGGATGAGATTGATCTTCAACGTCTCCAGTACCTGATCGCCGGTCATCTTGGCGTTGACCCACATGTTGTAGTCAAGGCCGGTGATGGCCTGATACCCGGTGGCGGCCAGCGACAGTTGATTGACCGGCAGCTCCCACAGTCCGGGATATTTTCCGTTCGGCGGGGTCATGTACGTGTGCTTGGGATCTTTTCCGTTGTCCAAGGTGTACGGCCAGATGAACCCGCTGCCGTCGTTGTAGTGCTCGACGCTGCAGTCGTATTTGAAGTTCTCTTGCACGATCGCTTGATACGTCGCCTCTGACTGTTGCAGGAACGGCGTGCGAAATCCGATCAGGCGGGCGCGCGGCACGCCCAGGCCAACCAGATAGTCGTTGCAGGTGGTCATCTCTTGCGTCCACACCGACACGTCCGGGTTCTGCATCAACGTGTCAGCGTGCGTGTCGGTGTGGTTGGCCGGCTCGTGCCCGTCGGTGTAGACGCGGGCGTGCAGCGCCTTCAGCGCATCGCTGGTGATCCCGACGTGCGAGTTGATGTAAAAGCTGACCCGCGCCGGCGTGCCGTCGAAGGTGCAGTGGTTGCCGGTGCCGGCGGGATTTTGTTTGGATTTGAAGAGATCCAGCACCCACTGCATGCCGTCTTCAAAGGCGTTGTCGTCAAAGCCGATGCTGACGAACTGCGGAACGTTTTCGACCGCCAGGCCACCGGGCGGCAACTGCGACGGATCCAGGTTGGTAAAGACCGGCGGTCCCCAGTTGCAGTTGTCGAACGGCAGGGAACCGACGACTGGGCTGCCGCCGCTGCCGCCACCGGTGGTTCCGCCGCTGCCGCCGCCTGATTTGCCGCCGCTCCCGCCGCCGGTGGTTCCACCGCTGCCGCCGCCTGATTTGCCGCCGCTCCCGCCGCCGGCGGTCCCGCCGCTGCCGGTAGGCCCGGGTCCGTTGCCGCCCGAGCCACCCGCGGTTGCTCCGCCCGTGCCTGCGCCACCGCTACCACCGCCCGCCGTGTCAGAAGCCACGCAACCCGCGACGACCGCGCAAGCGCCTGACATGGCCACCGCCAGCGTCACGAAGAAAGAAGAACGGTTCGTCACGACGGTGTTGCCTCCTGCACAGGAAAAGTCTCCTCTGGATTTGTGGCCAGCGACGGATATTTTCCGTCAAGCCAATGTCGAAATGCGGCCCGGCGTGTTGGTCAGGGCGCGTACGGCAGGCAATCGGCGGCCTTGAACGGCGCGGCGGCGCCCGCGACCTCGGGCATGCACGTCGCGCAGGTGGTGGCGGCGAATGCCGTCGGCGTGGTTCCGGCGGCGGCTGTGCCGCGCACGCAGACGGTGGGACCGGCGAAACCCACCCCCTGCCAGGCGCAGGCGATGCTGCCGGCGTTGTATTCGGTGATGTTGCAAGAGTGACTGTCGCCGGCGCACCCGTCGGCCGCCGCCGACGCGACCGGGATGTACGTCGGGTTGGTGATGTACGCATTGTCGTTGGGACCGAGGTTCGGCCAGGTGACCAACTCCTCTGGCGCTGGGACGCGCCAGTCGGAGAAACCGTCTTGCGCCAGGCCGTCGCAATATTTCGCCGCCTGCTTGTTGGTCATGGCCGCTCCGGCGGTTCGCTGCCACAGCAAGCACGTGCGGCGGTCGAGCACCGAGGCGCCGCCGACCTGCTGCGTGCCGGCGCCGGGGACGCAAGCGACGGACGAGGTGTCAAAGACCGTATCGAGCGCAGCGTCCGACGCCGTATCCGACCCACCGTCGGAAGGCGCGTCTGCTGTTTCGGTCTTGCCGCCGCCGTCGCTGGGCGTGGTGATCGAAACGTCCGCCGGCGCTGCCGTATCGCGCGGGTTGGGCGAGGCGTCCGCTCCACCGGCGCCGCTGTCCGTTCCATCGGCTCCGCCGCCGCACGAGCCGGCGCTGATCAAAGCGACGGCCAAGATCAAACGAACGGCGCGTCCGCGCCGGTTAGGCACGGCCTTCTCGCTTATCCAGGCGCGCCATGATCTCGGCGTACATGGTGTCGACTTTTTCGTGCATATGGGCGATCTCCATCTCGGCCTTCAGGTTGACCTGGTATTCGATGTCGTTTCGCACACGCTCGCGCGAGGCCTGCCGGTTTTGGCTGAGCAACACGAACACCGACAAGATGATCGCCTCCAGTGACACCACCATGGTCAGAAGGCCGAACGGAAATGGATCCCAGCCGCCCAGCGCGGTCGCCGTCAGCGGGCCGACGTTGAGGCCGATCCACACCGCGAACAGCCCGATGTGAATGAACAGAAACGGCAGGCTGCCGCTGAACTCGGAGATCCAGTCGGCCACCCGCATCACCGCCGTGCGCTGGTCTTCGGTTTCGATGTTGGGATTTCGCGAAGCGGTCCGGCGCAACATCATCACGGTGTGGCGCATGCGCTCGCCGGTGGCGGCCAGCAGGTGCATGGCCGCTTGCGGGCTGGTGGCGATCAGCGCTTCCAGGTCGCCGCGGTCCACCACCAGCGCCTCGAGAGCTTGCGTCACCAGCGCCGACGACGTGCGCGAACCGCCGTCCAGCAGCGAGATGTCGCCGAAAAACTGTCCCTGACCCACGGTCTCTAAAATGATCCGCTCCCCGGTGTCGTTCTTGAAGAACAGCTCCACCTCGCCCGACCGGACCACGAAAAGCGCGTCGCCCGGATCGCCGTGGTTGAACATGGTGCTGCCGGCGGCGACGGTGACCACGTCCAACCGTTCGGCCAGCACCGCGCGTTCGCTGTCCGAAAGCTGGGCGAACAATGGAACCTCGGCCAGCATGTCTGCGTTCGTCGGCACCAGCTCCTTGTCGTCGGGAAAAAACCTGCGGCACTATAGCGCGGACCGCGGGCGCCGCGGTACGGTCGCGGCCATGGCCACCAAGAACGAAGGCGGAACGCGCGACAAACCCTGGTCGTTGAAGACGCCGCCCGGCGCGTCGGCGTTCGAAGCCTTTCGCGACGACACGCTGGATCCGCCGGCGCTGGTGGTGCGGGTTGGCAAGACCGAGCTGCGTTACCACCTGCGCTGCATCGAGGATCTGCATCAGATGCTGGTCAAGCACGGCGACTGGATGGCGCTGGGCGCAGCCGACGAGCAGAAGGACGCCGCCGACGGCACCGTCGAAGCGTGGGGTCGCTCGCCGAAGAATCCGGTGAAGGGCTGGTACGGTTTGAAGAAGGGATTGCGCGGGCGCTTCGGCGTTTATGTGCCGCCGGTGCTGGAGGCGCTGAAGCTGGCTGAGGTCGAGCACAACCCGAAGAACAACCGCATGAGAGCGCGGGAGGGCTAGGCCCTCCCACGGGCCCACCCCATCTCGCAAGGTGAGCCGGCGCGGCAGAGCCGAGCCTCCTGACGAAAATAGCGGCGCTACTGCTGGGGACGGAAGCCGGAGTGAAAGCGGCGCGCAAAGCTGAAGGCGCGGGCCCGCGGGTACTTGCTAGACTGGTGGCGTGCTTTTGGCTGTCATTCGCACGCCGCAACCGATCGGCGCGTTGTCCGTGGACGCGATCCGCGGTGTGGCGGCGGCGGCGGGGCTGGCGGCGGCGGATGTGCGCATGCGGCTGTCCGGCGTGTTGCCGCGCGTTTTGCTCAGCGAGCGGGAGGCGGACAATCTCGACGGCGCGGCGGCGGCGCTGGGTCGGCTGGGATTCGCCACGGTGATCTGCGATCCAGCGGCCGCGCCCACCGACGATGACCGCATCATCGGTCGCCGAATCACCGTCGACGGCGACGTCCTGCAGATCTGGGACAGCGCCGACACCTGCCACGAGCTGCCACGTGCGGCGATCGCCCTGGTGCAGCGCGGGCTGCGCACCAACATCGAGACGACGACCACCACCACCACGCAGCGAAAGTTCGACGCCAGCCGCGCCTTGCTCAGCGGCGGTCTACTGCTGACCAAGAAAGCCACCCAGACCGCCACGCAGACCAAGGAGACGCGCGAGCTGTTCTTGCTGCTGCAACGCCAGGACGGCACGCCCGACGTCATCTTGTACGAACGGCGCCTGGACTATCGGTTTCTCGGCGCCGAGATGCAGCCGGCCAGCCGGGCCAACTTCGATCGGCTGGTGACGCGCCTGCGGGCGTTCTGCCCGCGCACGCCGGTCGACGAACGCGCCTGCCAGCCCGGTTTCGTCAGCGCCCTGCCAACCACCAGCGCCGAGCCCACCGATCTTGGCCTGTACTTGATCGCGCTTGCCCATGCGCAGACGGCGACATAAAAACCCGGCGCAGCCATGAGCCTCGGTCGTCGCAAAGTGGCGCTTGCCGATCAGACGCGGTGGGTGTTCAACCGGATGGCCGACGTGTATCCAGCGCGACCGCCGTACCCGACGGCGTTGATCGACGCGCTGGCCGAATTGGCTCGGCCCGGAGCGCGCGTCGGCGATCTGGGCGCCGGCATCGGTCACGTGGCGCTGCCGCTGGCGGCGCGCGGGTTCATCGTCGAGGCGATCGAGCCGGCGGCGTCCATGCTGGGCGAGCTGCGCGCCCAGGCCGCCCGACGCCGCTTGCCCGTGCGCGCCCACCACGCCACCGCCGAGGCGCTGCCGATCGCCACCGCGTCCCTGGAACTGGTGGTGGTGGCCGACGCCCTGCACTTTCTCGACGCCGAGTTGACCGCGCGCGAGATCGACCGCGTGCTGGCCCCTGGCGGTGCGCTGGCGGTGATCACCTGCGGCTTCGCCGAGACACCGTACATGCGCGGCGTGGTGCGGGCGATGAACGACGCCGTCCCGCGCCGCCCGCGCGCCCTGACCGGCCACTTGGTTCACGTCTCGGCGATCACCGGCGTGGCCTTCAGCGACCAGCGCCGCTTCGTCGACGAGACGCCGGTCGACGCGCCGACACTGGAGCGCATCCTGCAATCGATCTCGTTTATTGGTCCAGCCATGAACGCAACGCGCTTCGCGGCCTTTCGCGCCCGCCTGCACGCCCTGCCCGGCCCGTCGCTGTGGGGGCGGACGTTCATGCTGCACACCGGCAGACGGCGCAATTAAACGCCATTCAGTAACGCGAAAACGGCGATGCCGCCGCTGGCGAAACCAGTATCCTTAGAAGACGCACGGAGGTTTCGATGCTGCGCCCCCTTGGCTTGCGTCTGTCGTGTTCGTTCGCGCTGTCGTTGTTTGGCGTCGCTGGTGTCGGCTTGGCGCTACCCGCGTGCAGTCCGTCCGCGGGCTCGGCGAGCGGCAGCGGCGGCTCGTCGTCGGGAGGCGGAAGCGGTGGTAGCGGGAGCGGGATCGACGGCAGCGGCGGTTCATCGGCCAGCGGCGGCAGCAAGGGCAGCGGCGGCAACAACCCCGGCAGCGGCGGCGCGGTGACCGGCAGCGGTGGAACCAGCGGCGGCACCGGTGGCGGCGCCGCGGGTGGAATCGGCATGGTCACCAACGTTCCTTGCGACATGCAGGTCGACAACGTCGCGCCGTCGATCGATCCGCCCGGCGGATTGACCGCCGACAAGGTCCCGATGTTCGTGATGCTGGGCTTCGACGACAATGCGTTCGCCGACGGTATCAACTGGGCGCTGGATAATTTGCGCGAGCGCAAGAACGCCGACGGCACGGCGGTGCGTTCGACGTTCTTCATCTCGGCCGGCTTTGACAGCGAGTTCTTCAACCCGGCCGGCGGGCAATCCGAGGCTGATCTGCTGAACGCCTGGAAAAAAATCAAATCCGACGACCACGAGATCGCAAACCACACCTGGAGCCACGGCGAAAACCTGATGGGCGCCGACACGCCCACCTGGATGGCCGAGCTGACCAAGGCCAACACCCTGTTCACCACCACGTTGGGCCTGCAACAGTGTCAGGTGGCCGGCTTTCGCACGCCATTTCTGGGTTTCAGCCAGTCGACCTTCGACGCGGTCAAGGCCGCCGGCTTCATCCACTATGACGCCAGCATCGAGTTCGGATACGACTGGTGGCAGGCGGCCGGCCAACCGATGGGCTGGAGCCCCGGCGCCCCCCTCAGCGGCCAACACTATTACTGGCCGTTCACCATGGACGGACCGTTCCTGCTGGGGTTCTACAACAAAGGCGTCACGCCGAACCCCGGCGTCTGGGAGATCCCGGTCTACACCTTCAACAAGATCAGCGGCGACATGGCCTCGACTGTCACTGGGTTTGATTACAACCTGTGGACCAAGTGCCAGTCGGATTCGACGTTCGACTTTACCAGCGTGCTGAAAAACAGCCTGGATCAGCGGCTGATGGGCAACCGGTCGCCGTTCGCCATCGGCGCCCACACGGACAATTA
>DASXQB010000412.1:0-10625 GCA_036493295.1 Polyangia bacterium | reverse complement strand
AACGTCATCGGTGTTGAGTTCGACGTGAACAAACGCATTCGGCATGGGCGATTCCTCACTGCAAAGGGTGGAAAAAAACCGATCGCCTTTTACCATGACCGACGGGACAAGTTCCTTCCGTCGCCACGCCCCACTGACAGGAGATGACCACCCATGAAACGATTCCTCATCCAATACACGTTCCATCCCGACAGCGGCTTGGTCGAGGACTGGCATCGGCAGGTCGCCGCGTTCATCGCTTCGCTGGACAGCGATCCAGTCCTGCGCGGACGCATCGCCTATCACTGCATGAAGGCGATCGAGGGGCAGAACTACTATCATCTGGCCGAGCCACGCGACGATGAGGCGGCCAAGCTGCTGTCGCAACGGGACTACTTCAAGCGCTACACCGACGATATCAAGCGCGTCGGTGGCGGCGTGGTCTCCGTCATACCGCTGGAGACCATCGCCGAGACCAGCGCCGGTTGATCCGATGATCTCGAAAATCCGAGGGAAAAATGGCGCCGTCTCAGACAACTCCAAGTGGCCGGGCCGAATTGCCGCGCAAACCTGCGGCTACCCAGGTGGCCTTCCGTTTGCTGAGGGTGGCCGCATGCGATCGATTGCCTGGATGTGTGGCTGCCTGCTGATCGTGGCTTGCTCGGGAGGATCGCCGGGAATGTCCGGTGACGGCGGAGGGTCCGGCGGCCAAAGCGGCTCGGGCACCGGCGGAAGCGGCGGCAGCGCCGGCACCGGAGGCACTATGGGCGGAACCGGCGGCGTGACCGGGAGCGGCGGTACCGTTGGTGGAACCGGCGGGACGACAGCCGGCAGCGGCGGCACCGCGGGCAAGGACGGCGGCACGAACACCGATTCGGGCACGGACGCGGGGCTGAGCTGCACCGAGATCGAAACGATGTATGGGACCGCGTTCAAGGCGGCGCAAAGTTGCGACCCACGCGCAGCCAATCAGTGCCAGAAATCAGCAGCGGGCAATCTGACCCCGTGTTCCTCTGGTTGCCTTGCGCCCGTCAACGACGACACCGAGCTGAACAAGCTGAAGCAAGAGTGGCTGCAAGCGCAGTGCGAGTCTCAGAAACCGGTGGTGTGCCCGAACATTGGCATTGTCTGCCTGCCGCCCCAGGGCGCTTGCGTGGCAGCAGCCAACGACGCTGGTGGCCTCTGCGGCAATGCCCGCTGACCCGTCTTTCGCTGTTGCCGAAAAAAAAATGAAAGTGGTGGGGGCCCGTCGGCTCTAACGGTAAAGTGATCGGCGCTATCGCATCGCGCCCGCTTACCGAGGAGCCCGCATGAAACCTGCCTTTCGTCCCTGTCCGGCGTGCGCGCGGCACCTTCGCGACACGGAAACCGCCTGTCCTTTTTGTGGCGCCCAACTGGGCGAAAGCTTCCGCGCCATGGCACCGCTGGCGCCGGCGCGTGGCCGCCTGCGACGATCGGCGCTGGTGTTGCTGGGCGCATCGCTGGCCGGCGCGCCCGCGTGTTCCGCCGACGCGATGACCGGCAAGTCAGTAGACGCGGCACCCGACGGATCAAAAGGCAGCGGCGGCGCCACAGGAAGCGGCGGCAGCGCCGGCACCGGCGGTAGCACCGGCACCGGCGGCAGCGCCGTTGACGCGGCGACGGACAGCGCCGATGGCCACACCGACAGCGGCCAACCGATCGACAGGCTCCCTGTCCCCATCTACGGTCACCCGCCGCTGTCCGACGACGCGGGCTAAGCCGGCAAGCGCGGCGCAAAGACCGACCGGCTCTTCCCGTTTGCGTCCGCAATGAATACAGTCGTGCCAGCGCATGACTGCCGAAACGGCCGACGTCATCATCATCGGGACCGGCCAGGCTGGCGTGCCATTGGCCAGCAAGCTGGCGGCCGCCGGACAGCGGGTGCTGATCGTCGAGCGCGGCGTTCTGGGCGGCACCTGCGTCAACAGCGGCTGCACGCCGACAAAGACGATGATCGCCAGCGCCCGCGCCGCTCACGTGGCCCGCACCGCCGGCCGATTGGGCGTGCGTCTCGGTCGTGGCGACGACGATGGCAGCGCCGAGGTGCGCGTGGATTTTTCCGCGGTGGTGGCCCGCAAGAACGCCATGGTGCAACGCTGGCGGCAGGGGATCGAGAAACGATTGGCCGCCGGCGGCTCGAACTTGACGCTGCTGCGCGGGCACGCCCGCTTTGTCGCTGAACGCGAGATCGACGTCGCCGGCCGGCGATACAGCGCGAACGCCGTGGTCATCAACGTCGGCGCCCGACCGGTGGTGCCGCCCATCGCCGGCCTGGCCGCGGTGCCGTGTCTGGACAGCCACCAAGTGATGGATCTGCCGTCGCTGCCAGGACACCTGGTGGTGCTGGGCGGCGGCTACGTCGGCTGCGAGCTGGGCCAGATGTTCCGGCGTTTCGGATCGCGGGTCACCATCGTCGAACGAGCGCCGCACCTGCTGGCGGCGCTGGATGACGACGTGGGCGCGGCGATCGAGCAAGTGTTTCGCGACGAGGGAATCACCGTCGAGGTGAACGCGGAAGTCACCCGCGTGGCGGCGGTCGACGGTGGCGTCGCGGTGACGCTGGCGGACGGCCGCGAACTGCGCGGCACGCATTTGCTGGTGGCCAGCGGGCGGCGGCCAAACACCGACGACCTTGGTTGCGATCGCGCCGGGATCGCCCTTGGGCCGAAAGGCTTCATCGTCGCCGACGATCGCTATCGCACCAGCGCCGGCGGGGTCTATGCCGTCGGGGACGCCATCGACCAGCCACAGTTCACCCACGTGGCCTGGGACGATCACCGGATCCTCTTCGAGGGGCTGATGGGCAAGGCGACGCGCGGACGCGGCGGCCGCCACATCCCGTTCACCGTCTTCACCGACCCGCAGATCGCCGGCATTGGTCTCGGCGAGCGCGAGGCGCGGGCCAAAGGCGTCCCCGTCGAGGTGGCGTCGCTGCCGTTCCGCAATGTCGCTCGGGCCATCGAAGTCGACGAGCTGGCCGGCCTGATCAAAGTCCTGATCGATCCCGCCACCGAACAGGTCGTCGGAGCGGTCATCGTCGGTGCCGAGGCGGGCGAGCTTTTGCACGTGTTCGTCGCGCTGATGCAGGCGAAGGCGCCTGCCCGCACGCTGGTCGAAGCCGAGTTCGTGCATCCGGCGTACGCCGAAGGGCTGCAGTCGGCGCTGATGAAGCTGCCGCGGTTTTCGGCCGGCTGAGGTACGCTGGCGGCGAAAAGAAAATCCATGGGACGTTTCGATCACCTGGCGACACAGCCGCAGCGCGGACCCGCCGATCTTCTGCGCTGGCGTTTCCTGGACACCATCGCCGGCCGACGCGTTCGCGATCCCGGTGGCTATGTCACGCCGGTGCGGGCGAATGACGGCGCGGCGATCGCGGCGGTGCCTTCGTCGCTGACCTGGATCGGGCACGCCACCTTCGTCCTGCGGCTGGGTGGCGCGCTGGTGGCCACCGATCCGATCTGGTCGACGCGCATCTCCGGCGTGATCAAACGGCAGGCGCCGCCGGGCGTGGCGCTGCAAAGCCTGCCGCCCATCGACGTGGTCACGGTCAGCCACAATCACTATGACCACCTGGATCTGCCGACTCTCAAGCGCATCGGCAAGAAGACTCTCTTCGTCACGCCGACGGGCAACGGGGCGTTGTTGCGCGCCGCTGGGCTTCCCAACGTGGTCGAGCTGGACTGGTGGCAATCACATCAGGTGGGCGCGCTGACGATCACCGCGGTGCCAGCGCGCCACTGGTCGATGCGCGCGCCGTGGAACCGCAACGACATGCTGTGGAGCGGTTTTGTTTTCCGCGGCCCCGAAGGCGCCGCCTACCACGCCGGCGACACCGCTCTGTTCGACGGCTTCGCCGAGATCGCTCAGCGTATGGGACCGATCGATTGGGCGCTGCTGCCCATCGGCGCCTACGAACCGCGCTGGTTCATGGAGGCGCAGCACATGAACCCCGAGGACGCGGGCGAGGCCTTCGCCCGGCTGGGCGCGCGGCAACTGGTGGCGATGCACTGGGGAACGTTCAAGCTCACCGACGAACCGCTGGGCGAACCGCCGGTGCGCATGCGCCAGGTGTTTGAACAGCGCGGCTGGGATCCGGCGCGTCTGTGGCTGCTGGACATCGGCGAGACGCGCGTCCTTTGACCTCGTCGCCGTCCCCTTCCGCCAACCCCCGCGCGGAAGAGCCCGCCCGCAGCGATCGTCTGATCATCGCCATCGGGATCTTCAAGCTGGTGAAGACGGCGGTTCTGCTGGTCGCCGGCGTCGGCGCGCTGACCGTCGTTCCCGAGCAGGTGGCCCGCTGGATTGCGCGGGTGGCCTTCTGGATGGGCGCAGCGCCCGGGCACCGCGTGATGCGCCAGCTGGGCGAGCGCGTGCTGTTCGCTCCGCAAAGCCGCATGCGCGAGGTGGGCATTTTGGCCATCGGGTACGCGATGATCTTTCTCATCGAAGGCACCGGCATCCTGCGGCGCAAGACCTGGGCCGAGTGGCTGACCGCCATCGTCACCGCCTCGTTCATTCCCCTCGAGATCTACGAGATCGCGGTGCACGTCAACACCGGCAAGATCGTGGCGCTGGCAATCAACGTGGCCATCGCCGCCTATCTTTTCGGGCGCCGGCTGCGCGCCCGCCGCGCCCGCGCTGTCGACTAGTTCGGCTGCGCGCCGCAGGACAGGGCCTGGATCTCGTCGAGATTGAGGGGCCGGTTGTACACCGCCACCTCGTCAAGGGCGCCTAGCAAGCGTTGGGCGACGGTGTTCTCGGGCATCGGCGCGGTCGGCGTCTCGGCGGCGCCCACCAGCATCAACGTGTTCTCGGTGGTCAGCTGCAACCCGTACATCTGCATCCCGTGCGAGCCACCGTTGACGTACAGGTTCAAGCCGGGAACGACGCCCGTGTCACTGTACGTGGCGGCGATGTGCATCCACTTTCCATTGGTTGGTAACTTTTGATTGCCGGTGTAATCGGCGTGGTTGCCGTTGGTGGTGTAAATCTCGAACCGCAACGAACCGCCCGAGACGCTGATCCGATACAAGAATCCCAGCGCGCCGGCAAAGCGCCGCGACAGCAAGACCCCGTCCTTGGGCGTGCCCGGCGGAAACTTCGCCCACAGCGACACGCTGAGGCCGTCCGTGATGGCGTTCAACGCTGGCGACAACGGCGTTCCGCCCACGGCGATCCAGGCCCCGTTCTCGCCGCCGGCCAGCGACAAGCCCTTGCCGAATCGGCCGGAGACCCAGGTGGCGCCGCCGCTGAGATTGTTCGCCACCACCCCGATGTTGTTGGGCGAGGAATCATTGAGGGCCGGATTGCCGGTGCCTTCGTCCAGCCGCAAATAAACGATCAGCCCCTTGCTTAGCAAGACGTCGCCGGCCGAAGACGGCGTGCACACCGGCCAGTCGGGTGGCGGACCCACCTCGACCGGCACGTCGGTCGGTCCGCGGTCCGCCCCATGGTCAACGGCGAGGTCAACAGCGAGGTCGGCTGCCACATCAACCACGCGGTCGCCATCAACGCCGGCGCGATCCGTCGCGGCGTCCGGTGGCACCATCTGATCGGCGGGCCCCGATTGATCGACGACCGCCCCGTCACCGCTAACCGACCCGCCGCTGCCGCCCCCATCGTCGCTCAGCGCAGACGAGTGGCAGGTCCCGGCAAAGCAATAAGGAAATCGCGCCGGGCAATCTTGCTGGGCGAACGTGCATTCGATCTTGCCGGAAGCCAGATGTGGCGAAAAAGAGCACCCTGTCTCGGCCAGAAGAAACAGGAGGATCCCAGGGCGGAATCCCCTCACAGCGACGCTCCGGCCACTGCGCCGGGCCGGGTGTCGTGTTCCGAACCGTTACACATTGCCTTTCATTTGCGGCTTGTAGGCGTCGAAAGCCAGCCGACCCTTCTCCTATTAATACTGGAGTAGTCAGAATCGGTTTCGGTGCGGCCCGACTTTAATACCGCGAAGGTAACCGCACGCGTCGAAGGACGCTATTGTCCGTGGCGGACGCGGGCCATCGATGCCGGAAGATCGGTCTCTTCGACGATATCCAGGACCATGTCCTCGTACGCCGATGGCGGCAGGCCGATGGCGGTGGCCACCTGACGTAGGTGGATGTCTTCGTCGTAGTCATGCTCGGCGTCGGAGGCGTGAATGGCGGCGATCAGTTCCAGCAACGAACGCTTGGCCTCCGGAGAATCGCCGGCGAAGACGGCGGCCGTCTTTTCCAGATCGAAGGTGGCGGGCGAAAACTCCTGGATGCGAAAATTGAGATCCATCGGCAGCGTGCCCACGCCCAGGGTCAAGCGCAGCAGCTTACCAACGGCCATCTTTTCTTCGCCTTCCAGGTGCCCGTCGGCATAGGCGGCGCTCATCAATAGATCGGCCAGCTGGTCAATTCGATCTTTCATGGCCGCAAGCATCGCCGCAACCGGGCCCGGGTTCAATCCCCTATCGCCGCCCTGGCGTCAGCGGCAGACCGGAATGTAGTTATCAAAGCGCAGACCGGAGAAGACGATCGTGTTGGCCACGTTGCCCACCATCACCAACCCGCGCACGTTGTTGACCGTGGCGGCGAAGGTTTGCGCTGGCGCGGAAAGACCCGGGATTCGACCCCAGGCTGATTCTGTCAGGGCAATGAATGCGCTTTGAGTGACCCCGGCGGTGGACGGCACTTTGGCGCCAAATTGCTGGTCGCCACCCCAATGATTGCCCGGGCGCAACTGAATATAGAAATCGCTGGTAGCGCTGTAGGTCAACGTGAAGCCGGCCGACTTGGACAGATCGACTTGCCCGCTGGCGTCGTTGCTGGCGTAGACGGGAACGACGTGCCAGCCGCTGCCAACGAACACGATCTTGCCGACATAGTGATCGCCGTCTTTCACCAGGATGTTGCCACCGGAGGGCATCATGTTTCCTTCGCCCATGGTGGCCACCCACAGCTGCAGGCGATCGATGGACGGCGTGGTGCACTCTTGCAACGGGGCCGCGTCGCTGCTGTCGCCCGCGTCCGTCGACGAAGCGCCGCCGGTGCCCGCATCGCCGATCGTCTGCGCGCCGCCCGCGCCGCCGCTGGCCGCGCCACCGGAGCCAGCCGTCACGCCGCCGCTGCCGCCAAGCCCACGACTGTCGCCGCCGCTGCCGCCACCGACAGTCGTGCCGCCCGCGCCCGCGCCGGTTGCCGGTGGCGCCGAATCACTTTGGGCACAACCCATGGCCAAACAACCAACCAGAAATAACTGGCTCATTGGGGCATGACGCAAAACAACGCGACCAAAACCCATGCAATCCTCCGTCAGGGCAGGTCCACCACCATAACCAATCCCGCCCGGACGGTAAATCAATGATGCATTAAGAGACCTACTTGGCGATCTTCAGAATTTCCCCGTGGCCTTCGTATAACCAGTAGACGAACGTGTCGTCGACAGCCAGCGCCACCGAGTTGCCCAAGCTAGCCAAATATGTGTCGGGCACCGAGCCGGCAACCGAGGCCAGCACCGTGGCCGTCCCGCCCGCCTTCGGCAAACGCATCAATTGCTTGGCCCACAGCAGATAGATGTTGTCGCCGTCCAGCGCCATTTGAACCGGCCCGCTGCCGGTGGCGAACGTACTCAGCGGCATGCGGGTCGCGCCGGCGGTCTTGGCCAGCGAGAAGACCGTGCCGGTCCCGGCGTCCGACCAGAAGATCGTCGTCGCATCGTTCACCAGGAAATCAAAATCCACACTGCCGCTGGTGGCGTTCATGGAAATATCGGTGGCAGTGCCGCCCGCCACCGGCACCGAAAAGAGATCCAGATTGGTGGCGCCGTTCGTGAAGAAGAAGACCGACGTGCCGTCCGTGTCGGGGTTGATCGTCGCGCTGGGTGAATTGCCGGGATAAACCGGCTGCCCCACGCCGCCGTCGGCCGCATTGAGCGCAACAGGCGAGATGACCTGGACGTTGTCGGTCAGCGTGTAAAGCACCGAGTTGGCGATAGCGAACTGGGTCATGGTGGTGGCGCCAGAAACCAACTCAGTCGCGTTTCCGCCCGTTGTCGGCACTGTCATGACGTCCGGCAGCTTGGGGAACGGCGTTTCGATGTCCGCCCACAAAACTTTGTCGCCGGCGACCGCAATCGTCCGCGGCTGGTTCAGGCCCGACGCCAGCGTGGTGACGCCGCCGTCCGGCGTGGCGTCGGTGGCCGTCTTCGCCACGCGCACCACCATCCCGTCGCTGCCAGCCGCCGTTTCTGCAATCGTCACGTAAAGCGAGTCCCCGCCGAGCGCCAGCGACGCCGGCAAGCTGTTCAATTGCGCGACCACCGTCGGCATGGGCGCGCCGGCATCCGCCGCGTCAGCGGTGTCCGTCGTGTCGGTGGTGCTGGCCGTGTCGGCGACATCGGTGGCGCCGCCTGTGTCCGCGGTGTCCTGCGGTTGCGCCATCGCATCGGCGTCGGTGATCGCCGCATCGCGGGTTGGGCTGCTGCCCGAGCTGCAGCCGAAGGAAGCCGCCAGCGACCAGGTCGCCAGCGTAAGGACGCTAAAAGAAGAGATTGTTGATCGCATGCGGCGTGCACCGTATCACAGGCGCACAGTTCGATCACGCGCGATTGCCTGACAATTCGGCCATCGCAACCCAAGCGATGCCCCGTCGCGATCATGATGGCCTGGCCATCATCGGCCTGATCACCGCCGCGTCGGCGTCGGCGTCTACAAGAAGTTCCGCGACGCCCAACCTCAAGACCACTCACATTCAACTGCTGCGAATCGTCGGCGACGCCACTCAATACATGCTGATGAAGAACAAATGCCCGACAGTCGACGATCTCGTCACAGAACAATACCTGCCACAACCACCCCGCGACGCCTGGGGCACGCCCATCGTTATGAAATGCCCGGGTGACCACGAACCGGATCCCGTCGACGTGATTTCCTGGGGACCGGATCTTCAACGATCTCTTGTCGAGCCAACCGCTTTGCTTCAACCTGTTTGCCGAGTTCTGTTTTGACTTGCCATCGGCCTCTCGTTTGGTTCGCGGACTTACCCAGGGGCGATTTCACGAGGTTGTTGCAATGGTGTTCGAGCACTCGCCGTCGCGCAGTGATTCCAAGTACTCGGCGGACCGGTCGGCCTTTGACGTTTTTCTTGAGTGCAAAACAGTATCCGCAGGACGTGGCTTTCTCGGCGTTGAGGTGAAGTACCACGAGAATATGCTAGGAAAAGCTGCCGAACACCGCGGACGCGCGGGGGAACGCCACTCGGTAGACTGGACCGAATGAAGGGCTGTGGCAGTTGCTGGTCTACCGACTCACATTCCACGGTGTCCGGCCCGATAACGGCTTCTACAAACGAACGTATGGTCCCCACCTTGAGCGCTGGCTCTTCGATGGGCCCATGATATTTATTCTGGGTAGCCTCGCCGTTCTCTCTGTGATCGTCTGTCGAACGTGGTGGCGCCAAGGCAGACGCGCCTTGGCTGTCTTGTTCTTCCTGTCTTGTTCTTCCTCGGGCGCTTCGCGTGCGCTTGCGGATTCGCCACCCCGGCGATCTGGTTTATCGACATGCCCGGATCGGGAGGGCTTTTTATCTGACCCTCAAAAATGCGCTGCCCAACCGCGTTCAGCGGACTTGCGAAAAACTCGGCCTACGTCGTTCTCACCGTCAGCGGCGACGCGTGTTTCGGCTGGTAGACGCCGAGTTTCCCGCCGCCTGGCAGCGTAAGCCGCGTGATCGAGCCCCAGCGCTGCTCGTCGACGGGCGAGCACTTCACGTCCTTCTTCTCCATCTCGGCGATGAATGCCTGGACGTCGTCGCACATTAGGAAGAGCTCGTGTACGTCGTTCTCGTCCGACGGGTGCACGGCGACCTCGGCTGGCGGCAGCGCGAAGATCAGCCACCCGTGACCAGCGTCGACCGCCTTGTAGTTCAGCACGTCGCGGAAGAACGCTCGGTCAGCCTCGGCATCCTTGCTGTAGATGATGACGTGAGCGCCGTGAATCATGTCCCGAGTGTACCCTCCTGCGGTTTCCCAACAAGGTATTGCGGACGACCGGCACGAATCGAAAGTACGGCAAAATCGAGGGACCGGATAACATGACATTGGACGGAGAAGGTCCCCGTGGGACACCAGACGCGGCAACCATCCCTTCAAATCGACGAATGTATTTACCGAAACAATTCGAAGAAATCCGAACGCCGGTCCTTCACGGTTTCATTCGTCAGCGTTCCTTTGGAACGCTGGTGGCGCTGACCAGCGACGGGCTCAGCGTTGATCACCTTCCGTTTCTTCTCGATGGGAATCACGGCGCTCTGGGCGTCCTGAAGGGACATGTCGCTCGGGCGAATCCGATCGTGAAGGCGGCGCTCGCCGACGTCGATGCGGTGGTGATCTTCAACGGCCCCGATCACTACATCACGCCATCCTGGTATGCGACGAAGCAGGAGACAGGACGGGTGGTTCCCACCTGGAACTATGTCGTTGTTCACGCGTATGGGCGGCCGCGGTTCATCGATGATGAGCAATGGCTGCGACAACACGTGGAGCAAACGACGCAACATCATGAAAGCGGTCGAGACAAGCCGTGGCACGTCTCGGATGCGCCGGACGACTATGTGCGCAAGTTGATCGGCAACATCGTCGGGGTGGAGATCCCAATT
>DASXQB010000411.1:0-16938 GCA_036493295.1 Polyangia bacterium | reverse complement strand
ACGGCAGCGACGCTTCCACCGCGCGCAGACACGGCAAGAGTCCGGGCTGCGGCATGGCCGCGGCGATGGCGGGCAATCAACCGCTTTCTCTGCCCAAGTGCACGGGGTGCAGCGCTGCCATGGGCAACTGCCCGCGCGACTGCATCGCGCCCGAGTTCGCGCCGCGCGTGGCAGCGAACCAGGATTTCACCACCCGCAGCTTCTCCGTCCAGCTTCCCAGCGGCTACGACGCCAACACGGCATATCCGATCTTCATGGGAGGGGGCGGTTGCGGCAGCGGAGGCGGCGGCCTGGGACTGCCGGGCGACGCCGGCGCCATCAGGGTCAATCTCGCCATCAAGAACGGCGGTCCTCTCGACGGCTCCTGCTTCGCCGACGGCGGCCAGGCCTGCTCGGGAGACACGACGCACTTGGCCTGGTGCGTGAACAGCCCGGAGATGGCCTACGTCCGCGGCGTCCTGAGTTGGATCGAAGCGCGCTACTGCGTGGACCTGGACAAGGAGTTCATCGGCGGCGCCAGCAGCGGCGCGTGGGAGGCATACACCCTCGGTTGCGGCGACGCCGATCAGCTGCGCGGCTTCGTCGCCATCGCGGGCGGCAAGCGCGAGCACCGCTGGCCGTGCACCGGGCCGGTCGCGGCGTTCATGATCGCCGACACCGCCGACGACCAGAATCCGATCGTGGTGAACACGTTGGAACCCCACCTCGACAGCCACGGTTCTTCGGCGGCGCGCGACGAGCTCCTGGTGAGGAACGGTTGCCAAGGCACGACCGGCACCGTCTACGATCCCAAGTATCCGGTCTGCATCAAGTACAATTGCCCCGCTGCTTATCCCGTCGTCTGGTGCGCTCTCAACGGTGGCCACACGAACACCAATCAGGGCGGTGTCGACTACGCGCAGGCGGTGTGGCAGTTCTTCATGTCGCTGCCGCCGCCCTAGCAAGCCTTCTGCGCGGCGCAGACGAAACACGATCCGCGAGTCATTAGGCAAGCGATCAATGGCGGCGTACGCCGCCTTCAACTGGCGGCCACCTCTGGCGACACGGTTGTCCGTTGTGGCTGCGGCACCGGACACGAGGTTAACGATGGAACGTTCCTCAATAACAGACGCGCTTGAAGCGCAACGACCCGAGGAGGCCACCTGTGCAGCACGTGGTGATCTCGACCTGCGGTTGCAAACGACTCTTGCCAAATTCGAGCAGTGTCCGCGACGCCATTTCCCGCCGTGTCCCGAAATAGGATCGAGCACCGATTCGGCCGCTTTCCGATGGTAGAAGTTGAGCAATCCGCCGAGCCGCTCGAACCGATGCACAGGACCATTCTGATTCGCCGGCGCTGGCGCTTCCTGAAGCAGCACGTTGTGGAGACCGTGGTGGTTCCGTTCACCGTGGCAATGGGCGAGGTACTCGCCGACGGCCCGCCGCAGATGCCTTTCGCCAAGCGGCACGATCTGCGTGGCCTTCTTCGGCCGTCCTGGGCCGCGCTTCTTGCTGCCGTCGTATTTGGCCGACACCAGGTGGCGGTACCATCGCAGCACGGTGTCCGGCGTCGCAATGGTCGCCACCTGTTGCAATGCCTTCCGGCCCAGAGCCTTGCCCAGCTTCGCCAGACGCCGACGCTCCCCGTCCGTCAGTCGGAGCCGGCGCTTGCCGAGCCGCTCCAGAAGCGCCGCGTTCTCCGCGCGCTGGTACTCGACTACACGAGTCTGGTGCTCTCCGAGCCGCGACGCGATCCACGCCGCCAGAATTGCAACGGCAGCGGCAGCGGCTTCTCCGCGGTCACCGTATTCGCCGTCCGTCCCTTTCGCCGCCTTCTACGCGTCGAGATCACTCCGGGAAAGGCCGTCTTGCTACGGCGAATCTTCCAGCATCATTCGCGTTTCGTCCGATCATGTTTTGGGACAGGACAAGAGCTCGTAGAGACCAGATGGACCTCTCGGACTCGTGAGCCATTCCCTCATTCGTCCCTCATGCCCCACGCGAAACGCAAAACGCGGAGTCCGGTGGCACCGAACTCCGCGTTTCTTTTGTAGCGGGGGCGTGATTTGAACACGCGGCCTTCGGGTTATGAGCGAGACGCGTGGGCCATATGATCAATGATTTCAAATATATAGGAGCGCCTGCTGAAGGCAAAAGAGGCCGGTAAAAGGCACAAAGCGACAGATGGCGTCCCTCACTATTCCCTCATGACTGCATGAGGGAATTACCCGCAATTTTCGAAAACTAGAATTCGGCCTCGGCAGTGCTCACGTCGCCGATACCTATCCCGATGCAATGACGTCGCGGATATTCGAAACCCGGGAACACTTCGTCGCTGCCGTATACTGACGTTGGTGGGAGAGGATCTTAAAAGAGCCTGGCTCGCGCACTACGGCGCGCCGTTGTATGGCCGGAGTCTCCTTCCGGGGCGGGTCGCGCCCGATCTGGAGAAGCTTGTCGTCGACGCCCTGGCGCTCAGCCGTCGCGACCCGTCGGTGACTCGTGCGCTGCCGGTGCTGCTGTGGCGGCGACGCGGCGAGGTTGATTTGGCCAAGCTGCGTCGGCTTGCTGGTTTTAAGGGCCGCGAGCGCACTCTAGGGTTCTTCCTTGATCTAACCGCGCGCCTCTCAGGCGATCGCCGCATTCCGGGGTGCCCGACCGGTATGACCTAGCACTGTCGAAAGCGATCCGTGGCTACGACAATGACCTCCAAGTCATCAAGGAGATGCACGAGAACAGGAGATTCTCCCTGAGTAGGCTGGTGACAATTTTTGAGACCGAGATGGACGGAATGGTCACCAAAGACAAGCGCAGCCTACGCCTCAACATCGCAGTGCTCGTCGCCACTTTATTCGGCGAAGAGGAGGGGGAGAAGGTCGCTTTGCGTTGGGGGGTGGCCGTACCGAGACTGAAGAAACGCTAACGACACCTGGTGACCGATGAGCTGTGGCGGGCTTCTTTCGATCGTGCGTGCGAATCCAGGGCTGGCATCGCGACAAGCGCCAATTTCCCTCGCTAGCTTCTCGAGCGCCGGAACGGGGCCGAGGAGGCAAAGCCGCAATATGGTTCATCAAGTCTGACTGGCTGCTGTCGAGCCATCCGCGGAGTATCTTTTTGGTCCGCGGGTCCGTCCTGCGGCTATGACGACAAAGACATCCTATCTGGCGACCGCCGCGCAAGGCTCGTGGCGGCGGTTCCTCGAGACCTTTGAGCCGTTGCGATCGCCGCTCTACCGGTATTGCCGGTACCTCACCCGAAGCCCTTGGGACGCCGAGGACCTCGCGCAGGATGCACTGGCGCGCGCCTTCGTGACGTTGGCGCGCATGGGCGGACAGGAGCCGACGAATCCGCGGGCCTGGCTGTTCCGAATCGCGTCGAACCTCTGGATCGACCAGACTCGCCGGCGGCGCGAGGTGCCGACCGAAACGCCGGAGCCGGTCATCGCGCACGCCATCGAGCCGCGTGCGCCGCGCGACGCCGCGGGGACGCTGCTCGTCACCCTGTCACCGCTGGAGCGCGCGGCGGTCGTGCTGAAGGACGTGTTCGAATTCGCGCTCGACGAAATCGCGGAGTCGCTCGGCACCACGGTCGGAGCGGTGAAGGCGGCGCTGCACCGCGGGCGCGGAAAGCTCGCCGAAGATTCGGCGCCAGAGACGGCGACGGCGCCCGTTCCCGCGGTACTCGACGCGTTCTGCGCAGCGTTCAATGCGGGCGACATCGATCGCCTGACGGCGTTGCTTCTCGATACCGCAGTCGTCGAGGTGGTGGGTGCCACCACGCAGTACGGTCCGGAGGCAGCACGCAGTACGGTCCTCTTCGGGATGCTGTTCGGCTTCAAGCGCCTCGCCGACCCCAAGGCACGCGCTCTGTTCGACGCGCGCTTCGCCGACGGTGGGCTCGCCAATGAACCGCCGCGTGTCGAGGCACGCTTTCACCGGGGCCGGTGGCTGCTGCTCCACTGGTACAAGCACGTCGATGGCGAGGCGGTGCGTGCAGTCACCACGCTGGAGCTGGACGGCGACCGAGCGGCGGTCCTCGCGAACTATTTCTACAACGCGGACTTTCTCATCGACATTGGTGGCGAACTCGGTGTCCCGGTCCGGGTCAACGGCCATCGCTGGTGGATCCCGGAGGTGCAGCCATGAAGACGATGACACTCTCACTGGGGGTGGTTGCCGCGCTGGTGGCCTGGGCCGCGGTCCGCACGACCGCGACCGCGAAGCCGGCCACCCGGATCACGGTGGCTGACGAGATCGGGTACGCCACGGTGAACGGCCTCCGCATGTACTACGAGGAGCACGGCAGCGGTCCGACGCTGGTCCTCCTGCACGGCGGGGGCTCAACAGCTCAGACCTCATTCGGAGCGATCATCCCGAGGCTGGCGCGGACGCACCACGTGATCGCGCCCGAGCAGCAGGCACACGGCCACAGCGGCGACCGGGATCGCCCGCTGTCGTTCGAGCAGATGGCCGACGACACGGCAGCGCTGCTCGCTCAGCTCGGCGTGGCCGACGCCGACGTGCTCGGGTTCTCCAACGGCGGGGTGGTCGCGATGCAGCTCGCGATGCGGCACCCGCGGCTCGTGCGCCGGCTCATCGTGTGCTCCTCGTACTACGCGCACGCCGGGATGTCGCCGCAGTTTTGGCGGGGCTTCGCGCACGCGACGATGGCCGACATGCCGGCGCCTCTGCGCGCGGCCTTCGTCGCCAGCGCACCCAATCCGGCTGAAGTGTCCGCGCGGTTCGCGAAGCAGGTGGCTCTGATGGAGGCGTTCCGCGACATCCCGGAGGACTCTCTTCGCGCGATCACGGCAAAGTCGCTGGTCATGGTCGGGGACAAAGACGTCATGTCGGTCGAGCACGCCGCCCAGCTCGCGCGCCTCTTGCCTCACGGCGAGCTGGCCGTCATGCCGGGCTCTGCGCACGGCACGTATCTCGGCGCCGCCGAAACCGCACGACCAGGAAGCCCGCTCGTCGACCTTGCCGTCATGGAGATCGAGGCGTTCTTCGCTGACAAGCTGTAGAGCAGATCGCATTCGTCCCCTGATCCTTGCTCGTAATGTTCGGAGCTCTTCTTCCAGAGCGTCAGCGATCTCCTCTCTCGCGATCTCCTATACGAATTGCGCGAGCGGTGATGATTTCCGAAGCGCAGGCCACGATCGTCACCCAAGCGTTACAACGGAACGTGTCATACTGCGCGCGCTTCACTTCATTTTGCCGGGAAGGGCGCGGTCGATGAAATGTCGATGGTGTGGGGAATCAAACCCGGATTCTCTCGTTGCTATGGGCGTGCGAGACATGGCGCGTCTAAATCTCGTCGGAGGGTCGGCCGTGTTTCTGCGGGCAGTGGATCTGATTCACAAGTTCGCGGCGTCGTCGGCGACGGTGCTGATCCAGGGCGAGACGGGCACCGGCAAGGAGATGGCCGCGCGGGCGATCCACTATCTCAGCGGGCGGCGCGCCTTGCCGTTCGTGCCGATCAACTGCGGCGCCTTGCCGGAGAATCTGGTGGAGAGCGAGCTGTTTGGTCACGCGCGTGGCGCCTTCACCGACGCACGCGAGGCCAAGCCGGGTCTCATCCAGCAGGCGCGGGGCGGAACCCTGTTCCTCGACGAGATAGAGGCCATGCCAGCGCGGGCGCAGATCGTCCTTCTGCGTTTCCTGCAAGACAAGGAGTACCGCCCGGTGGGCGGCGGCCCGGTCGAGAACGCCGATCTCCGGGTCATCGGCGCGACGAACGCCGACCTGGGCGGGCTGGTGAAAAGCGGGCAGTTCCGCTCGGACCTTCTGTTTCGTCTGAATGTCCTGCCGATTCGTCTGCCGCCGTTGCGGGAACGCACGGGAGACGTGCCGTTGCTGGCATCCACGTTTCTGGATCGACTGAACCAGCAGAGCGGGGCGTCGCCGGTCGGCCTGAATGACGAAGGGCTGGCCACGTTGAACGCGTACTCCTGGCCAGGCAACGTGCGCGAGCTGGAGAATCTGATTCAGCGACAATTCATTCTCGCGGAGGGCGGACCCACGCTGTCGATCTCGGCGGCCGAGCTGGGCCTGGACGAAGCCGCCACCCCGGCTTTGACCGCGGAAGGCGCCGAGGCCTTCAAGGTCGCCAAGGCGCGCGCGGTGGCGCGCTTTGAACGCGAGTACATCCAGGACTTGTTGTCGCGCACGGCCGGAAACATCAGCTTGGCCTCTCGATTGTCGGGCAAGGATCGCAGCGACATCGGCAAGCTTCTGCGCAAGTACGGAATCGGTCGCCACCGGTTCACCGCCGCCTCGTAGTCGGCGCGGGCACGGTGCGGGATTTTTCCCACCCCCCGCAGGAAATTTCCCCCGCCGGCGCAGGTGGCGAGATTCCTGGCTTTGCCCTGTTTGCTGGCGAAAGACCCTGCGTGTAATTCCCCTCAGGCGCCGAGGCGGCGGCGATCGATCGCCGCGAATTCTCGCGGGCAATCGCCGCCCGCGCCGTTGGTGTCCTGATTGCAATCACCCGAGCGCGGTGAAGGCGGCGGACAAAAGCCATGGCGGACGGTGACGATCCAGTGGAGATGATCGCTGCAGAGATCACCCGCTATCTGACCGGGCGGCCCGACGCAGGCGACACCGTCGAGGGCATCAGCCGCTTCTGGCTGAAGGGCCGCCATCACGATCAGCCCACCGAGCAGATTCAAGAGGCTCTCGATCGTCTGGTCCAGCGCAAGGTGGTGCGGCGGACCATCCTTCCCGACGGCAAGCCGCTTTATCAAAGCGCACAGCAGGTGGCCTGAGCCGATGGCCACCTATCACGCCATCTCGGCCATCAGTCAGGCGGTCGTCTCGTTGTTGAAGACGGCGCGCCCGGCGACAGAGTTTCCCACCATCGACGTCAAGCTGTTCCAGGCCAAGGACGTGCAGAACGTCGGTGACTGGGAAGGGATCTCACTTTTTCTTTATCGCGTGCCGGTCAGTGGTTCGCGGCGACAGATGCCGATGAGCATCGGCCCCGGCGGTCGCACGCTGAAGCCGCCACTGCCGGTCGATCTCTTCTACATGCTGACGCCTTGGGCGAAGACGGCGGAGATGCAGCACCTGCTGCTGGGCTGGGCGATGCGCACCATCGAGGATTCGCCGTCGCTGCCGTCGGCGCTGCTGAACGCGCATTTCCCCGACGTGCGTCCCTTCCGCCACGACGAGACCGTCGAGCTGATTCACGATCCGCTGAGCACGCAGGACCTGAACAACATCTGGGAGATTCTGGGCAAGCACAACGTTCAGGTCTCGGCCACCTATGTCGCCCGGGTGGTTCCCATCGATTCGCGCATCGAAAGTGGCGCCGACGCCGGGCCGGTGCAGACGCGCGTCTTCCAGGCCGGCCAGGGAGACCTGGCATGACGGCGATGGTGATCCTGGAAAGCTGGAGCCGGGTGGCGCCGCTGGGCGTGCGCTTTGTCGACGATCAGAACGGCCGGGTGATCGGCGACGGCCTGCAGGTCACCGCTTGGCCCAGCGCCGAGCCGTCGCGTTTGCGCGCGGTGCCGCAGGGGCGCACCAACGTCTTTTATCTGATGAACGTCGGAGGGCTGCGCGATCTCGAGTTCGGCGCCGGTGACGACGCGTACTGGGCGGGTCTTCCGCGGCATCTGGCTTTCACCCTGGAGGTGAACGATCGCTACGGGCGCTTTCTCCCGTTTCGATTCAACACCACGCTGCCGGTGCGCGGTCTCTTGCGTCTGGCTTGCGGTTCCCCATCGACGCCGGCGCCGCTGCCGGCTGGCGCTGAAGCCGACGGCGTGCCCCTGTTCACCGCGCCGGCGCGATCGAACACGCCGGGCACGGTGGTGATTCGCGCTGATCTGTGGGACGCCGCCAACCATGTGCCGGCGGCCTGGGCGATGCTGGAGGCGCGTACGCCAGGCGCGCGCTTGCGCGGCGAGCCGCCGGTGCGCGCGCTGGCCGATCACCTGGGGCGGGTGGCGCTGCATTTCCCCATCCCCGACGCCGGCGACTTCGACGGCGGTTCGTTCGATTCTCCGTCGGGCGGCGCCTCCGGCGCGGCGCTGGGCCAGCGCACGTTCACCGTCGAACTGGACGCCCTTTACGCCCATTTGCCGCCCGCCGCCGACACGCTGACCCGCCCGTTGCGACCGATCCCCGAGCTGTGCGCGGCGCTGAATCAGCCGCCGGCGCGCCTGTGGGATCGCCTGGGCGGGGCGCCCGTCGCGCTGTCGCAGACCACGCTGCGCTTCGGTCAGGACACGTCTCTCAGGTCATCCAACGTCGGTTCGGAGCCGGCGTCGGTCTTGCTGCTCACCCCGTCCCAGTCACCTCCCTAAAGCCCGGAGAGGAACGATGCCCCAATATCTCGCACCTGGTGTCTACATCGAAGAGGTCTCCTTTCGCTCGAAGTCCATCGAGGGCGTCAGCACCACGGTCACCGGATTCATCGGACCGACGCGCTTTGGTCCCGTCGATCTCGAGAACCCGCTGCTGACCAGTCTCAGCGACTTCGAGCAGTACTACGGCGATCGCAATCAGCTCGAGTTCGGCTCGACCCTGCTGCACAACTATATGTGGCACGGGGCGCGCGCCTTCTTTCAAGAGGGCGGCAAGCAGCTCTACGTCGCGCGCATCTTTCGCCGCCTGGACTCCGACAGCAACCTCGACGCGGTCGGTGGCCAGGTCGACGCCATCGCCACGCTGCAGGGCCAGCTGTACAACGACGGGCACGCGCGCGGCCGGTTGCTGGAAGACGCCACCGCCAGCGTCGATCACTCGCTGCAGGTGCGCGCTCGCTGGCCGGGGCAGGGCGGCGATCTGCGCGTTCGTTTGATCATTCACCTCGGGCAGAACCTGCTGGCGTTTGATCGCCGCACCATCAACGGCGTCGACACCGACGTGCCGCGGGTGCCGTCGCTTGGCGATCGCGACGTGGTGTTGATCCAGCGCGGGGCCAGCCCGGTCAGCACCGATTTCTATCTGGCGATCTTCGATCCGAACTCCCAGACGTTCACCTTCCAGCCCAAGGCGGGCGTCACGCTGGATATGACCGGCATCGGCGCCAGCACGCTGGTCCGCGGCGACAAAGTGCAAGTGCTCAAGTTGAACGTGGGCGTCGCGCCCGCCGACAGCCTGGGCGCCTTGATCGTCTGGGAGGGGTTGGCGCTGGACAAGGATCATGAGACCAACGGCGCGCAGGACGGGTTGACCTACGTCTTCGGCTCGCACGTCGAGACGCCGGCGCTGGAGCGCAACCACGGCAGCGACAAGCCGGTGGTGATCAGCAGCGAGCTGCACGTCAACGACGGTCTGGACGTGCTGCAGGCGCTGTTCGACGCCTCGCCGGCACAGCTCTCGTCGCCGGCCGCGCCCACCGATCATCCCAGCCTGCGCGATCAGGTCCTGGATCCCACGCTGGGCGACGGCGATCGCTGGGTTGACGTGGTGCTTACCGGCGGCAACGACGGCTTGTTGCCGGGCGCCACCGAGTACGAAGGGGAGGCGGATCCCACCACCACCACCAAGTACGGCCTGATCCAGTTCGAAGATCTGGACGTCCTGTCGATCGTTGGAGCGCCTGGGTCGACGTTCAACTATCGCAACGATCCCGATCGCGGCAACGCCATCATCAACCTGCTCATCAGCCACTGCGAGCGCATGCGCTATCGCATCGCCGTCCTGGACAGCGGCAACAACCTCAGCATCAGCGAGGTGCAGGACATGCGGGCGCGCTTTGATTCGAGCTATGCCGCCTTCTATTACCCGTGGGTGCGGGTGATGGACCCGGTCACCCGGGTGCCGATCTACTTGCCGCCGTCGGGGTTCGTCGCCGGCATCTACGCCCGCAACGACATCAACCGGGCGGTATTCAAGGCGCCGGCCAACGAGGTGGTGACGCTGTCGATCGGCTTCGAGATCCTGCTCAACAAAGCCCAGCAGGACGTCTTGAACCCCGACGGGATCAACTGCTTTCGGTTCTTCCCCGATCGCGGCTATCGGTTGTGGGGCGGCCGCACCATCTCCAGCGATCCGGAATGGAAGTACGTCAACCTGCGCCGTTACTTTGCCTACCTCGAGCACTCGATCGATCGCGGCACGCAGTGGGCGGTGTTCGAGCCGAACGGGCCACAGCTGTGGGGGAACATCCGGCAGACCATCGCCGACTTTCTGCTGAACGAATTCTTTTCGGGCGCGTTGATCGGCGACAAGCCCGAGCAGTCGTTCTTCGTGCGCTGCGATCGTTCGACGATGACCCAGAACGATCTCGACAACGGCCGCCTGGTGGTGCTGGTCGGCGTGGCCCCGGTCAAGCCGGCCGAGTTCGTCATCTTCCGCATCGGCCAGTGGACGGCCGATCGCTAATCACAGGAGACAGCCATGGATGCTCGTGAACGTCCGTATGCACAATTCAACTTCTGGGTGAACCTGGGCGGCGAGGGCAGCGATCCGCTGAAGCCGGACGCTGGCTTTCAGGAGATCAGCGCGCTGGGGATGGAGGTGGGCGTGGCGGAGTATCGCTATGGCAACCACAAGCTGAACAACACGCTCAAAGTGACCGGCCTGGGCAAGTCGGCCGACGTCACCCTCAAGCGCGGCGTGATGGGCTCGGACACCGTGTACAAGTGGTTCGATCTCATTCGCAACGGCCGCAACGAGATGCGCACCGTGCGTATCGAGCTGCGCAACGAAGAGAACTCGGCCAGCGTGCAGACCTGGGTGTTGCAGGGCGCGCGGGTCATCAAGTTCACCCAGGGACCGCTGAACGCCAAGTCGAACGAGATCGCCATGGAAGAGCTGACCCTGTCCTTCGAACGGATGGAGGTTCAGTAGCGTGATCGCCCGCGCCGCGCGCCGGCTGCCCGGGATCGGGTTCGAGAGCCGGTCGTCGCAAAGACCAGACGAGCTGCCGCGCATGGACGTGGCAGCGTTCGTCGGGTTCGCAGCGGCCGGTCCCTTGAACACGCCCGTGCCGGTCGAGGACGCGGCCGCCTTCGCCGATCTGTTCGGCGTCGATCCGACGCTGGCCTGGGATCGCGAACGAAGCGAATTCGTGCGCGGCAACCTGGGGCCGGCGGTGCGTTCGTTCTTTCTCAACGACGGGCGGCGCGCCTTCGTGGTGCGGGTGGCGGGCGACAGCGCGGCCAGCAACCACTTTCCGGTGCCGGGTCTGGTGCGCATGACACCGAATGGGCTGCGGCCGGCCTTCCTGGCGGCGCGCTCGCAGGGAAGCTGGTCGGATTCGTACGACGTCGCCGCGGTGACGTCGGAGCAGGCCGCGGCGGTACAGGCGGTGACCTTCGCGGACGGACAGCTGCAAAGCGTGCAGCTGTCGTCGCCAGACACCGTCGCTGTCGGCGATCTGCTGCGCTTGCGCTGGGACGACGGCACGATGCTGCTGGCGCCCGTGGCCGGTCTCGACGGGGCGCTGGCGACGGTGATGGAAGGCGCGGGTTTGTGGTTGTTGCCGGCACCCGCGGTGTCCGCCGGCGCGTGGACGGCGGATTTTTTTCCGCGCCACGATCAAGGGCCGCAGAGCCTGCCGCCGGTGATCGCCGACCCGACGTTTGCCGACGACGGCACGGCGATCGTCACTTTGTCGGGCGACGCGGTCATCGACGCTGGGCATCTGGTTCGCCTGTCGCGCGACAACGATCAGCTCTGGCTGCTGGTGACGACGATTCAATCCGTTCCGACGACCGGCTCGCCGCCGGGGCAGGGGACGGCGCTGGGCGGTCGCTGGAGCCGACCGACGACGGCGGCGCCAGCCGGCGCGCCGGTCGGTCTGCCGGGCTGCGATCGCGTGCGCATCGAGCTGTGGGTGCGCGATGGCGGCGTTCGTCCCGAACGGTTGGACGACATTGGTCTTGGGCCCGGCCATCCCCGCTATCTGGGCGCGTTGCCCGACGACGCGCGCCTCTTCGCCAGCGACGACGATCTGTTGACCGACGGCGAACGGGCCCTGCGTGATCGGGTGCGGACGATGATCGGCGACGGCACCGACCTGCGTTCGTACCACAGCGACCTGTGGCAGGCGGTGGCCAACCCGCGGTTTCCGCTGGCCGCCGACGAAGGGCAGACCGATCTGTATTTTCCGCTGGGCATGGGGATCGTGCCCGACGTCTATCGCCAGCCCGAGCCGATCGCCGGCGACGCTGCCACCCGCGACGGCCTGCAGGTCTTCTCGGCGGCGTTGTTTGTCGATCCCGCGCTGGCCGACGAGACCGTCCGCTCGTTGCAAGAGCAGGCCGATCACATTCGCTGGCAGCAACCGCAGCCGCGCCGCCTGACCGGCATGCACGCGCTGCTGGCCGTCGACGAGGCCACGCTGGTGGCGGCGCCGGACGCGGCCCAGCGCGGCTGGTCGACGGAGACCGTGGCACCACCGGCGCCGCTGGACGCACCGGTGCTGACAGCGCGCGCGGACGCCGCCGGTCTCTGGCACCTGGGCTGGAACGCCGGCGATCCCGACGCGTCGTTCGTGCTGGAATCTTCGCTGGACGCCACCTTCGCCGCGCCCACCGCGATCACCCTTTCGCCCGCGATCATCACCTATGACGTGCCGGCGCCGGCGCCGGCGGCGATCTGGTTTCGCGTCCGGGCGTATCTTCCTTCGCCGCAGTCGTCGTCGGCCGACTACTTCGCGCCGGCGGAAACCGCCGAGGCCGCCGGCAGCTTCTGGTCGGATCCGGTGCGCCTGGAGTCGCCGCTGCCTGCCTTCGTGGCCTGTCCGGCCGGCGCCCTGGGCACGCCGACGCTTTCGCTGGCGGCGCCGCCCGACGGCAACGGCAGCTTTCGCCTGACCTGGAGCGCGGTTGTCGGGGCGCTTCGTTATGTGGTCGAAGAATCGGACGCCCTCGATTTTCTCGACGACAAGGTGGTTTATGCGGGCCCCGGTCAGGACGTCACGCTGTATGGCCGGGCCGACGGTCGCTATCACTACCGCGTTCACGCCGAGGGAACCGTCGCCACGATGTCGCCGGTGATCGTCATCGGCAGCGACGGGGCGCTGTTCGACGTCAGCGACGTCGATTCGCCGCAGCACCTGGTGCTGGCCACTTACGAGGGCGCCATCGGCGACGAGACCGTCTTCGATGGCGACGCCTTCACCGAGCGCTTCGCCGCCAGCAGCACGCGCGTGGCCGTGGGTGACCTCTACCGATACAACCTGCTGCGCGACGACGGCTGGCCGGGCGCGCCGGCTTTTCGCGCCTTCTCGCCCGACACCGCGGGAGCGCCTTCGAACGGCGTGGCGGTGACGGTGGCACCGCCGCCGCGCCTGGTGCAGTGGCCGGCGGCTACCTATGATCCGGCCGGGCGGCAGATCTTGCTGACCATCCAGGCGGCGCTGGTCCGCATGGCGGCGGCGCGCGGCGATCTGTTCGCGGTGCTCAGCCTGCCGGAGACAGATCGCGCGGGCGACGCCGCGGCACACGTGACCGCGCTGCGGGCGGCGATCCCCGAGGACGCTGCCTGGAGCTACGGCGCGCTTTATCATCCGTGGCTGCTGCTGGAGAGCCCCGACGGCGATCCGCTGCGGCGGGCACCCGCCGACGGCGCCGTGCTGGGCGTGATGGCGGCGCGGGCCATCGCGCGCGGGGCGTGGATCGCGCCCGCCAATCAGCCGATCGGCGATGCGCTGGGGTTAAGCCCGGCGATCCCGCGCGAGCAGCGCCAGCGCCTGTACGAAGCGCAGGTGAACGTGATTCGCCAGGAGGCGCACGGCTTCGTGGCGATGAGCGCCGACACGCTGTCGCTGGATCCGGACCTGACCCCGATCAACGTGCGGCGTTTGCTGACGCTGATCCGACGCCTGGCCTTGCGCGAGGGACCGGGGTTTGTCTTCGAACCGAACAGCGGCGTCTTTCGTCGCGCCGTCGAGCGCCAGTTCGAAGGTCTGCTGGGTGGCATGTTCCGGGCTGGCGCCTTCGCCGGCGCCACCGCCGAGACGTCGTTTCAGGTGGCCGTCGATTCGTCCGTCAACACGCCCGACAGCCTGGATCAAGGGCGATTCATCGTTGAATTGAAGGTCGCGCCTTCGCTGCCGCTCAGCTTCTTGACCGTGCGGTTGCTGCAAAGTGGTGGCCTGGGTCAGGTCACGGAAGGTGGGTGACGCTGATGGCCGACGCTGATCTGCGCTATCCGTTCGTCGCCTTCAACTTTGGCGTGGAGATCACCTTCCCCGGCGTGTCGGCCGCCCTGTGTGGCGCCTCGTTCGCCGAGTGCGACGGCCTGGAGATGACGATGGAGGTGAAGACCATCCGCGAGGGCGGCAACAACGGGCGGCAGATCCGCCTGTCGGGGCCGCTGGCCTACGGCCAGCTGGTGCTCAAGCGCGGGATGACCCGCGACACCGATCTGTGGGATTGGTTCCGCGACTCGTACAACGATCCGTCGCTGCGGGCCAACGCCGAGGTGGTGATGTTCGCCGGCGAGGCTGGAACATTTACGGAAAATAAACGTTTCGTCCTGGAGGGCTGCGTGCCGGTCAAGTTGAAGGCGCCGGCCCTGAACGCCAAGGACGGCCTGATCGCCATCGAGGAGATGCAGATCGCCTACGAATCGCTGGCGCTGAAGAAGGGCAGCGCCACCGGCGGATAGCCGACGCTGAAAAAGGATCGCATGGACACACTTGCCAAAGCCCAGCTGCGCCAGCTCAAGCCCGACTTCAGCGACGAGGATCCCGATCCCGAAGCGAAGAAGAAGACGGTGGTGGTGCAGTTCAATCCCGAGACCTTGAAGGTTTCGTACCAGAATCAGATTCAGCAGCCGGAAGGCGGCGGCGACAAGCGGGGGTCGCAGTCGCAGCTGTTCGTTGGCTCCGGCACCACCAAGTTGACCTGCACGTTGTGGTTCGACGTCAACGCGCCCCAGCCGCAGCAAGCTGATCCCGCGTTCAACAACGTCGACGACGTTCGCAAGCTGACCGGCCTGGTGTCGTACTTCATCACGCCGGCGCCGGACAAAAAAGATCCGAAAAAATTCGTCCCGCCGGCGGTGCGGTTCGCCTGGGGCTCGTTCCAGTTTGACGGCATCGTCGAGAGCGTCGAAGAGTCGCTGGAATATTTCTCGCCCGAGGGCAAGCCGCTGCGGGCCAGCGTGGGGATCGCGCTGTCGCAACAGAAGATCCTGATCTTGCCGCCCAAGGACATCGGCAAGACCAACCGACCGGCGCCCGGGACCAAGCCGACCACGCCGGTGCCGCAGGGATCGTCGGTGCAGAAGATGGCCGGCGAGAACTGGCAGGGCGTGGCCCAGTCGAACAACGTCGAGAACCCGCGCCTGCCGTCGGTGGGCGTGCGCCTTGATCTGCAGGTGGGGTGATTTATGCCGGTGACGTTCGGAACCGTCCAGGTGGTGCCGCCCGCCAATCAACCGGGGCCGGCGCTGGCCGCGGGCGGCGACAGCGCGGCGCCAGCGGCGGCCGATCAAGCGGCGCCGCCCGCGCCACGACCGCGCGAGCTGGCGCCGGTGCTGCACCAACTGCACGACCGCGCGGTTCGGGTCCACGCCCACTAGGCAAAGAAAAAAGCGATGGCTGACGACCGCATAGATGACGCCCGCCCGACGGTGCTCCTTGATGGCAAGGAGAACGAGGAGCTGCGCCAGGGGCTCTTGGCGGCGCTGATCAACGAAGACACGCAGGGGCTTTATCGCTGCGAGGCTTCGTTCGGCAACCTGGGCAGCGGCGGCACCGGGACGGACTTTCGTTACTTCGATCGCAAGACGTTCGACTTTGGCAAGCGGTTCAAGATCGCCCTCAAAGGCGACACGCTGTTCGATGGCCGCATCATCGGCATGGAGGCGCGTTTTCCGTCGAAGAGCCCGCCCGAGCTGGTGGTGCTAGCCGAGGACGCCTTGCAGGACCTGCGCATGGTCCGGCGGACGCGCACCTTCGTCGATCAAAGCGACGCCGACGTCTTCAACAAGATCGCCGACGACCATGGCATGGGCAAAAGCGTGCAGCTGCCCGGCGGGCCATACAAGGTCCTGGCCCAGGTCAATCAAAGCGACCTGGCATTTCTGCGCCAGCGGGCCCGCGCCGTCGAGGCCGAGCTGTGGGTCAGCACGGACGCCAGCGGCAAGGCCACGCTGAACGCTGGCAAGCGCGCCGACCGTAGCAGCGGCACGCCGGTCAAGCTGGGCTGGCGCAACGAGCTGCAAGAGTTCACCGTGCTGGCCGATCTGGCCGGGCAGCGCACGGCGGTGGTGGCCAGCGGCTGGGACGTGTCGGCCAAGGACAAGGTGACGTTCTCGGCCAGCGACAGCGATCTGGGCGGTGAGCTGGGCAACGACGAGAGCGGGGCCAGCATCCTGCAGTCAAAGCTAGGCGAGCGAAAAGAAGCGGTCGTGCACGGCATGCCGTTCACGCAACAAGAGGCGCAGGATCGCGCGCAGGCGCATTTCAAGATGCAGGCGCGGCGCTTCGTCGTCGGACACGGCGTGGCTCGCACCACTGGTCAGCTGCGCGTGGGCGCCTTCGTCAATCTGGACGGTCTCGGCCCGCTGTTCAACGGCAAGTACTACCTCAGCGAGGTGCGCCACCTTTTCGACGGAGCGCGCGGGTTGCGCACCGAACTGTGCGCCGAGCGGGCGGGGCTGGGCCGTCCATGACCGCAACGGAGAACACCTGGTGAAGACGCCTCTGGAAATGATCGTCGACGAACGCGTCGCCAGCGGCCTTGGTGGGCGTTTTTACGGCGTCTATCCGGCCACGGTCTCGGAGATCAAGAACGATCCCGACGGCATCGGCCGGGTGAAGTTGACGCTGCCGTGGGCGCCCGACACCGGCAGCGAGAGCTACGAGACCTGGGGGCGGGTGGCGACGTTGATGGGCGGCAATAACCGCGGCTCGTGGTTCATCCCCGACAAGGGCGACGAGGTGCTGGTGGCTTTCGAGGGCGGCGATCCGCGGCGGCCGTTCGTGCTGGGCGGACTGTGGAACGGCAAGGACAAGCCGCCCGAGTCGATGGACGGCGCGGGAAAG
>DASXQB010000410.1:0-1595 GCA_036493295.1 Polyangia bacterium | reverse complement strand
CCGCCGTCGCTGCTGCTGCTGTCCGCGCGACGCGCCCCCACCACGCCCACCGGCCCGCCGCCAGCCAGAACGCGCCCGGCTTCCAGCCGCACCCGCCGCGCCCCGGCCCGCACCGCCGCCGCCACGAACGAACCGTCGGCGGACGCACACAGCGCCGCCCCGCCGGCCTCGACCGCGCCCAGCAACGCCGACAGCACCGCGCCGGTGTCGCTGGCCGCCAATCCCGCCGATGGATCATCGAGCAAGATCAGCGACGGCGCGCCGGCCAACGCGCGCGCCACGCCGCACAGCCGACGCTCGGCGGTGGACAGTGATTCCACGCGGCGGGTGGCGGCGCCCAGCGCGCCCACCCGGCCCAGCGCCCGCATGCCCAGCTCGCGCGCGCGGGTCGGATCAGCGCCGCGCGCCCCCAGCGCCAGCATGACGTTCTCCAGCGCCGTCATTCGTTCTAGCAGCGGAACGCCGGCCGAAAAATAGCCGACGTTGCGCCGCACGTAGGGCAGCGACGCGCGCTGCAAGGCCAAGACATCTCGACCGGCCACCCAGACCTCGCCGGCGTCCGGCCAGCGCAAGGTGGCTGCTACCTGCAGCAGCGTGGTCTTGCCGGCGCCGCGCCCGCCTTCCACGACCACCAGCTCGCCGGCGCGGGCCTGCATGGCGACCTCGTCCAGCACCATGGTCTCGCCCAATCGAACCGAAACGCCCAGGATGCGTAGCACCGGCCGATCCTAGTCGTGTGCGGCGTCGGCCTCCAATTTTTGCGTTGGGATCCGGCTCCGGATTGATGATGGAGGGGTCAGCGGCCCGCGCGTCGGCGATGCCAGCCCAGTGCCAGCAAGACCCCGAACAGCCACCACCCGGGCCCCGCGGCGCCGTCGCCAGCCGAGCAGACACATGCCCCGCCGCGCGCCCGTAGGTCGGGCGGTGTTTCGGCCTGATCGTCCGAGGCATCGCCACCGCCGTCCAGGGTCCCATCCAGCGCCGCATCTTTGATCTCCGGCCCATCGACGACCTGGTCGGAGGCGCCGTCGCCGGGTCCTTCTGCTGGTGCGTCGCCTGCCACCTCGATTTGCGGCGCATCGCCCACGTCGCCGACCTCTGGCAAGGACATGTCCAGGCCCGATTCGGTGAGCGGCACGTCCATCGGCAGAACATCAACCGACGCCTTGTCCACCGCGGGAACGTCCATCGACATGGTGTCCATCGGAACGACCACGCCGTCGATCATATCGCTGGCGTCCGCGTCGCCCGCGTCGGCATCGACCGGACCGTCAGCCGCGTCGCCCGAGCATTCAGGAATGGGCGAGAAGAGACAGCCTTTGCCGGTCACGCACGAATCGATGGTGCAGCTGTTTCCGTCGCTGCAGACCTTGGGCGGGCCAGGCACGCACTTGCCGCCGTGGCAGGTATCCGGATCGGTGCAGGGATCATCGTCCAGGCAGGGATAGCCTTCGGGAGCGGGCGTGCCGACGCATTTGCCGCTCATGCAAACGGCGCTGTCGTGAATCTCGCAGACGTCGCCGTTGGTGCAGTGGGTGCCGTCGGCGATCGTTGTGCCGACACAGATGCCGCTCTTGCAGACGTCCATGGTCGTG
>DASXQB010000409.1:0-4344 GCA_036493295.1 Polyangia bacterium | reverse complement strand
GACAATTATTCGCAGTTCAATGAATCGGCCAACAGCGCTTGGACCACTTTCAACTATCAGGTGCGGCGCAAGGCACTGTCGGACTTTATTGATTACGCACTGTCGAAACCCGAAGTGCGGATGGTGCGGTTCATCGACGTCATCAACTGGATGCGCCACCCGACGCCGCTTTAGCCGAAGCGATCACCGGCGGCTCGGTTCCGGTGATGAGGCGCGCGCCGCGCTGAAAGGTCACGTACTGCCACAGCCACTGCAGCATCACCAGCAGGCGGTTGCGGTAGCCGATCAGGAACATGATGTGAATCAGGCCCCAGGCGAGCCAGGCGAAGAACCCAGACAGCTTGACCTTGCCGAAATCCGCCACCGCCGCCGCGCGCCCGATGGTGGCCAGCGATCCCTTGTCGACATAGTGGAACGGCTCGATGTCGGGATTGCCGCGGGCGCGGGCGGCAATGGCCCGCGCCGCGTACTGGCCGCCTTGAATGGCCGCGGGCGCCACGCCAGGGACCAGCGACGCGGCGGCCGAACCGTCGTCGGCGCCATCGCTGTGCTGAGCGACCGCCGCCAGATCGCCGACGATCCAGGCGGCGTCGCAGCCCGGCGGATGCAGGTGCCCATCGACGATCACCCGGCCCGCACGATCCAGCGGCGCGCCCAGCGATCGCGCCAGCGGTGACGCCGCCACCCCCGCCGCCCACAGCACCGTGCGGGCGGCGATGCGCTCGCCTTCGACGGTGACGCCGCCGTCGTCGATGGCTTGCACGCGCGCGCCCACCCGCACCTCGACGCCCAGTTTTTCTAGCTGGCGAGTGGCGCTGGCGGACAGCGTCTCGGGATACGGCGGCAGCACCCGGGGCTGACCTTCGACCAGCAGCACGCGCGCCTGGGTCGGATCGATGCGGCGAAAATCCTTGGCCAGGGCGTGGCGGGCGATCTCGGCCAGCGCGCCCGCCAGCTCGACGCCGGTGGGGCCGGCGCCGACGATCACGAACGTCAGCAACGCGCGCCGTTCGTCGGCGTCGGTGGTGCGTTCGGCCGCTTCGTAGGCGAGCAGCACGCGGCGGCGAATCTCGACGGCGTCTTCCAGCGTTTTCAGGCCGGGGGCGAACGTCGCCCACTCGGGGTGGCCAAAGTAGGAGTGCGTGGCGCCAGTGGCCAAAACCAAAAAGTCGAAGGGCAGAACCTCGTCCGGCAGGTGCACGCGGCGGCCGGGCAAGTCGATGGCGGTGACCTCGGCCAGCAGCACGCGGGCGTTGGCTTGCTGGCGCAGCACGCCGCGGATGGGCGCGGCGATGTCGCTGGGATTCAGGGCGGCGGTGGCCACCTGGTACAGCAATGGCTGAAAAACGTGGTGATTCCGGCGGTCAACCACCGTGACCTGGACGGCCGCGTCCGCCAGCCCCAGGGCCGCATTCAAGCCGCCGAAGCCGCCACCGATGATCACCACCCGGGGAAGAGAAAGGCCTGCCATCACGGCCATTGGGATACCACTTTCGCGCCTTTAGGGCCTGGCCGCGCCGATAAATCCTGCCTGATCCCGAGCCGGCTCACGTCTATGTCCCAACCAACTGACCGTAGGAAACAACCCATGCAAACACCAGCTCGTCTTGCCAAGCTTTTCGGCGTCGCGGCGGTCTCTTTGATGATCGGGTGCGCCAGCAGCGACACGCCGGGAGGACAAACCGGCAGCGGAGGCAGCGGGGCGGGTGGCGCCGGGACGGGTGGCGCGACCGGCACGGGCGGCGCCAGCGCCGGGACCGGCGGCACCAGCGCGGGCACGGGCGGCAGCGGAACCGGCGGCAGTGTGGCGACGGGCGGCGCGGGCGGCAGCAGCGACGGCGGAATGTCGTCGCCGGATGGCAGCGCCACTGATGGTGGCGGCGGCGATGGACGCGCGGCGGTGATGGCCAGCGACGGCTGCGGCAAGATGCCGGCGCAAGCGTTGACCATGTTTATCCGGCAGCACCTCAGCCAGAAGACGAACAATCAAGATCGCGTCTATGACCTTTATCTGCCCAGCGCCTACGACCCGATGCGCGCCTACCCGCTCATCTTCGTGGACCACGGCTGCGACGGCAGCATTCCGTTCATGGAGAATCCGTCGATAACCACGGTGACCAAAGGCAACGCCATCGTCGTCGCCTTGCGCGCGTACAGCTCGCAGCAGACGGGGCAACCGTACGGCGGTGGCTGTTTTGACACCGGACCAAACTCGACCAGCCTCACCGAGCTGGCTTACTTCGACCAGGCGTTGAAAGACATCGAGGGCATGGCGTGCGTCGACAAGGCACGCGTTTTCATGTCGGGCTTCAGCAGCGGGTCGTGGCTGACCAACCTGCTCGGCTGCACGCGGGCCGGCGTGATTCGCGCGCAGGGAAACTCGACCGGCGGTTTGCCGTCGGTGCCGAAGATGTGCGCGGGCCCGATCGCGGCGTTCATGGTGCATGACATGCAGGATCCGCAGAACTCGTACGCGGGCGGCCTCATCGCGCGCGATCGCATCCTGGCCATCAACGGCTGCAGCATGACCAACAGCGTGCCGTACGACTATGACGGCGATCCGGCCACGCCTTCCACCTGCATGCTGTTTCAAGGCTGCATGTCGGGATACCCGGTGGTGTGGTGCCCGACCATGAACAAGGGCCACGTCGATCAAGTGCCGATCACCACCACCGGGATGTGGCGCTTCTGGTCGCAGTTTTAGCGCATCAATCCACGAGCAGCGCGTGCAGGCCGGGGACGACGAGATCGGCCAGCGGCAGGTTTTCGCGGCGGCCGATCCCGACCGCGCGCATGCCGCCCGCCTTGGCGGCGGCGACGCCGGCGGCGGCGTCTTCGTAGACGACGCAGTCGGCGGGCGTAACGCCCAGCGTGTGTGCGCCCAGCAGGAAGACCTCCGGGTCGGGCTTGGACTTGCTGACCTGGTTGCCGTCGATGACCGCGTCGAACAGCGGGCGGATGCGCAGATTCTGCAGGATGATCTCGGCGTTCTTGCTGGCCGAGCCAAGGCCCGTCTTCACGCCGCGCGCGCGCAGCTGCAGCAAGTATTCTTTGGCGCCAGGCAAGATCTCCGACGGATCGATGCGCCGGATCATCTCGACGTAACGATCGTTCTTGATCGCCGCCAGCCGCAGTTTTTCCTCGACCGGCAGCGCCACGGCGCCGATGCTCAGAACGACCTCCAGCGATTCCATGCGGCTGACGCCCTTGAGCTGTTCGTTCTGGTGCTCGCTGAGATCGAAACCCAGGCGGTTGGCCAGCTCGCGCCAGGCCAGATAGTGAAACTTCGCGGTGTCGACGATGACGCCGTCGAGATCGAACAGCGCCGCCTTCATCGAATCGAACATCGACCGTGAATGAACGGCGGCGCTCATGCGGACGGTGATGCCGGCGCGCCCTGCACCAGGAAAGTGGGGTGCGGGCCACCCTGCTCCAGCACGCGAATCTGGGCGCTGTCGCGCTGGACAGTGACCTCGTAACGATTGGCGCCGTATCGGTACGGGATGACCACCTTGCGCCAGTGCGCGGGCAAGCGCGGCGAGATGCTGACGCCACCCGACGCGGCGTCGACCAGGCCGCAGAAGCCGCGCACCACCGCCAGCCAGGCGCCGCCGTTGGCCGCCGGGTGCGTGCCGCCGATGAACAGGTCGCCGACGTACTGCTTTGACTGGCCGGTGATATCGATGGTCGCCGTCTTCATGAAATAGCGATAGGCGAAATCCATCTCGCCGATCTCGGCCGCGACGATGGCGTGGGAACAGGCGCTCAAGCTGGACCCGTGCTCGGTGCGCGGCTCGTAGAATTGCCAGTTCGCGCGCTTGATCTCGGTCGGGTAGCGATCCGCGAAGGTGCTCAAGGTCAGGACGACGTCGGCCTGCTTGATGATCTGGGTCCAGACCGCCAGCCCCTCGCCGCCGCCCAGATATTCGTGGGGGTGCTTCTTGCGCGCGTTCAGCTCGCCCAGCGAGACGTCTTCCAGCGCCAGGTAGCGATCAAACTGCGGGATGACGCCGGTCTTCGGATCCGGTTGGGCGACGTACAGCTTGGCGGCCATGTCGCGGATCTGCGGCAGGATGTCGCGAAAGTTCGTGCGCGCCAGGACCGACGCGTGCGCCGACGCGTCCAGCGTCTGCATGGTGTCGTACGCCCACAGCGCGGTGTCGATGGTGTGGGCCGCCAGGACGTTGGTGTAGTAGTCGTTGTTGACGCGCTCGTGGTACTCGTCGGGACCGGTCACGTCCAGCAGCTCATAGCGCTGGCGGGTCGGACTGCAGTACGCCCACGACAGCAAGAAGCGCGCGCACTCGTAGATGACCTCGGCGCCGCCCGCGGTCAACAGCGACA
>DASXQB010000408.1:0-13579 GCA_036493295.1 Polyangia bacterium | reverse complement strand
GTCGAGGACGAATGTGTGCGGGCAGCGAAGATGGGCGCTTCTTTTGCGCTGGCGCGCGTGCGTTTCGCCGGCTCCGCACCTTGGATGAAGGTGTTGCCGGTGATGGCGCGCGTCCTGACGGCGCCGCACGTGTTCGCCGCTTATGGCCCCATGGACTATGAGTTGTTATTTCTGGACGCCGACAATGTGGAAGCCGATCACTTGATTCAAGACCTGGCGCAAAGTTGCCGAGCCGCCGGTCTCGACGCCAGCTTTGGCGTGGCCTGGTATCCAAAAAATGGCCGCAATGCGGATGCCCTGCTGGCCGCAGCCAATGCGCTGCTGAAGGTCGGTCCCGGAAAGCAGGCTGACCGCGCCGATAGCACGACCGAAACGGCGCCCATGCAGCGCGTGCGAAACCTGGCCACCCGAGTCGCGGCGTCACCGATCAATGTCCTCATCCTTGGTGAGTGCGGGGTCGGCAAAGACGTCCTGGCGCAGTTGATCCACCGCCTGTCTCCTCGAAACGGCAATCCCTATGTGGCCTTCAATTGCGCAGCCTTTTCCGAAGGGGTGCTGGACAGCGAGCTCTTTGGTCACTATCGTGGCTCCTTCACGGGAGCAACCGGAGCCCGCACGGGACTATTGGAATCGGCGAACGGCGGCACGGTCTTCCTGGACGAGATCGGCGACATGCCGGCGTCCATGCAGGCCAAACTCTTGCGTGCCATCGAGAGTCGCGAGATCCGACCGATCGGCGCGCCCAAAACTCACAGCATCAACGTCCGATTCATTTCGGCGACGAACAAGAATCTCGACGCCGAGGTCGAGAGGGGAGACTTTCGGCGCGACCTGCTGGATCGTCTCAACACCATGACGTTGGTCGTACCGCCCCTGCGCGAACGCACCGACGAGATCCCGACCCTGGCAGAGACCTTCGTGGCCGCCGCCTGCCGCGAGATCGGACGCGAGCCGACGATCGCCATCAGCGCCGCCGTGATGGACCATCTGCTGGCCTATCGCTGGCCAGGAAACATCCGCGAGCTGAAGAACGTCGTCGAACGCGCGGTCGCCCTTTGCGACGGCTCGCACATCCTGCCCGAGCATCTGCCGCAGGAAAAAATGAACGCCCTGCCCGTCCTGCCGTCCGCGCCCACCCGGGAGATGCCGGTTTTTCCGAGCAACGGTCTGGCCCAATACCTGCCGGCGCTAACCGATCCGGACAAGGTGGAGGAGCGTCGGCGCATCATCGAAGCGCTGAGCGCCTGCCATGGAAATCAAACCCGGGCAGCGCAGATGCTCCAGATGCCTCGTCGAACCTTCGTATCCAAACTGGACTACTACAACATTCCACGTCCGCAAAAACTGCCGCCGAGTCTGCCGCCGAAGACATCGCCGTAGCGGGCGGCGGCAGTGGCACAGACTGCGCAATGCTGTCTTGCCCGCGCGACACAGACTGAGCAGGTGCCCCTTCGTCGTCGGCAGGCCGGGGCCAAGTGGTTTGAACCAGCACCTGCCGAATGCGGGCCCGTGCTCGCCACAGTCTGGTGCCCACCGTCGATACCGGAATTCCCAAAGTCGCCGCGATCTCTTGATAGCTCCGCCGCTGCAGATGGGCGAGGACAAAGACCTCCCGCGCGGCTTCGTCAATCACCTCCAGGGCGGCATTGACGTCTTCCATGGTCAGGAACTCGCGACAGTCGATTTCCCGCGGTTGGTCAGGCGGCGTTTCCGCGCCCGCACAATCGGCCAGATCTTGATTGGCCATGCTGACAAATCGCGTTCCTTGGCGGCAGCGATCGGTGAAAAGGTTGCGCATGATTCGCCTCAGCCAGGCGGTCAGGTTTGACCCTGCCCTGAACTGCCGGGCACCGCGCAACGCTCGTTCGAACGTGTCCTGAACCAAGTCGTCCGCGCTGGCCCGATCGCCCGTCAGCATGTTGGCGTAGCCCAGCAGCGTGCGCCGTTCGGCCAGCATCAAGACGCCGAACGCGCTCGCTTCCTCCGCCGGCAGCCGGGAACCGCCCGTGAGCTCGACGATCGCTTTTCCATTCATCGCTTTCTCCCCCTGCTCGCTCACCAAGCAAAGGAAGGACCAACCTAGAAATCAGCGGCCCAGCGGCGGTGGACAGCCCCCGCTGGAGAGGCCGCCCGCGCTAGCCGAGACCGGTCAACACGCCGGGGAAGCGTGGGTCGCCGAAGCCGGTCGACGAGATCCCGAACATGTTCTGAAGGGCCGCGAAGAGCTTGTTGTGCGGATCACCGGCGTTGTGCACGTAGCGTCCGGTCCGCAGCGCGCCGTTGCCCTGACCGGCCAGCACGTACGGCAGATCGCGACGGTCATGCACGGTCCCGCGCGACAGCTCGTTGACCCAAAAGACCACCGAGCCGTCCAGCAGCGTCTGCCCGTCGGCGTCGGTCACCGCCGCCAGCCGATCGAGCAGCGCGCTGAACTGCTGCGCGTACCAGGTGTGCACCTGCGAGAGCGCATCGGCGTTGGTGACATCGTCGTGCGACATCAGGTGGTGCTCTTTGGTGACGGAAATTTCGGCGTGTACGACCGTGCTCTCCGCCGTCGACCACTGCAGGGTCGCCACGCGGGTGAGATCGCAGGCCAGCGCCAGCGCCAGGATGTCCATCTGGGCCTTGCCGATGCTGGCAAAGTCGCCCACGCACGTCGCCGGCCGCGCATCCTGCAGGCAGCTGTACGGCTTCAAGCTCACGGTCGGCGCCGTCGGCGTCACGCCCTGGCAACTTTGCGAGGCGCTGCCCGCGGTCAAGAGCTGTTTTTCCAGTTCGCGGATCGACGTCGTGTGCGCATCCAGCTTCGCCTTGTCGCCAGCGCCCACGATGGACGAGACGCTGGTCAGGTCGGCCAGCACGGCGTCCAGAATGGTTCCGCGCCGCTTCTGCGTGGCCATGATCATCGCTTGCGTGGCCTGGGTGTCGCCGAACAGCGAGGCGAATGCCCGCGACGGATCGTCTTCGGGGATGATCGGATCGCTCACCGCCCGGTACGACATCTTCGTGACCATCGGCTCGAGAATGGTGCTGGTCGACTGCACCCCCAGCGCCAGGGAGGTGAACCGCTTGCCCGCGCCGATCGACTTGGCGATCACCTGATCGATCGACGGACCGCCCGCCGTGCCGTCGATGATGTGGTCCGCGCGACCGAGGCCGCTGGGCCCGATGATCATCGGCATCGCGCTCAACATCGTGCCCATCGACAGATCGTGGCCGTTGCTGCCCGGCGTGTTGTACGAGACCTCGTTGTTGAGCCCGCGCATGATCAGCAGCCGATCGCGGTGCGCGCTGAGCGGCATCAGGATCGGCGAGAACGTGAACGCCGTGTCGGTGCCGCCCGGCGTCCAGTTGTCCAGGATGGTGCCGTTGGCGCTGAAAAACACGATGAAGCGCTTGGCGACGCCCGCCGCCCGCGCCCGCCGCGGCCTGGTCATGGCGTCCAGGAACGGCAAGGCGACGGCGATTCCACCCGCCCCGCGCAGGACCGTACGCCGACTGAGCGCCTTCATTGCGTCACCTCCAGCTTCAAGAAGGCCGGCACTTGGGTCATCGCTACCATCAGGTCCACCACCTTCTGACGATCGGCTCCAAATCCACTGGCCAGCTGGCTCAACGTGGGCGCGTCCTCGGCCGTCTCAAAGCGTCCGAAGCCGAAGCGGAACAGCTCGCGCACGGCGCAGGCCGAGACCTGCGCGCTGCTGGCCAGCTTCTGAGCCAGTTGCACCGCGCCCACGAACGGCCCGTCGACGTCGGTGCCCGTCAGCTTGCCCGACACGTCGATGGCCTGCCCGCCTTCGGTGTCGCGCCAGCGGCCCATGCCGTCATAGTTTTCGAAGGCCAGGCCGATGGGGTCCATGAAGATGTGGCAAGCGGCGCACGCTGCCACTGAATCGTGCTGGGCGAAACGCTGGCGAGCGGTGGTGTTCGGCGTGATCACCGGCGGCGTGATGTTCACGTTGCTCGGTGGCGGCGGGACGCTGCCGCACAACAAATCTTCGAAGATGAACTTGCCGCGATGAACGGGATCCGTCGAGTCGGCCTTCGCGAAGGTGGCCATCAGCGCCGGCTGGGTCAGCAAGCCGGCGCGCTGCTTGGGATCAAGCATCAGCTTGCCGTCGGCAGCGGGCGCCGCCGTTCCATAAAGCGCGGCGATCTCCGGCGTCGCGTACGTATACGGCGCCGTCAGCAGCGTGCCCAGATCGCCCGGGCCGCCGAAGATGGTGTGCGTGACGAAGGACTGCGTCTCTTGCAACATCGCCGGGCCCAGCGTCGCCGTGAAAGTCGGGAACGCCTTCATATCCTTTTGCAAGCTGGCGACGTTCACCAGGTGCAGCCATTCAGTGAAGAACTGCGCGATGCGATCGGTGACCGGGCCGCTGGTGCCGCTCAAAAGGCGGCGGGCCTGCGCCGCGATCTGATCGGGCGTCGCAAGCTGGTCCGCCGCCGCCGCGGTGAAAAGCGCGTCGTCCGGCATCGAACCAATCAGGAAATAGGACAGCCGCGAAGCGATCTCCCATGAGGTCAACGGCGCCACGGTCGTGCCGGGCGCGGCGCCCCCGGTGTGTTCGACGCGATAAAGGAACTTCGGCGACGTCAGAAAAGTCTGCAGGATCATCTGAACGCTGGTCGGAACATCGAAGTCGACGCGGCCCTTGGTATAGACGGCGTCCAGGGCGTCGACCTCCGCCGCCGCCAGCGGCCGGCGCCAGGCGCGCTGCCCGAAGCGGGTCACGAACATCCGCACGCAGGCATCGCCAGCGGTGGCCGGGTCACAGCCCATCAGCCCAGTGAGGTTCTTGGTGGCATTGAGCGACAGGGCCTCGGCCGCCCCTAAATACTGTTGCGCCAGGTTGGTCCCGACGTTCTGGGTATCGGCGTTGTTGGTGAAGCCGTCAGCCAGCGTGTCGGGTTCGAATTGTTGGGCTGGCTGGGTGGTGTCGCCCAGGAGATCGCGGACCGTGTTGTTGTATTCCACCCTGGATAGGCGGCGTAAGGGCGCCCGGCCCGGCACCAGGGGCAACACCATCGCCCCGCCCATGCCCGGAGCGCCGCCGCTGCCGGTGCCCGACGCGCCCCCCGCGCCGCCCGGCGTGCCCGCGGCGCCAGTGGTGGCCCCCGGCGTGGCTTTGCCGCCCACCGCACCGGTGCAACCAGCGATGACCAACGAAATGACGAACGCCCCGGAGCTCGGCCCGCGTGCGCATGACACTTTCATCAGCGCTTGAGTGTCCGATGTCGGACCAATCCGTCTGAAAATCGTCTATCTTTTTTGGGCCAAAATCGGCCCCGGCAATGAGGGGCCCGCCCTAACCAAAGATCCCGACCACCAGGTTCACCGCCACGGCCAAGATCACCGTGTTGTAGGCAAATGACAGCATGGCGTGGACCATCACCGCTCGCCGAATCTGCCGGCTGCACACGGTGACGTCCGAGACCTGGAAACACATCCCCACGGTGAAAGCGAAGTAGGCAAAGTCGATGTACGCCGGCGGCGGCGCGGGGCTGGCCGCCGACGGAAAAAGCAGGCCGCCCTCGCCTTCGGCGTCGTCGCGATAATAAAGGTGGGCATAACGAAGGGTGTATCCCGTGTGCGTCAGCACCCAGGAGGAGATCACCGCCGCAATACACAGCGCCACGAACACGTCGCGTGCTTCCGGCGCCAGCGCCCGGGCCTGGCGCACGACCACCGTGGTCGCAAAGAGGCTGAACGTGCTGGCCATCAGGATCAGCGCCCAGATCGCGGTGCGACCCGGATCTTCACCGGCGGCTCGGCGACGGGTTTGCTGCGGGGTCGAGCGGAAGATCGTCCACCAGGCGAGACCGCTCAGGACCAGCGCGGCACCGTCCCAGCCCGCCACCAGCCGCAACGCCATGCCCATCCGCGCCGAGATGATCGACGCCGTCAGCACGCCGGCGATCAGCGCCGCGAAGGTCCGATTGACCGCGTGGTGCTGGCGCTTGCCGATCGCCTTCGCTGCCGGTGTGGACATGACGCCAAGCTTCGGCGATCGCCGGGCCGTCGTCCAATCAACCTCCTTGCTCGGTCTTTTCTTGATACCGGCTGGGCACCGCTTTGACGGCGAGGTTCGCGAAGAAGGCGATCACCAGGAGGCCGGCCATGATGTACATCGTGACGTTGTAGGCCTGGTATTTGGGAACGCCGTGTTCGATCTGAGATTGCCGGAGGTAATTCACCAGGACCGGTCCAAAGACGCCAGCCGCCGACCACGCAGTCAAAAGCCGCCCGTGCACCGCGCTGACGTACTTGGTGCCAAAGACATCGGCCAGATAGGCGGGCACAGTGGCGAAGCCTCCCCCGTACATGGTCAAGATCAGGCAGAAGCAGATCACGAACAGCGCCACGCTGCCGATCCTCCCGGTCAGCGGCACCAGCGCATACAAGGCGGGGCCCAGCGTGAAGAAACAAGCGTAGGTGGCCTTGCGGCCGATCTTGTCGGACAGCGAAGCCCACAAGAAACGGCCAGCCATGTTGAAAAGACTGAGCAACCCGACGAAGCCGGCGGCACCGCGAGGCGTGATGGTCCCTTTGAACACCTCCTGAATCATCGGGGACGCCTGACCAAGCACGCCGATCCCGGCGGTGACGTTGAAGCACAGCACCACCCACAATAGCCAGAATTGCCGGGTGCGAATGGCGACGCCTGGGGTGACGTTGTGGCGCGTGATCAACGAACGCGCGTCCTCCGGCGGCTCGATCCAGCCGGCGGGCTTCCAGTTGACGGCCGGAACGCGATATCCAAAAGCGCCCGCCGACATGACGAACAGATAGAGGAGCCCCAGCGTCACCCAGGTTTCGGCGACGCCGGTTGAGGTCGGCGAGGAAAAGTGTCGCATCAAAAAATCCGACAGCGGCGAGGCAATGAGCGCGCCGCCGCCGAAACCCATGATCGCCATCCCGGTGGACATGCCACGCCGATCCGGAAACCAGGCGATGAGCGTCGAAACCGGGGTGATGTATCCGATGCCGAGACCGCAGCCACCCAGCACGCCGTACCCGAGATAGACCAGCCACAACTGATGGAGGTGAATTCCCAGCGCGCCTACCAGAAAACCAAAGCCCCAGCACAACGCCGCCACGAGCCCGCTTTTGCGCGGTCCTTGCGCCTGCACCCACTTTCCAAACAGCGCAGCCGATGCTCCCAGACAAAAGATGGCGATGGTGAAGATCCAGCCCAACTCGGTGAGCTTCCAGTCTCCGGGGATCGACCGGGTGATTCCCAGCTGCCGCGTGAGGGGCAGATTGAAGACGCTGAGCGCGTACGCCTGCCCGATGCACAGGTGCGTGGCCAGCGCGCAAAGAGGAATCAGCCAGCGATTGAAACCAGGGCCAGCGACCGTTCGTTCTTTACTCAGAACTGGAGCCATGGCGTGCCCTCCGGCCTACAACCTGATCATCTTTCGTGGCACAAGGAAGGCCTAAGCGCGCAGGCGCTTCACAACGGCGCTGACTGATTGAGCATTACCACCAGACTGGGCGCCGAGACGTTGGGAGTCGCCGTCGTGGTCATGGCCAAATCGGGACGGCCGTCATGGTTGAAATCGGCGATCAACAGCCGACCGATGCGCGTCCCCACTGCGATCGTCTTTCCGGGCTGGAACGTTCCGTCGCCGTTACCCAGCAGCACTGTGATCGTGCCGGTGGTGATGTTGTCCAGCGCCAGGTCCAACTGACCATCTCCGTCGAGGTCGGCGACCGAAGGGACGCTGGGATCGCCGGTGCCGACGAGCTGCGCGGAAGGAGCCAAGAACGTTCCGTTCTTGCCACTCAGTCGCACCTGCAGCATCGCATTGAATCCACCCGCGACGAGGTCGAGGTAGCCATCGCCGTTGAAGTCCGCCAGCAAAGGGCGCAGCGTCGATGATCCGGTCGGTATCTCGACGCCCGCGCCGAATTGATTGACGCCGGTCCCCAGGTACACGGTGACGGTGTCGCTGCTATCCACGTTGGCCGCTACCAGATCGAGCAGGCCATCCCGGTTGAGATCGGCGGCGGCGATCGTCTCGGGCTGGCGCGGATCGGCGATGGTAGTGCCAGGGCGCAGGGTGCCGTCGCCGTTGCCCAGCAGGATGGGTACTGTCGGCCCGGCCGCCTGGCCGTTGCCCGAGACCACGTCTAGGTTCGCGTCGCCATCGATCAAAGCCAGCGTGAGGTAATAAGCTTTGTAGCCCCCGGGCGGCCCGTACGTTCCGACTTTCGCGAAGGTCCCGCCGACGCCGCCCAGGAAGGTGCTGACTCCTTCTTGCGCGAACTCGCTGGTGACCAGATCCAGCCGCGAGTCGTTGTTGAGGTCTCCGGCGGTGATGTCGATCGGCAGATTCGCCAGCGTCACGACGTTACTGGGCGCAAAGCCGCCCGCGCCGTCACCTTTGTACAGGACAACTTTATTGTTGCTGCCGATGGCGACAATGTCCGGGAAGGCATCGTCATCGAAAAGGCCGGCGACCGCGCCCAAGTCGCTGCCAAAACCGGCACCCCACGAGATACCGGCGCTGAACTTCAATTCGTTCTTGGCCGGCGCCGCGTCGCTGTCCACGACGGAGCGATCGCTCGGCAGCAGATCCGGCTGCGAGCCAGCCTGATCCATGCCCGCGTCGCCCAAGAGCGACACCTTTCCGCAAGCGCAGCATAGGACCAGCAACCAAGACAAACCTCGCATCGAGTCAGTGTATCATCGGCACCCCAAACGCTTCGGTTTGGAGTGCCTGTTTGGAACCTGTCAAACGTCTAGGCAGTTTGTGAAAACTCTTCTTCTCAGTTCCGGAGCTTTGATTTGCCTGGCGGCCATCTCTTGTGCCAGCAGCCAGGCTGTCGACGACGCTGGGAGGAATGGTGGATCAGGCGGAAGCGCGAGCCCCGGGAGCGGAGGCGGTGGATCGACTGGCGGGGGAGGCGCCGGCGGCGGCGCTGGTGGCAGCTCCCTTGATTCAGCTGCCTCGGACGCACCGAGTTCGGGCGCGACGGGCGGCGTCGGCGGCGCGACAGGGGGCAGCGGTGGAGCAGTCTCCGACGCCAACGTCCCTGACGCCGCCAGCGTCGACGGCGGAGCGGGCTGGCCAGCCAAAAACCGCACCGGCTTGAAAAGCGCGGGCTGCGGCAAGATGCCGATGGGCGCGGTGGCGACCTCGTTCACCAATCACAGGATTACGATTCCCACGTGCGCTGCCTGCACGGTGCCGAATTGCCCTTCGAACTGTATCGCGCCGCCGTTCGCTACGGGCGGCGTCAACTTTCAATCGACCGCAAACGGCGAAACCTTTCTCGACCGCGACTACACGATCGAGCTGCCCGCGGGCTATGACCCGAATCGTCCCTACCCCGTGTTCTTCGGCGCCAATGGATGCGGACCGATGCCGCCCCTGACGGGCGCGGCTTTCAGCATCCCGGGCGAAGGCGGCGCCATCCAGGTCGGCTTGCAGCAGGTCAGCTTGGCGAGCGTCGGCTCCTGTTTCGCGGACGGCGGGATCAGGTGCTCGCCCGACATCAAGAACGTGGCCACTTGTGTGAACGGGCCCGAGATCCCCTATTTCACGGCCGTGCAGAACTGGGTGGAGGCCAACTTCTGCGTCGATCTCGGCACCGAATTCGCTGGCGGCGGCAGCAGCGGCGCCTGGGAAGCGCTGCTGGCGGGCTGTGCGTCCGCGAATACCCTCCGGGGCATCTACTCGTTGGCAGGAGGTTTGCGCCTTCATCGAAACCCGTGCAACGGCCCCACCGCCACGTTCATGATCGTGTCCGACGTCGACACCAACAACCCCGTCGGCCCGCTGCCTCAGCTCTTCACCATCGAAGACACCTACGGCTCGGCACCCGCGCGCGACGAGATCTTGAAACGAAATGGCTGCGTGGGAACGAACACCGTGCCTTACGATCCCATGTATCCCGCGTGCGTGAAGTACACCGGCTGCCCCGCGACCTATCCCGTCGTGTGGTGCGAATTTGCCGGCGGCTCACACGACAATCCCAACTACAACAACGTCAACTACCTGAACGCCGTCGCGCCGTTTTTGTTTGGCCTGCCTCCGGCTCCCTGATGGCCGCGGTCACCGCTCAGATCGAAGAGCGAACGGCGAACTCGCGCGCCCTACGAGCCGTCGGACAATCGCCCTAACGGTGATAACTTTACCGTGATGAGAAACCTAGTCCTGCTGACGTGTCTGGTCGTCGGCACAGGCTGCGGCGGGGCGACGCCGAAACGGTGCGCGGCGGAACCGATGGTGACGGCCAGCCCGACCACGCTCTACGGCCTGCAGCAGTCGCACGTCGTCTATACCGGCACGGGCTTCACGCCCAATTCGATGGTCACGTTCGACAACATCAGCGGCTTTCAGGCCGCCTGCCGCGGCCTCATCATCGTGCCGGGCTCGATTCTGCCAACGCCGGCCGACGCCAGCGGCGACTTCAGCACCAGGGTGCCGATGACCGCGTTCGGTTTCTCCCTTGTGGTGGGCGATTTCGACATGAACTTCCACGACAGCTGCGGGAAGACGGCGACCGTGACCCTGCACTTCACCGACGGCGGCACCGCCGACACGTACCTCACGGCGGGCCTGCCCACCACGCCGCTCGCCGCCGTTGCCGACGCCGAGCACGGCTCGGGCACCATCGTCGCCGCAACCGACGGCGGTCTCATGCCGACGAACCCAGGAATCAGCGACACCTTCTTTCGCACCGACATTCAATTCACGCTCAGCGGCGCCACGGCCAACCAGACGTACACCACCTTCCTCAAGGCGGCTGGGCAGTGCGACAAGTTCGGCAGCGCCACGGCCGACGCGCTCACACGGTCATTCGGCACCATCACCCCCGATGCGTCGGGAAACGCCACCGGCTTCTTCCATACCTATCCGTCTCCGATGGGCGATCCCAAGTCTTTCGCGCCCATCCTCTCGCTCACCAGCGACGGGAACCTGCCGGGGGCGTCGAACGTCGCCTACTCCGGCACGGTGACCTTCAACCAGGCCGACTTCAGCAACCTCTGATCAGCGGCGGAGAGTGCGACGCGGACGAGAGCGCGACGTCGTTGGAAATTTCCGGTGACCCCATCGGGACTTGAACCCGAGATTTCGCCGTGAGAGGGCGACGTCCTAACCGCTAGACCATGGGGCCGGTGCCAGGCGCGTTTTACCTGCTTTGTGGTTCGGGGACAAGGGGTCGAACCTTGATAGCCAGATCCAGAATCTGGCGTCCTGCCATTAGACGATCCCCGATCGCGATGCGTTTCCGGGCACTCTTTTCTAACAATCACCGACGGGCTGTCAAGCGCTTGTATCTGCTCGATTCTGGTCCGCGATTCCCGTACCGCGCGGCGGCGGATCGTGCTACCACGAATAGCTTACGGTGAAAGGGGCGCGGCGTCCGCTGGAGACTACCAATCGATGGAGCTGAACTTCTGGGCCGCTACGGATGTGGGGAAGAAGCGGGAGGTCAACGAGGATAACTTTCTCGTCGACAAGAAGCTTTCGCTGTTCATCGTGGCGGACGGGATGGGCGGTCACGCCTCGGGCGAGGTGGCGTCGCACCTGGCGGTGCACGAATTTCGCAACGCCGTCGATGCCGGCAAGGAAGCAATCGAAAAGTTTTCGCGCGGCGACGCCAGCGTGCGGCCGCAGGACATCCTCACCTTGCTGGAATCAGCGGTCCAGGCGGCCGGCCACGCCATCTATCACAAAGGACAGGCCGAGCCGGAGAAGCGCGGCATGGGCACCACCACGTCGGCGCTGCTGATCGCCGGTGATCGCGGCTTTATCGCCCACGTCGGCGACAGCCGCATCTACATGTTGCGCGCCGGTCAAGTGGTGCAGCTGACCGAAGACCATTCGCTGGTCAACGAGCTCATTCGCCGCGGGCGCATCACCCGCGAAGGTCTCGACGGCTCGCCTTACAAGGCCTACAAGAACGCCGTCACCCGCGCGGTCGGCGTCTACGAGACCGTCCAGGGCGACACCATCGACTTCGAGATCTTGCCCGGCGATCAGTTCCTGCTCTGCTCCGACGGCCTGCACGCGTACCTGGACGACGCGCGCATCATCGAGCTTTTGAAGGGCGAGGACATCACCGAGCTGCCGCGCCGCCTGGTCGATCACGCCAACACCGGCGGCGGCCACGACAACATCACCGCGGTGATCGTCCGCGTCGAGGCGCCGCAGCCGGGCGACACCGAGGAACGCGCCGAAGAGCTGACCCGCAAGGTCGACATGCTCAAGCAGATGCCGCTGTTCCGGCATCTCATCTATAAGGAAATCCTGCGTGTCGTGAACGTCACCCAGGTGCGCGAGTACGCGGCCGGCGACGAGATCATCAAGGAAGGCCAACCCGGCGACGAGATGTTCGTGCTCTTGCGCGGCAAGATCCGGCTGCACAAGAACAACGCCTTCATCACCCACCTGGCGCCGGGCGCGCACATCGGCGAGATGGCGCTGGTGGATCCGCGCCAGCCGCGGTCGGCCAGCGCCACCGCCGACGAGCGGTCGCGCGTGCTGATCCTGCGCCGTCGCGATTTTTACGAGATCATCCGCAAGGAGCCGCAGCTGTCGGTCAAGCTGCTGTGGAGTTTTGTCCAGGTTCTGGCCGATCGCCTGCGCAAGACCACCGCGGATCTCTCGGGCGCGCGTTTGGAAGCGGGCGCGCTGGACATGACCGAGGACGTTCTTTTCGACGAATAGGCGGGACGACGATGACAGACGAGCTGCGAACCGAGAAAGACTCCCTGGGCGAGGTGGCGGTTCCGGCGAACGCCCTCTTCGGCGCGCAGACCCAGCGTGCGGCCGCAAACTTCCCGGTCAGCGGCCTGCGCCTGCCCCGGCCGATCATCCGCGCCCTGGGCCTGATCAAGAAGGCCGCCGCCGAGCTGAACAAGGACGCCGGCCACCTGCCGCCGGCGATCGCCGACGCCATCGTCACGGCAGCGCTGGAAGTCGCCGCCGGCCAACACGACGATCAGTTCGTGGTGGACATCTTTCAGACCGGCTCAGGCACCTCCAGCAACATGAACGCCAACGAGGTGATCGCCAACCGGGCGATTCAAATCCTGGGCGGCCGCATTGGCTCAAAGACGCCGGTGCATCCAAACGACCACGTCAACAAAGGACAGTCGTCAAACGACGTCTTTCCCAGCGCCGTGCACATCGCCGCCGTCGAAGCAGTCGAACGCGACCTGCTGCCGGCCCTGCGGGCGCTCGAGGGAACGTTGACGGCCAAGGCGCGCGCCTTCGACCACATCGTCAAGATCGGCCGCACGCACCTGATGGACGCGGTGCCGATTCGTTTGGGACAAGAGTTCTCCGGTTACGCGGCGATGCTGACGTCCAGCATCCGGCGCGTGGAATCGGTGTGCGGCGCGCTTTGCCAGCTGGCCCTGGGCGGCACCGCCGTGGGCACGGGCCTGGGCGCCGATCCCGCCTTCGCCCGCCGGGTGATCGGCGTCGTCGGGCGCGAGGTGGGGCTGCCCCTGCGCCAGGCCCCCAATCTGTTCGAGGCGCTGGCCGCCCACGACGCACTGGTCGAGGCGTCGGGCGCTCTGCGCGCCACCGCCGTCAGCCTGACCAAGGTGGCCAA
>DASXQB010000407.1:0-13050 GCA_036493295.1 Polyangia bacterium | reverse complement strand
GCCGGTGATTTACGACGCTTGACGGACAAGCATGGCGAGTCAAGACCTTGGTACAATGCGCCACGAGTTGAGGCCTACATGAAATCTAAGCCGGTGAGGATCTGGTCGTCTTCCCCTCTCCGCCCCAAGAGCAGGCTGGCGGCGGTGCTGTGGGTGATTGGATTTTTTGGTGTGATATGGGTATTGGGATACTTGATTCCTTACCCGCCATCGATTCGACCATTCGTATATTGCATATATATGATCGGATGTTGCTGTTATTTGGGCTATGTGATCATCACCTGGTTCCTAAAGAAGGATTAAGCTGGACTATTCGTTTAGCTCGGTCGGACAGGTTCTCGGAAGCGACATGAAGACAATGGTCACCCTGTTTCGAGAAATGCTCCGGGTTTCGGTTTGACAGCGAAAACCGTAAGGCTGTATCGCGGGCCATTAATTCGCACTTTTGAGATAGGTTCAATGATCGAAATAGGTTCAGTGCCAGGAACTGTGGCGCTTGTGGAAACCGGCCTGGAGAAATCTTGAGACGCAGTACGAGATTGGCGCTGCTTGGATTGGGAACGATTCTCGTTTCGCTCGGGATCGTCGGAATTAGGCACTGGAGGCATAGTGGCCAACGCCGCGGAGACGGACGGCGATGCAGTCGGAGATGTCTCTGGTTATGAAGATTCCGGCCGGCGATTTGCCGACAGCCATTCCGAACGGGCAACGAATGAGAGTCGTGGCGCGCTCTCTATTTCGGAGGCGCATCGAATGGGCAATCATCCAGAGCGGCTGACACCATTGATCTCACCTCGTCCGTCTGATCTGGTGGCGTTCGAAGCAAACCCGCAGCAATACTTTGGATGTTGTCGAGACGGGTCGTTGTTTCCAAACACTCAAGGATCCAACGCTGCGTTCGCCTTATTTACAACCAGCAGGACCGCTTTTGATATCGGTTCAGCCTGAGGAGATTGTCCTGTTGATGGTCATCGGAGCGCCAAATGGACCGGTCACTTTTACTGCTTTCGAAGGTGGGCAATTTACGGAAAATGGACTTAACAGTGTGTCGGTTCGTGGCAACGCACTTGGGCTCGCCTCGGCCCATTTTAAAGCACCAATTGACGCCAATGGGCGACTCCCTATTTTGGTCGGCTCGCCATTAGCACTCGGCAACCAAACATTCCTGGTTGATGCTGCGGCAATGCCCCGCAATAATTGAATGATCTCCTACCAGAACGAGAAAGGCGACTGTCCTGAAAAGGCGCCGACAACGGCAAGGGGTTACGGCTTCTGCACCACCGGGTGCCAACTGGGCCCCGTTGCGGCGACGGCGGCCGTCACCAACGACGAAGAGTGCGACGACCGCAAGCTGACGGCACCACGCAAAGCGTCTGCACCGCCGCCAGCAAGAAGAAGTGCGGCAACGGCACGCTGGGCTGGACAACGGCGAGCAGTGCGACGACGGCGCGCAAAGAAATGTCGGTGGTTACGGCAAGTGCAACTCCGACTGCACGCAAGGCCCACGCCGCGGTGACGGCATGAAGAACGGCACCGAGGCCTGCGATGTCTGCGGGGCCAACGAGGCCAACCCGTACGGCATGGGCAAGTGCGGCACGCTGTGCATGCTGGCCCCGTACTGCGGCGACGGCCGCATCCAGGCCAGCTTCGGCGAGAAGTGCGACAGCACGCCAGGCTGCTCTGGTGTCTGTCAGATCGTCACTATTCCGTAAGACGCACGGTCCTGGGGCTGCGCGCTTCCCATCGCGGCGCTGCTGGCTGTGGCCACGCATAGACGAAGAAAAGTGAGCAGTGGCCGATGGCCGCGGCCATTAAGATAAGGGCCGAGCAATATGTTGCTGCCCACCAAAAGTTGGATGGCCGAGCGCTCACAGCGACTGCCAAAAGTTGGATGGCCGAGCGCTCACAGCGACTGCGCGACGTTCCGCGAGACCTTTCGCGCGACGTGCACGAGTCCCTGTGGCAAGCGCTGTCGACGGGCGTGCCGGGCGCTTCGCACGCCGTCTGGCAGGCCTTCTCGCCCAGCGTTCACCGGCTGTTGCGGCGGCTGCTGGGACCCGACGGTGAGATCCAGGACCTGGCGCAGGAGGTGTTCCTGCGGTTCTTTCAGCGGTCGGCGCGGGTCACCAGCAGCGCGTCCCTGCGGCCGTTTCTGTTCAGCATCTGCTCGCACGTGGCCCAGGAAGAGATGCGCCGGCGACGCATCCGGCGGTGGCTGCTGCTCACCGACGGTGGCGTGCTGCCCGAGCAGAGCTTTCGCGGCGATGATGACGTCGCCCGCGATGCGGTTCGGCGTCTTTATCGCATGCTGGAACGCCTCCGTCCCGCCGACCGTTCGCTGTTCACCCTGCGCTTCATCGAGCAGTTTGAGCTGACCGAGGTCGCGGAAATTCACGCGCTGTCTTTCGCCACGGCGCGCCGGCGGATCGACCGGGTCTGGAAGCGGATGCGCGGCCTGATCGAAAAGGACGAAGCGCTGCGCGCCTATCTGTCGCCGGAGCAGCAGGAAGGCCGCCATGGTCGCTGACGACATCGACACGCCCGCCGAGTTGGCCATACGTGACCAGCAGGCGCTGGCCAGGCTGGTCGACGGCGTTTTGGGCGAACGCGATCCCCGGGCCGCGGAGCCCGCGGAGTGGCAGCGCGTGCACGCCGCCCTGGTCACGTCGTCCCGGTCCTCCCGATCGTCGGGGCGCGGTCGCTTCTGGCTGCGCGCCGCTATCGCCTCGGCGTTTGCAGTGTCGCTGGCGTTGGCCTCCGGCGTTCTGACGTCACGGAGGCACAGCGAACCGGGTCAGCCCGCTCCGCAGCCCATGACCTACGTCGTGCAGGGTCAGGGCAAGACCGGCACCGGTTTCGTGCAAGGTGAACCCAGTGCCGGGACCGCGGTCCGTTTTTCCGACGGCAGCCGCGTTCGTTTTCATCCCCACAGCGTCGGTCGCGTGCTGTCGTCGACGCCGGTCGGCGCCTCCGTGCTGGTCGAAAGCGGCGGAGCGCAGTTCGAGATCAAGCATCGCTTTGCCACCGATTGGGCGGTCTACGCCGGTCCGTTCACCGTGCACGTCACCGGAACGCAGTTCGATCTGCTGTGGTCCGCGAGCGATCAGACCCTGGATGTCCGCATGAAGGAGGGCAGCGTCCTGGTCGAGGGCCCGGGCATCGACGGCGGCATTCGTTTGATCGGTGGCCAGTCGCTGCGCATTCCGGCGGACGGTGGCCAGCGCACCGAACCGGAAGCGCCGGCGCCGGTGGAGAAGCAACCGGTGTTCAAACTGGCGGCGGTCGAACCCGCGCGGCGGTCGCCGACGCGATCGGCGGCCCTTTCACCGCTGACGACGATCTCCCCGGTGAAGCCGGAGCCGGCCGATCACGATCCGACGCCGCCGGACCTGACGCCGGCGCCGGCGGCCGCGCCGCCGATGCCACCAAGAGAAACGCCGCCGCTCGGCTGGGCCCGGCGTGTCGCCGCCGGTGACTTTCACGGGGTCGTGGCCAGCGCGAGGGCCAATGGGATCGAGAGTTGCCTGGCCGGCTGCTCGGTCGGCGATCTGGCCGCGCTGGCTGATGCCGCCCGCTATTCCAGCGACGGCGCGCTGGCGAAGCAGGCGCTGCTGAAACTGCGGGCCCGCTTCCCGCAATCGGCGGAGGCCGGCACAGCCGCGTTTCTGCTCGGCCGGCTCGGCGAGCAGCAGGATGTGGGCGCGGCGCTGCAGTGGTTCGATCGTTGTCTCGACGAGGCGCCGGATGGGCCGTACGCGGGGATGGCGCTGGGCCACAAGATGTTTCTGGGCAAGAGCAGCGGGCGCCTGGACGCTAGGGCGGCGGCGCGCGAATACCTGTCGCGCTACCCGGGCGGTCCGTACAGCGGCGCCGCCCGCCAGTTCCTGGCCGATCCGTGACGCGCGCTGGGCTCGCGGTTTCGTGTCTCGGCCTGCTGCTGCTGGCACCGCTCGCCGCGCACGCCGCGCAGACCGTCGTGGTGGTGCACCCGGCGGAGGACGACGTCATCGTTGAGAGCGCCACCCGACTGACCGCCGAGCTGCAGGCCGTCGGATTCCTGGTGGTCAAAGCGGCCTGCGTCGCCGACGACAATCAGTGCGTGCCGGCAAGTTCCGACGTCGAGGATCGAACCGCCGAAATCAAATTGTGGCGGTCGAAAGACGCCGCCACCATCGACGTGACGTACTGGAGCAGCGCGGACACCGCGATCACGAAACACCTCACGGTGACCGCTCCCGGGCAGGCGCGTAGCGCGTCGTTCCTGGCCATACAGGCCTTCGATCTGCTGCAGCTGACGCGCGACCAGCACGTCGTGGAACGCCGGCAACCCGCCGCCCCCGCCCGCGGCGGCGACGGACCCACCCAGCCGCTGCGTTTCGCGATCGACCTCGGGGGCGCCGTCATGCCCGGCTGGCCCGGTGGACTGGGCGCCGCCGGCGGTCCGACGGCGCAGGCGTGGTTGCTTTGGCCTCGCTTCATCGGCCTGGCGCTGTCTTTGACCGGGCCCCTTTATTCAAGCCGCCTGCAGGGCATGGAAGGCAGAGCATCGCTGCGCCAGGAGAGCGCGTCGTTGCTGGCCTGTTATCGGATTTTTCCGCGCGCGCGCGTGCAGCCGGCGGTCTGCGCCGGCGCCGGGCTGTATCACGCCGCGATCGATGGTCAAGCGAACGATCCGGCGCGCAGCCTGTCGCCCAGCCACTGGAGCGCGCTGGCCGATCTGGGCATGGGGACCTTCGTCTTCCTCAGCCCGCATCTGGTCGTCAACCTGCAGGCCCGGACCTGGTGGTTGCAGCGTTACCCGCAACTTTCGATCGGCGGCGCCAAGATTGGCGAGACCGGAGATCCCTCCCTGGTCATCTCGGCGTCCGTTGGCTACGTGCTTTGACCCGAGAGAAAAGTGAGCAAGCATTGCGCCCCGACGCCATTGATCAACCATGCGATTGAAAGAACTCACCGCAGGCGCCTTCGCGTTGCTAGCGACGGCGGTGCTCCTCGTCGACTGTCAGGGCACGCCGATCGATCCGATCCGGAGCAGGGTAGGCACCGGCGGCGCGATGAACAACGGCGGTACCGGTGGCGACAACAGCGGCGGCAGCGGCGGTGCCTCCTGGGAAGGCTGTGCCATGGCCGCCCAGGTATTCAGTGAACATGCCTGCACCACCATCTGTCACGTGGCGGCCGCCGCCCCGGCTTTTGCCGGGTTCGACATGACCACATCGGGGTGGGAAAAGAGGTTGGTCGGCGCCGCATCTCCCGCTACGGCGCCTTCCAGCAGCATGTGCAAGGGCATGGGTCGCATTTACTTGAACAGGACGCTGCCGGCGACCGGACTCTTCCTTGACAAGGTGAAGCCGAATCCACCGTGCGGCGTTCAGATGCCGCAGGCGCTGGCGCCTCTTTCCTCCAGCGAGGTCGACTGCATTCAACGATGGGCGAACAACGTCGTGGCCGACGCCATCAGCACCGGCGCTGGCGGTTCAACCGGCAGTGGTGGCGCCTTCGGCACGGGTGGGTCGTCGGCCTCCGATGCCGGCGTCGACTCTCCATCGGATGCCGACACCACGCCCGAGGCGAAGTGCCTGACCACCGGCGGAAATGGTCAGTCCAACCTGTGTTGTAACGCCACCAGCGACTTTCCCGATCTGTGTCTGGTCGGCGCCTGCGGCTGCGCCCCCCAGAACAGCCACTCGGTGCAGATTTGCAACTGTCCGGTCGGAACCTGCTACTCGCCGGGACGCGGCTGCATCGGCTCGGATTGCATGCTGGGGCAAGATCAGACCTGCAACGACAACCCGGTCGTCTCGTCGTACCAGGGCCGCTGCATGGCCGGTCCGGGCGGCACGCGCTGTGTCTGCAACCCGCCCTTCACGTTGAATCCCAACAACGGGCACTGCGGATAGCAGCGCCTTGCCGAGCCACCGCGGTGAAGGAAGCTCTCGCCGCCTGACGGGCAGCAGCGAGAAGGCAGACTTCAGCAGCCTTCGTCTTCGTCTTCTGCGGCGACGGTGAAGGTGGTCTTCACCAGGAAGGCGCCGTCTGGGCCGAAGACGCGGACTTCGTAGTCGCCGGGGTCGACGCGCTGGCGGGACCAAGTCCGCCAGCGGCGATCGGAGCCGACCGGCAGGTAGTGGCGTGCCACCTCGACGCCGTCGTGCAGCCAGACGTGCTCGATGAAGCCGGCGTCGACGCCGACCAGCGACGTCCACACCACCACCATGTCGCTGGCCACGAAGACGTTGTCCGCCTCGACTGGCTCCAGCTTGCGGTTGATCACCCGGTAGCCGGCGGCGATCTCCACCATCGGCTTGGGTGCAACGGCGGGCTCGCCGGGGAAGGCGGCCGAGCCGAGGAGGAAGGCGATTCCAGTGCTGAGGAACATCGGGGTCTCCTTGAGTTTTAGGGGCGACGCCGCCATCGGCGCGGCCGGGATGTCGTCACGGTCGTCTCCATCCGACTGCAGCCGTCATGCCGAACTGCGTGGCTGCCTGGTCGCAGGTGATCTCCCGGCCGCAAAAGCCAATCTACAATTCAAATACGTGATATGTAGAGACGATGACCGCGGTCGCCACTTGGTTGGCTCAGGTTCGCCATGACCTGGTCAAACGCCTGCTCTGGCCGGCCCGCGATCGCCGCGCGCTCGGCGGCCCGGTCCTTCCCGGCGAGCTGGTGGCGGCTTTGATCGACGACGAAGGCGCGGCGGTCGCCGCCGCGGCGCTGTGGGCGACGTTGCGAACGACCGCGCCGGTGGCCGTGTCGTCCGCCGCTCTGGATGCCTTCGCCGCCGCGGTCGACGCGGCTGTTGCCGCCGCTCGCGCCGACGATCTGCTCGGCGTCTTGCAACTGGAACCAGCGTTTGCCGCGCTGGCCTTCGCTTGCGACGCGAACGCGCCGCCGACGGTGCCCGCGAACGAAAGGACCCGCTGATGCCGCGCCTCCTGGTCATCGACGATCGCGATCAGACGGTGGAGATGTGCCACCGCCAGCTCCCGCAGTTCGACACCGTCACCCGCTGCGAACGCCGCATTCCCTGCCAGGTCTGCGAGGAACGCGATCGCGGCTGCCCGCTCAAGTGCGCGCACGATTATTTCGAGGCGGCGGAGGTCCTGGCCCGCGCGCCGGCGCTGCCCGATCTGGCGATCCTGGATCTGCACTTCGCTGTTCCCGAAGGGCGTCTTTTGCCAGAAGACAAATCCGCCCTTCCGGTCGAGGCGAAGGCGCGCAAGGCGGCGCTGGAAAAACTGCGGCGCACGCAGGGCTTGCTGATCCTCGAACGTCTGCGGCGGGATTTTCCCTCGCTGCCGGTGGTCATGCTCACCACCACCGGGGCCGAGCTGGGCGCCGATCGCCCGGCCGATCCGCTGGTCTATTTCAGCGAAAACGACGTGGTCGACAGCCGCAGCCTGGCCGCCGAGATCACCCGCGCCTTGGCTCTGGGCGAAAGTCAGAAGGACGGCTCGGTGTTCTGGGGCCGCAGCGCCGCCATGGCCGAGCTGCGGCGATCGATCGGCGTGCTGGCCCGTTCGCCGCTGCCGGTGTTGATCGAAGGCGAGACCGGCACCGGCAAAAGCTTTCTGGCCGAGCACGCGATTCACCCGCGCTCGGGCGCCAAAGGGCCGCTGGTGGTGACCGATCTGTCGACGGTGCCGACGGCGCTGTTGCCCGCACATTTGTTCGGCGCGCGGAGGGGCGCGTACACCGGTGCCGTCGAAGATCACCCCGGCGTCTTCGAGCAGGCCCACGGCGGCACGCTGTTCCTGGACGAGATCGCCAACCTGGATCTGGATCTGCAACGCCAGCTGCTGCTGGCCCTGGAGCGCGGACAGGTCACCCGCCTCGGTGACACGCGCCCGCGTCCGGCGGCGCCCAAATTGGTGGCGGCGACCAATCAAGATCTGGCGGCGCTGGTGCGCCAGGGCCGATTCCGCAGCGATCTCTACATGCGCCTCAACCCGGGGACGCGCCTGCACGTGCCGTCGCTGCGCGATCGCAAGGAAGACATCGCCGATCTGGTTCGCTTCTGTCTGCTGGAGGCGCTGCGCTCGGACGGGCTGCGGCCGCTGGTGCGGCAGTATCTGGCGCGTTTTCCCACCCCCGACGATTGTCGCGAGGACAACCACCTGGTGATCTTCGGCCGGCCGGCTGCGCGCGAGGCCCGTCGTGACGCCATGACCGTGTTCCTCAGCAAGGCCGCGCTGGGTCGGCTGGAAGCGCACGACTGGCCCGGCAACGTGCGCGAGCTGCGGCTGTTCGCCATCAACGCCCTGGTGCACGCGTTGGTCGCGCATCTTGACGTGGCGACGACGCCGCCGCCGGCAAGCGCGAAGGCGCCGCCGCCCTCTGTTCGCGCGCCGGCAATTTTGGCCCTGTCCGATGCGCTGGTTGATCGGCTGCTGGCGCCGGATCGCTCGCGGCCCAGCGGGCGGGCCCGGTCGCCGCGGGCGGGCGATCGCGGCCGGCGCATCGACGTCGAGATCCCCACTGGCACGACCTTCGCCGGGATCTCGGCGGAAGTGGAACGTCAGTATCTACGCGCCGTGTACCACGCCTGCGACGGCGACCTGGCCAAGATGGCGGTCGAGCTGCTGGGTCCGAAGGGCGCCGCGCGCCAGGTGCACCTGCGCTTGAACCAGCTGGGCCTCAAGCTGCGCGAACTGCGGGCCGCCGGCGCGTCGAGCGAGGACTGACGGTGTCGGTGCGGTCGGCAGCGACGGCGGTGGCGCTGGTGCTTGCCACGTCGATCGTGCTCACGGCCACGGCGTCGTCGGCTTCGCCGCTGGTGGATGCCGCCACGGCACCCTCCGCCGACGGCGGTGTTGCGGCCATCGCTGTTGTCCCCGCGCCGGCTGCCCAGCCGGCTCTGGTCGATCCGGTGGCCGCTCAGCGCGACTGGGAGGCGGGCCTGGCCAAGCTGCGCGCCGATGAACTCGGCGACGCGCTGGCCTTGCTGAAGACCGCCAACGCGGCTGATCCTGGCAACGCCTTCATCGCCAACGACCTGGGCTATGCCTTGATGAAGCTGGGGGCGCGGCGCGAGGCGGAGGCGTTTTTCCGGCGTGTCCTGCAGATCGATCCGCGACGCGCGGTCGCGTACACCAACCTGGCTGACCTTGTCGCCGACAGCCCCGAGCGCTGGCAACGACAAGACGAGATCCTGGGCCTGCTGAGAAAAGGCGCCGGCCTCCTGCGCGACGATACGCGGGGGCGGACGCTGCTCGGTCTTTCCGCGGCCGCCTTCGAACAACGGGTGGGGCGTCTTTCCGACGCGCGCCATCGGCTGGAAGAGATCGTGGCCCAGAAGCCCGCCGGCGGTCTGCGCAAGCGCGCGCTGGATCTGCTGGCGGCGGTGGCCGATCAAGAACGAGCGGCGGTGCTGGCCGACTGGCCCGAGCCGCCGCCAATGCCGGAGACCACGGCCGCGTTGCGAGCCATCGACGCGGCGCTGGCCGATGGCCACGCCGATCAGGCGCTGGCGCAGGCCACGACGCTGGCCCAGTCGACCCCGTCGTCGACGGCGGCGCGGTTCGCGCGGGCCCGCGCACAGGCGGCGCTCGGTCGTTACGATCAGGCCACGCGCGAGTTGACCGTGCTCTTGCAGCTACGGCCGTCGCATGCCGAGGCCTGGCGTCTGTTGGGGACGATCCTCGCTTTGCACGGTGGGGTGCTGGAGTCCGATCACGCCGATCAGGCGCTGCGCCGGGCGCTGGCCCTGGAACCGTCGTGGGACGATCTGCGGGCGCTGCGACGGCAGGTGGCCGAGCGACGACAGGGCGACGGTATTTCGGCAACGGCGTCGCCGCCCAATCGCTCGCCACCGTCGGCGAAGGCGCAGGCGTTGTTCGACGACGCGCAACGCTTGCTGGGTGGCGACACACCGGAGGCGGCGCGGGCGCCGCTGGGCGAGGCGCTGGCCGATTCGCCAGCCTACATCGAAGCGGCGATCTCGTTCTTCGCGCTGACCGGAGAGGTGCCGCCAGCGACGGTGCAGGCGCTGAGCAGCGACGGCGAGGCGCTGGTGCATCTGGCCACCGAAGCGCTGCACGCGCGCCCCGACGCCGCCACCACCGAGCTGGCGCGGCCTTGGCTGGATCGCGCGGTCGCGCTTGGCAACGGCGAGGCGTTGTTTCAACGGGCGCTGCTGCGCGCCGACGAGGCGGACGCCACGGGTGCGCTGGCCGATCTGGCCGCGTACGTTGGCGCCGACGTCAGTCCACCGCACCTGGCGGAGGCGCGCGCCTTGCGGCGCAATCTCGAACCACCACGCGCCGACGCGCCGTCGACGGTGGCCCTGGCCCGCGAGCTGCTCTTGGCTGATCGCCCGCGCGAGGCGGCCCGCGCGCTGGGCGGACCATGCCGAGCCGGACTGGCGCCCGACGTTCTGGTGCAGCTGGGCCGGATCGCCGAGTACGAGGGACGCGGCGCCGAAGCGATCGCCTGTCATCGCCTGGCGCTGGCGGGCGATCCGTCGGCTGCCCACGCCGGCCGCGATGCCTTGGAACGCCTGACCCGGATCGCCGCGCGCATGCCGCCGCCGGAAGCGCGGGCGCTGGAGACGGAGATTCAGCGCGCCGTGGCGCTGAAGATTCCCACCGCGTTCTGGGCGACGGCCCGCTTGGCGGCGGCGGACCAGCGCTGGGAGCAGGCGGTTGAGGGGGGAGAAAATTTCCTGAAGGTCGCGGCCGCCGACGATCCCTTGCGCGCCGAGGTTGCGTCCACCGTCGACGATTGGCGGCGCGGCGCCGGTGAGACCCGGGCCCAGCGCAGCGCGTTGGTGCGCCGATCGATCGAAACCGGCGCGGCGCTGCTGGCGTTGCTGCTGATTTTCTTTGTTGTCCGTCGCTGGCGCGGGCGCACGGTGGCGGCGACGCTGCTGCGGGTGCCGGATCTGTTTCCCGACGTCGCGGCGGTGGTGGGCGAGATCCGCCACGACATCCTCAAGCACCGCATCAGTGCCCTGTCCTTGCTGGGCGAATCGGTGACGGCGCGCGAAGAAATCCAGCGCGCGCTGACCGAGCCGACGCCGACTTCGGTGGCGGTGACGGTCCTTTACGATCGCCTGCGCCGGGCCGCCGCGGCGGCGGGCGTGTCGTTGCGCCCACTGGAACGCGAGCCGGTCTTCGGCCCGCTGGTGCGCGCACTGGCGTCGGCGGAGACGCTGATCGGGCGGCCCGGCAGCGGCAAGGAGATCGCCGCCGTCGATCGCGACCTGCGCGATCGCCACGGCCCGGCGCTGGCGGCGTTGCTGGCGCTGGCGCCCACCACGCCGGTGACCGCCGACAGCCTGGCCGCGATCGCCGCCAGCGCCGTCCCCGACGATTCGCCGCCGGGGGTCGAGGTGCCAGCGGGCGCCGTGTCGCTGCCGTTGCCGCCGCAAGCGGTGCACGCCATCCTGGGCAACCTGCTGCGAAACGCGCTGGGCGCGGCCGGCAGCAAGGCGACTGCACAGCCGGTGGTGCGAGTGATGGTGTCGCCAGGACGCGACGTCGCCGGCCGACGGCTGGTGATGCTGCTGGTGGCCGATGCGGCGCCGGCAATGATCACGTTGGCTGACATCGACCGGCGCGACGGCCAGCGAGGTCTGGGCGTGGTGCGCGAATTGGTGCGGCGCTGGGGCGGGCACATGGTGGTGCAGGCGGAGGCGCCGCCCCTGGTGAAGGCGATCGGCGCGGCGTTTCCCGCACCGTCGCGCGGGGACGGCCCGTGACCGCCGCCGTCACCGCCACCTTTCTGGTCGTTGAAGACGGCCGCGAATACACCGAACGATTCGCTCGCTTGCTGGGCACGCGGTTTCGTTTCATCCGCGCGGCAAGCGCCAGCGAAGCGGCGGCGCTGGCCGGCGGCGGGGCGGTCGGGTTGCTTTTGGATCTGGATTTTCGGCGCACGCCAGTCGACCAGCTGGTCGACGACGACGGGCAGATCGCCGGGACGCGGCCGGACAGCGAACGGCGGCGGCTGGCGGCGGTGCAGGGCATCTTGATCTTGCGGGCGCTGCGCCGGAACAGCGTGACGTTGCCGGCGCTGCTATTCGCCGATCTCGACGACGCCGAGCAGATCGCCTTCTTACAAGGCGATCTTGGCCCGCTGCGGGTGGTGGCCTCCAGCGTCGGCTTGCAGGAGATCGCCCTCCTTTTGGATCGACTGGCGGCCGGCCGACTGTTGTGACCGGCGGCTCCGCCCACCGTCGATAATCTGTAGAGCGCATACGCGTTTCATAGAACACTTGCGCAGGTGGCGCTGTCTGGTCGGCGCCGTCCGCCGCCCGCCGCCTGGCACAGCCGCTGCAACCCTCCGCGGCCCAGGAGGCGTCGATGATGCGCATGCAAGCTCGCTGGTTTCTGTTGTTCGGGACGATGTTGATGGCGGGGGCCGAACCGCGCGCCCAGGAGGATTCTTCAGGGCCGGTCGGTGAAGACGCCGACCGTACACTGGCTCCGTATTTCTTCATTGCTGGCGGCGATCCGAAGCTGGATCGCCTGCCGCTGAAAGAGACGTCGGCCGATGTCCAGATCGCAGGCGTGGTGGCTCGGGTGCGCGTGCACCAGGTCTTCGACAACAGCGGCGACAAGCCGATCGAAGCGGTCTACGTGTTTCCGGCGTCGACGCGGGCGGCGGTGCACGGCATGCGCATGAAGATCGGCCCCCGGGTCATCGAAGCGCACATCGATCGCAAGCAAGCCGCCCACGCCGAATACGAACAGGCCAAGACCGAAGGCAAACGGGCGGCGTTGCTGGATCAGGGACGGTCGAACGTCCTTTCCATGCGGGTGGCCAACGTGATGCCGAAGGATCGCATCGAGGTGCAGCTGGACTATTCAGAGCTGCTGATCCCGCACGACGCGGTCTACGAGTTGGTCTATCCGGGCGTGGTGGGCCCGCGCTATCCGGGCGGCGCCAGTCCGACCAAAGACCGCTGGATTGCTTCTGCGTATTTGCCGGCCGGCGAGCGTGAAACCTACACATTCGACGTGCGCGTGCACCTGGAAACCGGGATCGCCATCAAGGACGTCTCGTCGCCGTCGCATGCCATCACTGTCAGCAAGCCGTCGCCGTCGG
>DASXQB010000406.1:0-11143 GCA_036493295.1 Polyangia bacterium | reverse complement strand
GCGCGCGCCCGCCAGGCTGAAGCTCTTCGAGAACGTGCGCAGCACGATGACGTTCGGGTGCTGGTCCAGAAACGGCAGGACACTGGCGGGCGCATCGGCGAAGTCCACGTACGCTTCGTCGACGACGACGATGCCGGTGGTTTGATCGGCCAGGCGGCGCAGTTCGTCGACGGGGATCAGCGTGGCCGAAGGATTGTTCGGGTTGGCGATCAAGATCAGCTTGGCCGGATCAGCAGCCAGCGCCGCCGGCAACAACCAGTGCCGATCATCTTCGCTGATCCCGAACGCCGTCGTGGTGATGGCTGCGCCCTGCAGCGTGGCAAGCGTGTCGTAAAGGCCGTAGGTCGGCCACGGGCAGATCACCCGATCGCCGGGGGCCAAGAACGCCCGGTACAAGATGGTCAGGCAATCGTCGGAGCCGTTGCCGGCCAGCACCTGTTCGGGCGACAAGCCGTAACGCGCGGCCGCCGCCTCGCGCAGGTGGCGGCTGACCGGATCGGGGTAAAGGCGCAGCGAATTGTCGGCGATGCGGGCCAGGGTTTCCATCACCCGCGGCGACGGCGGATACGCGCACTCATTGGTGTTCAGCTTGATGGCGCCGGGCTCCTGCTCGCCGGGCGTGTACCCGGGCATGGCCCGGATCTCGCGGCGAATCAGCGAGAGCGCGTGATCGGCGATGCGGGCGCGGCGGTCGGCGTTTGCGGTCATGAAAGCCAGCCCGATAGGCTATCCTGAAGTTTGACTATGGCGCGGATTTTAATCATCGACGACAACGAGACCATGCGCGAAGGTCTGGCCGCCACCGTGCGCCGCATGGGCCACGAAGCGACGGTGGCCGCCTCGGGCGCCGATGGATTGGCCCAGTTTCGCCGCCGCGGCGCCGATTTCGTCATCACCGACCTGAAGATGGAAGGCACCGGCGGCATCGAGGTGGTCAAGGGCGTGCGCGAACAAGACCCGACCTGCCCGGTGATGGTGGTGACGGCGTTCGGCACAGTGGAGACCGCGGTCGAGGTGATGCGCCTGGGCGCTTTCGATTTTCTACAGAAGCCATTCTCCCCCGAGGTGGTGCGCCTCAAGGTCGAACGCGCGCTGGAGCTGGGCAAGGAACGCCACGCTCGCGAGCGGGCCGAAGCCGAATCGGCGGCGTTGCGCGCCGACGCCGCCGCGCCTTACGGCTTTGCCGAGATCGTCGGTGAGACGCCGGTCATCCGCGCCGTCTTTCAGGTGATCGAGAAGGTCGGCCCGACCGACGCCTCGGTTTACGTCCACGGCGAATCGGGCACCGGCAAAGAGCTGGTGGCGCGAGCCATTCACAACCGGTCGCGCCGCGCCGATGGGCCCTTCGTCAAGGTGAACTGCGGCGCGCTGACCGAGACGTTGCTGGAGTCGGAGCTCTTCGGTCACGAGAAGGGCTCCTTCACCGGCGCCATCAAGCGCAAGCTCGGCCGGTTCGAGCTGGCCGACAAGGGCACGCTGTTTCTCGACGAGATCGGCGACGTCACGCCCGGCCTGCAGTTGAAGCTGCTGCGCGTGCTGCAAGAACGCGAGTTCGAACGGGTGGGCGGCGAGGAGACCATCCGCGTCGACGTGCGGGTCGTCTCGGCCACCCACCGCGACATCAAGGCCGAGGTGGCGGCCGGGCGCTTTCGCGAAGATCTTTTCTATCGCCTGCACGTGGTGCCCTGCCCGGTGCCGGCGCTGCGCGAGCGCAAGGAAGACATCCCGCGCCTGGTGGCGCACTTCATCGACAAGCTGGGCAAGCGCACCAACCCGGGCGTGACCGGAATCGACGACGCCGCGCTGGCCCGCCTGTGTCTTTACAACTGGCCCGGCAACGTGCGCGAGCTGGAGAACGTCATCGAGCAGGCGCTGGTCTTCGCCGAGGGCGACAAGATCAACGTCGCTTCTCTGCCCGGCCAGCTGCGCGGCGGCAGCGGCGAAAGCACGCTGGCCGTGCCCAGCGGCGAGATGACGCTGCCGGAAATTCTGGAAGATCTCGAACGCCAGCTGATCCAGAAGGCGTACGACAAATCAGGCGGCGTGAAGACCGAGACCGCGCGCCTGCTGGGCATCAAGACCAGCGCGCTTTACTACAAGCTGGAAAAATACGGCATCGGCGTGATCGAGAGCCGCAGCGAGCGCCACGCCGCCGGCGCGGCCGAGGCAACGGACGCCCTGCTGGACGACGGACCGGCGGCGGGCGGCGCCGTTGCGAGCGGCGGAGACGACGACGATCCGACGGTCTAAGCCGGGGCGCGGGCCGCGGTTTGGCGCGCGGGCCGCAGCGGCGGCGCTGGTCGTTGCCGTGGCCGTGGCCCTGGTCCCGGCCTGCGCCACCGGTCGCGGCGACGAATCGTCGTCCTGGTCGCACGGCGTGCAGACCGGCAAGGCCAGCTACTACGCCCACGCCCTGGCCGGCCACCGGACGGCTTCAGGCGAGCGTTACGATCCCAGCGCCTTCACCGCCGCCCACCCGCGCCTGCCGCTGGGCACCTGGATCCGCGTCACCCGACCGGGCGGGCCGTCGGTCGACGTGCGCATCAACGATCGGTGCGGCTGCGCTGGCCACATCGTCGATCTTTCCGAAGCCGCTGCCCGCCGCCTGGAAATGTTGCGCGCCGGCTCCGTACCGGTGCGCCTTGAGGTGCTGCGCCGCTGAGCAGGGACGCGACGCCGCGGCCGCGGGCTCAGGCTTTCTTGCCCGCCTTCACCTTCAGCGTCGGCCCCGCCATGGCGAACGACATCACGTCGCGATCGACGGCGCCGTCGATCTCCACGCGCGCCCCGTCGACGTCGATGCCGTTCAGCGCGCCTTCCAGCACGTAGGTGGTGCCGTCGTCGGCCACCAGCTGCCAGAAACCACCTTCAAGGTCGTTCTTCCTGATCGTGCCGCGAAACTTGGCCATGACCAAAGTATAGCCCACACCCTAATAGTCGGGACCGTCGGCGCGGTAATGCAGGTCCAGGGTCAGCGGCAGCTCGAACGGCGTGGGGCCGTACAAGAACCGATAGCGGGCGTAGATGGCGCTGACTCGTTTGACGTACTCGCGGGTCTGGGCGAAGGCGACCAGCTCGACAAATTCGTCGGTGGGGTGGCCAGCGTGTTGATCGCACCAGCGGGTCATGGCGCGCGGGCCGGCGTTGTACGCGCCGGCGGCCAGCGGCACCTGCTGGCCGAACTTGCGAAACAACGCGCCGATGTACGCAGCGCCCAGGCGCACGTTGGTGGCCGGTTCGAAAAGCTGGTCGGGAAAAAACGGCTCGCCGGCGCCGGCGGCCACCCGCGTGCTGGTCGGCGGGATCATCTGCAGCAGGCCGCGCGCGTCGGCGTACGAGACGTCGTCGGGGGCGAAGCCCGATTCCTTGCGCATGATCGCGTACAAGAACAGATCGGGATTGCCGGCCCCCGGCCCGAATTTTTCCACCAGGTCGGCGAAGGCCCGCGGGTACGCCGCCTCCCAGACCGCGCGCGCCGCCCCTTGCGGCAGCGCGCCCAGCGCGTCGCCACCGTGGGTTTCAGCCAGTTGATAGGCGCGATGAAAATTCTGCCCGCGTCGATAGGCGTCCAGCATGGTCGACAAGCCGGCGCCGCCGGCGAGGTGTTTCAAGACGTCTTTTTCGCGCCGTTCCGCTTCCCAGCCTGATTCGACGTCCATGTTGGCGTCCAAAAGTTCGCGCGCGCGGGCAAGCTCTGGCACGGGCGTGGCGGCGCGCGCGACAACCGGAGCGGCGGTCGGAGCCGGCAGCTCGGGCGCGGCGGGTTCGCCGGCCGCTTTCAGGCGCGCGCGCGACAAGAGGCCGTAAAAGGAAAATGGCCGCCGCGAAAGCTGGCGATACGTGGCCCGCGCCTCGTCGGCGCGCCCCGATTTCTCGGCAATGCGCGCCCGCCAGTAACTGACCCGCGCCGCGCGATCCTCGGGCGGCATGTCCTTGCTGGGGATGCTGGCGTAGCGAGAAAGACCGGCCAGAGCCGCGGCGTTGTCGCCCAGCAAATAATGCGCGAAGGCCAGACACCAGGCGGCGTCGTCGGCGAACGGGCTGCTGCCGAAATGATCCAGCGTGGCCTGCAGCGCCGGCAAGCTCTCGCGAAAACGGCCGCGGTTGTAATCCAGCCAGCCCGACAGATATTGCGCCTCGGCCGCGAAGCGCGAGCGCGGATAGGTGGTGATCACCTGGTGATAGCCGGCGATGGCTTCGTCGTCGCGATCGACGCGCGACAAGGCACGCGCCCCGTGAAAGGCCGCCTCCGCCGCCTTGTCGCCGGTCAGCTTGGGCGCCACCGCCAGCAGCAACTCGGCGGCTTTCGGATAGTCGCGGCGCATGTGGAACTTGGTCTCGCCGATCTGAAAGTCGCGCTCGGCGGCCAGCGCCGGTGGCAGTTCGGCCGGCAGCAAAGCCAGTTCGTCCAGCGCTTCGCTCCAGTGCCGATCGCGGCTCAGCGTCTCGGCGCGCTTGAGGCGTTCCTGCGGCGGCACTGACGGAGGCGGCGATGGCGGCGATGACGGCGATGACGGCGATGACGGGGCCACGGTAGTCGATGCCGGAGCGATCGATCGCCGCAGCGCCTCGTCGGCCAGCGGGTGGGCGGGAAAATCGCGCGCCACGGTGGCCCACTGCCGGCGCGCCTCGGCGGGATTTTTCGTCGCTGTCACTTCGGCGATGCGAAACCGAGCCAGCGCCGGGTCTTGCCAGGCTCCCGCGTGCCCCACCAGTTTGGCGTAGGCCGCCGCCGCGCGGGCGGGCTCGCCCTCCGCCCACAAACAATCTGCCACTCGCCAGGGCGCCATCTGCGCCGGCCGGCCGCCGACGGCACCGCGCGCCGCAGACACTTTTTCAAAACGAGCGCGCGCGCCAGCAAAGTCACCTTCGTAAAACTGACTCTCGCCGGCCAGGAACAACGCCCAGTCGTCGTTCTGCAAGCCTTTGTTGACGGCGCCGCCCAACACGCGCGCCGCGCTGGCGTAGGCGCCGGCACGATAGGCGGCAAACCCAGCGGACAAATCACCGACGGCATTGCGCGACGGCGCGGGCGTCTTGCCGCTGTTCGCTGCCACCACCATCAACAAAGCCAGAGCGTGCATACGCGGGGGTGCGGAAATCATACCGCACAGTCGCCGCTCGGTCGGCTACAGGCTGCTGGTGCCGGCGTTGATGACGGTGACGCAACCAGGAGGCGGATCGTCGCAGAAGCAACTGGCGCAGCCGTTCGGTCCTTTCCGATAACCGAAAGGACACAAGACGCAGGCGCCGCCGACGTTGCAGGTAGCGGGTGGACGGCAAGCACAGGTTTCGCAGCCGTCGATACCGCGGGCGTAGCCGTCAGCGCAGAAGACGCTGCACCTGACTGCGGGGCACGAGACCGGCTGGGTTTGCGGCGGGCAGTCGGTGGACTTGCACGTGCAGGTCTGACATCCGTTGGCGTCAGTTTGGAAACCATTCGGGCAAGCGATGTTGCAGACGGCCGCGGAGCAGGTGATTTCGCAGGTGGGCGGGTGCCAGGCGCATTGATTGTCGAGCCCGCGCGTGCACGCGGCCGGGTTGATCCTTCCGCCTGGACATTGCGGAGCGGCGTAAGGCGGCGGCGGCGGACAATCGCTGGCCGTGCAAGGTAACGGCGATTTGCAGAGGCAGATCGGACAGCCGTTGGCGCCGGCGACGAAGCCGAACGGACACGCGATGTCGCAGTTCGGGTCGCACATCTGATTTCCGTCGCTGTCGGGACGGGCATCGCTGCTGGCGCCACCGCTGCCGGTCGTGCCACCGCTGCCCGACGATCCCCCCGTGCCGACGCCCCCCGTGCCGGCCGCTCCGCCGCTGCCGCCGGCGTCGGGATTCAACGGTTCGACCGAACCGCACGCAGCCGACAACACCAGCAGACCCAACAGCGAACAGGTTTTAGGCGACATGCATCGCCACGTTTGCATTCGGCATGCCGCCATCCTCCCATGGCCGCACGAGCGGAAAACCCCCGCCACCGGGCGCGGATGGTCGCCGTGACCGCCTTCCCACTCTCGAAAAAATGAGAGGTCTCTGCGCGATTGTCAGAGCCGGGTCACCCTAAAACAACCAAAATCATACGTACTTTTGAGCTATTTTGGTGACCTGCGGATACCTTTCACCGTGCCGACGCTTTTCCGCGTGACCGGTGTTCGCTCGATGGGCGCCGTTTGGTTTTCGATTGTCTGCGCCGCCTGCAGCGCAAATAGCGTTGGCGGCGGCAATCATCCCGGCGGCCCGGATGGCGGCAACCCAGTCGACGTCGGTCTCGTCGACGATGTCTCGTCGGCGCCCGACGACACGTCAGCGCCGGCGAACGACGGCAGCGGTGGCTCCGTGGTCATCGACGCGCCAACGCCGCCGGCCGATCTGTCTGTCGGTGGCGACGCGCCTGCCGACGCGCCACCGATGGCGCCGTACGACTGGATCGGCGTCCTCGGCACCGGGCAAAGTTTGGAAGTGGGCGGCGGCCCGGCGGGCAATCTGGATACGATGCAGCCGTTCAAGAATCTCAAGCTGGTCGACAAAGGACCGGATCCAAAATATCCCATCGACGCCAGCGGCGCGCCCCAGTGGGACACGACGCCGCTGACCGAGCCGCTCCGCGCCCGCGTTGCCGGCAGTGGCACCGGCTACACCGACGGGCAGTACCCGAACAACATTGAAGCAGAGTCGCCGCACTCGGGAATGGCCAATACGCTGTCGACGATCTGGAACGCGCGCGGTCTGGGCGACTACATCTCAGTTCACACCGAAGTCGGCTGGAGCGGCCATTGTCTGGCCGACCTCAACAAACAAGGCGGCAAGCGCGCCTACCCCGCCAGCATCAACGAGACGCGCGTATGGAAGATGCTGGCGGCGAAAGCGGGAAAGACCTACGGCGTGGGCGGCCTCATCATGACCCACGGCGAGTGCGACTCCGCCAACACCGGTTACGAGGCGGGCATCTATCAGCTGTGGCAGGACTACAACACCGACGTCAAGGCGATCACCGGACAGACGACCGACGTGGTGTTGCTGATGTCGCAGCAAAGCTCGACCGCCATCAGCACCACTGGCTCGGCTGTCGCGGTATGGAAAGCCGGCGTCGATCACCCGGGGCAGATCGTCTGCACCGGACCGAAGTACCAGTTTCAATACCTGCCCGATCACCAGCACATGCCCGCGCCCGGCTATGAACGCATGGGACAGAAATACGCCGAGGTCTTCGATCAGATCGTGAACAAGAAGATCGCCTGGCAGCCGCTGCAGCCGACGAAGATCGGGCGCGCCGGCGCCGTCGTCACCGTCGACTTTCACGTCCCCAATCCGCCGCTTTTGTGGGACGCGCACGTTTTGGCGCCTCACCAGCAGGTGAACACCGCCTGGGCCGCGGGCAACGGCTTCGAAGTGTCGGGCAGCGCCGGCCCGCTCACGATCATGACCACCGAGATCAAAGCCAGCAGCGTGGTCATCACGCTGGCGCAAGATCCCGGCGCCGGCAAAGTCACCGTCGCCTACGCCATCACCCAAGACGGCGGCGGCAACCAAGGTGGCACCAACCAGGCCGCGCGCGGCAAGCTGCGCGATTCGGACGAGTTCACCGGCTGGGACGCCGAGACGCTGGACGCGATGGTGACGCAGGGCTCGACCGCCGTGACCAGCGCGGCGGCGGGCGGATTCATACGACGTGCCGGCTGGGACATCGTCGGCGGCGACGGCGTTCCCGCCGACACCATCGTGGTCACGCACGACAGCGACGATCACCTGACGCTGTCGGCGCCGTGGCCGGGCAGCAGCGGCAAGGTCAAGCTGTCGTTTCGCCACGACGAACGAAACTTCGGCGTTCACTTCTCCATGAAGGAACCCTGATCTAGTCGCCGATCTTGACCAGTTCGAGATCGATGACCACTGGTCCCAGCGGCGCGCTGAACGGCTGCGGCTCTTGCCCGGGTTGCGCGTCGCCGAAAGCCAGCTTGCCGGGCAGCCACAACCGCACGCGATCGCCCTCGACCAGCCGCCCGATCATTTCTTGGGCGCCGGGACAAAGATCGCCGACTGGCGTGCGCATCACGTCGGACACGCGCAGCGAGGTGTAGAAAAGTTTTCCGTTCGGCGTCCAGATCGACTCGCGGATCTGGATCCACGCTTCGAACCTTGCGTGTATGAAGCCGCCGCCGCGGTGAAGATAGTGGTACCGCAAGCCCGACTTGGTTTTGCTGGCCGTCTTCGGTGGCGCGGCGACGTCAGGCGGGACCGACGGCGGCGGGACGTGGCGACCGGCGCCACGCGCTCTACCGGCGCAGGCCCGCGGCGTTGACAAGCCGATGCGAGCAGCGCGACGGCGACCAAACACTGGCGCGCGCACGCGGCGCTAGTGCCCTTCATAGACAACGCGCCAGATGCAATTGCCGGCGTCGTCGGTCACCAGCAGCGCGCCGTCAGCCGCCACCGTCACGCCCACCGGACGGCCCCACACGTCGCCGCCGCGGGTGACAAAGCCGGTGAGAAAATCTTCGTACTCGCCGCTGGCGGCGTTGGTCTGGTGCAAGGGCACGCGCACGACGACGTAACCCGTGCGCACCGATCGATTCCACGAGCCGTGGTTCGCCGCGAAGATGTCGCCCCGGTACATCTCGGGAAATTGTTTGCCGTCGTAGAACGTCAGCTGCAACGAAGCAGCGTGCGGCTGCAACAGGACGTCAGGCACGATCACCGTCGCCTGCAGCTCCGGGTGCTTGCCCTTCAGCGCTGGATCAGGATGGCCGCCCAGGTAGAACCAGGGCCAGCCATAGAAGCCGCCCTGCTTGACGTGGGTGATGTAATCGGGGACCAGGTTGTCGCCCAGCTCGTCGCGTTCGTTCACTGACGCCCACAGCTCGCCGCTCCGTGGGTGCACGGCGATGCCGACGGCGTTGCGGATCCCCGAGGCGTACACCCGCTGGCCGGTGCCGTCGGGGTTGAAGGCCAGGATGTCGGCGCGATCTTTTTCGCCCGCGTTGCCGTCGGTGTCGTCGTTGTTCGACCGCGAACCGACCGACGCGAACAGCGTCTTGCCGTCCAAGGAAAAGGCCAGGTCCCGCGTCCAGTGCCCGCCACCGTGAAGAAGGCCGCCGCCCGGCAGCGGCGCCACCGCCAGCGCCGGGCTGCGCGCCCGCAGATCGCCGCTGCGGTAGGCGAAGCGCACCACGCCGTCGGTGTTACCGACGTACAGCCACTGCGGCTCGCCGGTGGGCGGATAGAACGCCAGGCCAAACGGTTTGCGCAGGCCGGTGGCGAAGGTCTCGGTGTGCGCCGCCCGGCCGTCGCTTCTGACGCCGCGAAAGACCTCCAGCGTGCCGCTCTTGCTGTCGGCGACGAAGATGTCGCCGTTGGGCGCCGTGCGGATCAAGCGCGGGTTGGCCAGACCGCGCGCGAAAAGCTGCACCCGAAATCCGGCCGGCGCTTGCGGCCAGGCGTCTTTCGGCCGCGAGATGATGCGCGGGCTGTTGTCCGCCGACGCCGTGGCGTTCGGCGCCGGCAGATCGGTGGTGCGCACGTGGTGGACCGTGCCGGGCGCCTCGCCGCGAAAATCGACGAAGGGCTCCGCCGCCCAGGCAGCCAGCGCGCCCAGCAACGTCACGCTTCCAACCATTGCCGCCAGCACCGACCGTCGAATCTGTTTCCGCACGACGGCCTAGTTTAGCGACGCCCGCGAACACAGCAACCACCGACGGTGGCCGCGGTTGGATCTGGCCTAGTCGATGATCGGCGCACCGTTCGGAATCGCCGCGCTGGCCGCCTTCGTGGGCAGCGCAAACGGCGGCGGCGCGGTCGGCGACGACAGCGCATCCCCGGTCGCTTTCGCCGCGCCGTCGGGCGGCACGATGGTCACCGTTCCCGGGCGCACGGTCTGCGAGGCGCCAGTCGGTTCGTTGATCACCACCGACCACGACGACGATGACGGGACGACGCCCGGCGGCCGATAGGTCAACACCACCACGCCGCGGGCGGTTTGCCTGACGATGGTGCAGGCGGTGTCTTCGTCCAGGTGGCAGCGGTAAAGGGCGTCCGTGGCATCGCCACGCGCCTCCGCCGAACGCCGGGCCAACCCGAAGACCATCAGCAGCGCGAACAACACCACCGCCAGGATGACCACTGGGCGATTTCTCATCGACAACACGACCGCAGATTGATTGAAAGCCACGCGCGCTCCTGAGGTTGACGGTCGGTTATCGGCGACCTCCACCGCCAGTTGCGCGCGTGGCCCAAAAAACTGAAAAAGAAAAAATGTTCAGCGCCAGCGGATGTTGAGCTCGACCGTGCCCGGTGTCGTGCCTGGCGCGGTCGCCGCCGACGAAAAGCCCTTCAGGCGCGCGCGCAGGCAAGCCTCGGTGGCGCGATCGGCGCCGACCACCGCGATGACCTGGACGTGGCCCGCACCGTCCACGCTGAGCCGCACGGTGATGGCCGCCGCTCGGCCGTCCTTGCCGTGACAGGCGTCGGGCGCGGCATCCCAGGCGGCGCGCAACGCCTTGACCAGGGCTGCGGTCGCTCGCACGCCGTTCGCCTGCAGCACCGTGATCGCCCAGCCCGACGCCGACGCTCGTTCCGCCGTTATGCCGTCCAGCGAATCGTCAGAAATATCTTTCTTGCTGGCGACCGCCCGCACGGCGTTCGCTCGTCCCTCCGCCTTGTCTTCGGCAAGGGGAGCGGGCGAGGCCGGCGCAGCCGCGGTCGTCACCGCTGTTGGGGCCGGTGCGCCCAGCGTCGCCACGCCACCGACGCCGAAGGCGCTGCCTTTTTTGCCCAACCTCATCATCCCCATCGCCCGGTGTTGGGACTGAGGGCTCGCCAGTGCTTCGGCCAGCGCCAGGTTCGACACGCCTTCGGGCATCGGCAATGGCTGGCGGACGGTGTCGCCGCGCCCGCCGATGTTCACCAGCTGCGAATCGACGGCCACGAAGGACGTGAACGCCGTCAGCAAGCGATAGTCCAGGCCCAGCGTGGTGATGGCGTCTTCCGCAGGCTGACCAGCGCCCATCGTCCGTTCGTCGTCCAGGGTCTCGACCCAGCGGCGCGCCCACAGCCAGCGCAGGGCTTCGTTCTGCGGGCGCACGTCGGAGTCGCGCACGTTGATGGCGTCGCGCCGCCAGCCGGCGCCGCCGGTGCCGGTGATTTCGAT
>DASXQB010000405.1:0-2470 GCA_036493295.1 Polyangia bacterium | reverse complement strand
CCACGACCACGCGGGGCGCGATCAGCTTCCGGTGATGCACCCGCTGAATGAAATGCCGCAGCATCGCCTCCGTAATTTCGAAGTCGGCGATGACGCCGTCTTTCATGGGGCGGACGGCGACGATGTTGCCCGGCGTACGGCCGAGCATCTCCTTGGCCTCCTTGCCCACCGCCAGCACCTTCTTGACCCCGTTGCCGGAGCGCTGGACCGCCACCACCGACGGCTCGTTCGAGACGATGCCTTTACCGCGAACGAAGGTCAGCGTGTTCGCCGTACCCAGATCGATGGCTAGATCGTTTGAAAAGAGCCCGTAGACCCAATCGAGCAGCATGGAAGGTTGGTTCCGCCCAGAAGGGCGCAGCCAGGTGTCCGCGCCGTCCCGATCAGATGGTCACTTTTATCACACATCATTCAGCCCCGGTAGGGCCTTGGCCGCACCTTGTGATAGATTCCGCCCGCATTCGACGGCCGGGGCGGCCGTTTTCTTTTTTGCCCGACGTCGTGTTTCCAAATTTCCCTCGCAATCCATTTTCGGGAGGCCTTCTTCATGCTCGAGCAGATGCGTAAGTCGTCGCAGTCGCTGCTCATCTATGTGCTGTTCGGCATCGTCATTGCCGTCTTCATCATCAACTTCGGTCCGCAGTCACGTGGTGGCTGCGACGGACCGACCTCGGTCGGCGATCAGTTCGCCGCGCGCGTCGGCGGCGACACGATCTCGGCCAGCGATTTCCGTTACGGCTTTTTGGTGCTGGGGGGCGCGCAATACCCCGCCCAGATGGCCAAGCAGCAGCGGGTCAAAGAGACGGTGATGGACAAGCTGATCGAGCGCGAGCTTTTGGCTCAAGAAGCCGAGCAGCTGGGTTACGCGGTCACAGAAGAAGAGGTCGAGGATCAGATCGCCGATTCGAAGATGATCGGCCTTGGCTATCCGCGCACCGTCGGGCGCCTGCAGAAGGACGGCAAGTTCAGCTACGACCTGTTCAAGAACTTCGTCCAGTTCGAGATGGGCCTGACCCCGAAGAGCTTCATCGAGGAGCAAAAGCGCGAGCTTTTGGCCTCACGCGTGCGCGATCTGCTGCGGGCCGGGGTGACGGTTTCGTCCGACGAGGTGAAGGCCGATTTCGCGCGCAAGGGCAACCAGGTCAACCTCGAGTACGTGCGCTTCGCCCCGCATCGTTATGAGACCCAGGTGGCGCCCACCGACGCCGAGATCGCCGCCTATGCCAAGACCAACGAAGAGGCGCTGAAGAAAGACTATGAGACGAAGAAGTTCGTCTATGAAAAGACGCCGAAAGAGCTGCACCTGCGCCAGATCCTGATCAAGGGCGGCGCCGGCGACGCCGACAAGGCAGCCGAGAAGAAAGCCGACGCGATCGCCGCTCGCCTGAAGAAGGGCGAATCGTTCGCCGAACTGGCCAAGCAAGTGTCGGAAGACGCGGCCAGCAAGGCCAAGGGCGGCGATCTGGGCTGGCGGCGCCTGGGCACCACCAACCTGACCGGCGACGGCGAGGCCAAGTTAGTGGCGGCCAAGACCGGCGACGTGGTCGGCCCGCTGAAGTCGAATGAAGGTTGGGTGCTGATGATCTCGTCGGGCAGCCGCGAAGGCGACCTGTCGTTCGAGCAGGTGAAGCTGGAATTGGCCGCCGACAAGGTGCGCGAGCAGCAAACCAGCGCGCGCGCCAAAGCGGACGCGCTGGCCGCCCTGACCAAGGCCAAGGCCGAAGCGGGCAAGACGCTGAAGGACCTGTTCCCGGGCGCAGCCGACGCCAGCAAGACCGACGCGGCCAAGGCGGACGCGGCCAAGAAAGACAAAGCGGGCAAGCCGGGCGCCAAGGCTGGATCAGCGACGGCGGAGATCGCAGACGGGCCGGGCGCCGAAGAGACCGGGTTATTCAGCCTGCGCGGCGGCCACGACGGCGCCATCGTCGAAGGCATCGGCGTGTCGAATGAACTGGCCAAGGCGGCGTTCACCCTCACCCCCGAAGCGCCGCTGGCCGGTCCTTTTGACGTCGCTGGCAGCGCGGTGATCGTACGGTTGAAAGAGCGCAAGCAGGCGGACCTGGGCGAGTTCGAGAAGAAGAAGCTCGAGCTTTTGCGAGACGCCGAGCTGACCAAATGGATCGAGGTCCTGACCGACTGGACGCGCCTCAAGTGCAACGAGGCCAAGGCCGGCAAGCAGATCCAGGTCAACCGCGACATGCTTCGCTACGAGGACAGCAACGAGCCGCCGCCGTACGAGGCGTGCTCGGCGCGGAGATCGCTCGGGGGCTAGCCCCCTCGCTGCGCGGGAGGGCTGGGCCCTCCCGCGGGCCCACCCGCACTTCGCAAGGTGAGCCGCGCGGGCGCCGGCGACCAGGGCGGGGACGTCGGCGGCGGTCATGCCGTAGCGGGAGAGGGCGGGGACGTCGAGCGCGCCGCAGATGTCGGTCACCCAGGCGACGCCGTCGTCGACCGAGGCGCCGGCGCGGCC
>DASXQB010000404.1:0-5905 GCA_036493295.1 Polyangia bacterium | reverse complement strand
CCCGCCACCGTCGAGGAACGACAGTCGCTGGTGCGCTCCGCTGAAACAGACCGGAGGGCGCAATGAGCGCGGCCGCCCGCTTGCCGGTGGCGATGGACGCCGCCGGCGAGGCTGGCGGCGCCGTTGATGTGGATGCGGATCAAGCAGAGTGGATCGACGTCTGCGCGCTGGACGACATTCGCCCGAAGGCGGCGGTGTGCGCGCTGGTGCGGCGCCGCCACGTCGCCGTCTTCCGCCCGGGCACCGCGCCCGCGCTGTACGCCCTGGACAACATCGATCCCTTCAGCCAGGCGTCGGTCCTGTCGCGCGGGATCATGGGCGATCGCAACGGCGTTCTGAAGATCGCCTCGCCCATCTTCAAGCAAAGCTTTGATCTGCGCACCGGAACTTGCCTGGACGACGCCGCGGTGCGGGTGGCGGCCTTCCCGGTGCGCGTGCGCGACGGACGCGTCCAACTGAAGCTCGATGTCCAGCTCGATTCACCGTCAGGGACAAAGTAGGGAGTCCGGTTGCCACCATCCAGCAGTCCGGGCGCCATCCGCAGCCCGCTTTTGCGGATCGCGCCGCCCGCCGGCAGCGGCGTCGCGGCCGCCGGTGGTGTGCCCAGCAAGCTGACGGCATTTCTGGATCGCGTGCTCGACGAGCAACAGCAGTTGACCGCTGTCGATCGCTTCTCGCGCCACCACGACGACGGGCAAGCGCCGGCGCAAGGCCGGTACTACCGGGATCTGATCCCGTTCGATCGTCCCGGCCCCGGCCAGCAGTATTCGTTCGAAGTCGACCTGGACGTGTGCACCGGCTGCAAGGCGTGCGTGGCGTCGTGCCACGCGCTGAACGGCCTGGACGAAGGTGAAATATGGCGCACCGTCGGCTTGCTTCACGGCGGCACCGCCGACGCGCCGGCGCAGCAGACCGTGACCACGTCGTGCCACCACTGCGTCGATCCGGCGTGCATGCGCGGCTGCCCGGTCAAGGCGTACGAAAAAGATCCGGTCACCGGCATCGTCCACCACCTGGACGACCAGTGCATCGGTTGCCAGTACTGCACGCTGATGTGTCCGTACGACGCGCCCAAGTACAGCGCCAGCCGCGGCATCGTTCGCAAGTGCGACATGTGCAGCGATCGCCTGGCCGTCGGCGAAGCGCCGGCCTGCGTGCAGGCGTGCCCGAACCAGGCCATTCGCATTCGCATCAGCGATCAAACCCAGGCCGTGCAGGCCAGCGAGGCGGGCGTGTTCTTGCCCGGCGCGCCGGCGCCCGACCACACCTTGCCGACCACCGTGTACAAGACGGCCCGTCCGGTGCCGCGCAATCTGCTGCCGGCGGATTTTTACAGCGTCAGCCCCGAGCACGGACATTTACCGCTGGCGGTGATGCTGGTTCTGACCCAGCTGGCGGTGGGCACGTTCATCACCAACGTGGTGAAGGGTCGCCTTTTGCCGCTGGGCCCGGCGATGGGCGCGGTGCAGGCCGCCGTCGCGCTGGCGCTGGCGCTGATGGCCATCGGCGCGGCGACACTGCACCTTGGCCGGCCGCAGTTCGCCTTTCGCGCCGTGCTGGGGTTTGCCACCTCGTGGATGAGCCGCGAGATCGTCGCCTTCGGTCTGTTCGCCGCGACGGCCGCGCTGTACGCGGCGTCGCTGGCGCCGGCGCGGATTCCCTTGCCGGGGTTGGCGACGCTGGCGCGGTGGCGCGGCGTCTGGGAGCTGGCCGCGGTGGCCGCGGGTGGGTTGGGCGTGGCGTGCTCGGTGATGATCTATGCGGCCACGCGACGGGCGCAGTGGGGCGGCCCGGCGACGGCGTTCAAATTTTCGGCCAGCGCGGTGATTCTGGGCGCTGCCGCTGCGCTGGTCACCGACGCTGCGCTCGGCGTCAGCGCGCCTGGCGCCGCCGTGCTGCTGAAGATCGTCATCGTCGGCTCGGCGCTGAAGCTGGTCTTCGAAGCGTCGGTGTTTCGCCATCTGTGGAGCCGCCCGCACACCACCTGGAAGCGGGTGGCGCTGCTGATGGTCGGGGCCTTGCGCGGGCCCACCCTGGCGCGTTTTGCCATTGGTATCCTCGGCGGCCTGGCGTTGCCCGCTCTGCTGCTGGAAACCGGCACGGCGCCCTCGCTGGCGGGCACGACGGCCGTCGCGTTGTTGCTGATCGTCGGTGAATTGCTCGAACGCTCGCTGTTCTTCCGGTCGGCGCCGGCGTCGCGCATGCCGGGAGCGCCGGGCTGATGGCCGTCGACAAGCTGCGCGCGCTGGCGCAGCGGGCGCTCTACGATCGGCAGGGGCCGCTGACCCGCGATCTGCTGCGGTCGCCCGGTCGCTTCGGCCTGGGGCAGGTTCCGTCGCGCCTACGCCCCGACGCCACCACCACGATGGTGTGCGGGTTTTGTTCCACCGGCTGCAGCCTGACCGTGCACATGAAAGACGGTGCGGCGGTGAATCTGTCGCCCACCACGGACTATCCGGTGAACCTGGGCATGGCTTGCCCGAAAGGGTGGCAGGCGCTGGCTCCTCTGGCCGCGCCGGATCGCGCTACCTTGCCGCTACTGCGCGGCAAGCGCAGCAAGCTGGAGCCGACCACGTGGGAGGCGGCGCTGGAGACGATGGTCGCCCAGTTCAAGGCTATCCAGGCCAAGCACGGCGACGCGGCGGTGGCGTTTCTCTCGAGCGGACAGATCGTCACCGAGGAGATGGCCTTGCTGGGCGCGGTGGCCAAGTTCGGGATGGGGATGGTTCACGGCGACGGCAACACGCGCCAGTGCATGGCCACCGCGGCGACCGCGTACAAGCAAGCGTTCGGCTTCGATGCTCCGCCATTTTCGTACGCCGACTTTGAAGAGTCCGACGTCATCGTGCTGGTCGGATCAAACCTGTGTATCGCCCACCCGATCATGTGGGAACGCATCTGTCGCAACAAACGCAAGCCGGCGATCGTCGTCATTGACCCGCGCAAGACCGAGACGGCGATGGCCGCCACTCATCATCTATCGCTGCGGCCCAAGTCGGATCTGGTTTTGCTGTACGGGTTGGCGCGCATTGCGGTCGATCAAGGTTGGGTGGACGGAGCGTTCATTGAACGCTCCACCGTCGGCTATGCCGACTTTCGCCGCCACCTGGCATCGTTTCCGCTGCCGCGGGTGGTGGCGGAGACCGGGCTCTCGGAAAACCAGATCGCCGAGGTGGCGGCGCTGCTGCGTCCGGAACGGCGGGTTTCGTTTTGGTGGACCATGGGCGTCAACCAGGGACACGAAGCGGTGCGTACGGCGCAGGCGATCATCAACCTGGCGCTGATGGGCGGACACATCGGACGGCCAGGCAGCGGCGCCAATTCGATCACCGGGCAGTGCAACGCCATGGGGTCGCGGCTTTTTTCGAACACCACCAATTTACTGGGCGGGCACGACTTCACCGACGCCGGCGACCGTCGCAAGATCGCCGCCGCCACCGGTCTGCCGGAAGAGCGCATCACCCCGCAAAACAGCCTGGCCTACGATCAGATCGTCGAGCAGATCCTGGCTGGGCGGATCCGGGGGCTGTGGATCATCGGCACCAACCCGGCGCATTCGTGGATCAACCAGCGCGACTTTCACGAGATCTTGGGGCGCCTGGATTTTTTGGTGGTGCAGGACATGTACACCACGACCGAGACGGCGCAGCGGGCGCATCTGTTGTTGCCGGCCGCCGGCTGGGGCGAAAAAGAAGGCACCTTCATCAATTCGGAACGGCGCATCGGCGTGGTGAAGAAGGTGGCGCGGCCGCCAGGAGAAGCCCTGGCCGACTTTCAAATCTTTCGCCTGGTCGCCGAAGCCTGGGGTTGTGGCGACCTGTTCCGCGACTGGTCCAGTCCCGAGGCGGTGTTTCAGATCGTGAAACGCTGCTCGAAAGGCCAGCCCTGCGACATCGGCGGCATCGCCGACTACGCGATGCTCGATCGCGCCGGCGGCATCCAGTGGCCGCTGCCGGCGGGCGCGACGGTCGGCGAAGAGGACGGCGAGCGGCGGCTGTTTGGCGATGGCGTTTTCTTTCACGCCGACGGCAAGGCGCGCTTCGTCTTCGACGATCCACGCCCGCCTCCCGAGCTGACCAATGATCAATATCCGTACGTGCTGCTCACCGGGCGCGGCAGCTCCAGCCAGTGGCACACCCAGACGCGCACGAAGAAATCAGCGGTCCTGCGGCGCCTTTATCCCAAGGACGTCTACGTCGAGCTCAACCCCACCGACGCCGGCAAGCTGAAGATCCCACCCGGCGAATGGATCGAGGTCTCGTCACGCCGCGGGGCCATTCGCGCTCGCGCGTTCGTCACCAACAACGTTCAACCGGGTCAGGTCTTCGTGCCCATGCACGACGAGACCATGAACCGCCTGACGTTCCCGGCCTTCGATCCGCATTCGCGGCAGCCCGCGTACAAGCACTGCGCCGTCAACCTGCGGCGGCTTGAAACGGGCGAGCGCTGAGCGTCATCGGTCGCGCGCGCCTTCATTTTCCAGCCCGAGGCGCCAGGCCCGGAAAAGATCTGGGCGGGTGCTAAACTAACTTCGCGCGGCGGTCCGGGTCTTCATTGATGTTGTGGGGACTGGCGCCGGCGCGGTGGAAAAGGGGGCTTTTCATCCATGAACGCTTTGGGCGCATTGCCGGCCTTCGGTCTGATGGTGGTCACAGCGGTCGCGGTCGCGGTCGCCGCGCCGATGGCGCCGGCGCCAACCGCCGCGCCATCGATTGTGTTCTCGCCGCCGGCCGTTGATCCGGCCGCCTCGCCACCGCTGGCTGCGCCGCCGGCCCCACCGTCGGAAGCATTACCGACAGTGCCCGAAGCGCCGCCCGGCGAAGAATACGATCCCAACATGTATGCCGATTCGATCGATACCGACGTGACGTACGACGATCAAGTCGCGCAGTCGTACGACGATGGATACGATCCGCAAGCGTACAGCCAGTTCGCCGATGCGCTTTCGCCGTACGGAAGCTGGATTGATGACGGCACCTACGGTCGGGTGTGGATGCCGTCGCCGTTGATCGTGGGCGCGGACTTTTCGCCCTACGCCAGCAACGGCCATTGGGCCCTCACCGAGTTCGGCTGGACCTGGGTTTCCGCCTGGGATTGGGGTTGGGCGCCGTTTCACTACGGTCGCTGGACGACGCTGGCTGGTCGCGGCTGGGGCTGGGTTCCCGGAACGCTGTGGGGACCGGCGTGGGTTTCGTGGCGTGCCGGCGGCGGCTACGTCGGCTGGGCGCCGTTGCCCCCGCGCGGCGTCGGCTTGGGCCGGCCGATCGGTACGCGGTCGCCGTGGCGCTTCACCGCGGCCGGTCGCCTGGGTGCCGCGCAGCCGACGTATTTGTCGTCGCGAACGGTGCCGGCGGTTTTCGCGCGTACGTCCGTGGTGTCGAACCAGCGTGTGCTTTCGATGAACGGCGCTCCCGTGCGGGTAAACGCCGGGCCCGCGCGCTTGTTCGATCAGAAGGGCGCGCCGGTGGCGGCGGCTCGCTTCGCAACGGTGGCCCCGCATGCTGTTCCGGCGCGCGCGATCTCGCCGCACGTCGGGGTCGCCGTGGCCAGCCGCCCGTGGGCCGCCGGCCCGACAATCGGGCAACGGACACTCAGGCAACAGACCCCCGTCTATCGGTTTGCGCCCAGCAATCGATCGCCGGCGGCGGTTGGTGGCGCGCTGTGGTCGGCCGGCCCGCGCGCTCGCGCGTCGTCAAGTGGGCTACCGGGATTCGTCGCGCCCGCCGGTCGCGGGCCGGTATTTTCTTCGGGCGGCGTGCGTCCGTCGGCGCCGGCGTTTGGTCGCCCGTCCGCTTCTTACGTGCCTCGCTATCAAGGTCCGATTTATCGGCCGGCGCCGATGGCCCGATCCTACGCGGCGCCGTTTGCCGCTCGTCCTTTTGTGCGCGCGCCTATCTACCAGCCG